>SLGC01000320.1 GCA_007123885.1 Bacteroidales bacterium | reverse complement strand
GATCCTGCCAGGTTCACCTTCTGCTTCTGATAAATTATAACAGCTATCTGCCATAATATACGTGGATAAATCCTTTTTTGTTATAAAATGGCTCAGATGAAGTAATCACATAATAATAAACACCGGGCCTGACAAGCGTTCCTCCCGGAGTTCTTCCATCCCAGTTAATAATGGGGGAGGTATGCTGATAAACTATGCTTCCTCCGCGGTCGAATATGGTTATATTCAGGGGTGTGACACCGTTTGATCTTACAATGAAGACATCATTTATGCCGTCGCCGTCAGGTGTGAAAACATTTGGAACCTCAAAAGCATCATTTACAGTTACCTCTATGATGTCTGACATGGTCAGGGAAGGGTCGGAAATATCTGTTATTGTCAGCGTCACATCGTAAGTACCCGCTGACATATAACTGTGCATCATAGCCGGCTGACTGCCGGTAGAGCCATCGCCAAATTCCCAGAAGAAATCATAATTACCGGAATCCTCAGCGGTAAAGTATACGGTTTGTCCGCCAGGTGTGATGTAATAGCTTTCAAAGACCACCCTGTATGAGGCCAGATCATCAATCCGGTAATCAAATGATACCGCATCCACCTGGCCATGCAGGCATGCACCGCCATGAAAAAACAGGATCAGGATCAGGTTACGCAGTAATAGTTGCATTTGCATCATCATTTTATGCAATGTCCTCAAAATCTATGCTAACCGGCGAAAGATACTAAATTTTTTCAGTCAGCCGCTTTACCAGCTTGAAATTATTGAAAAATTCCTTGGCAATAACCCTCAGAACAGTGTAAGTAGGTATGGCAAGAAACATACCTATTATACCTGCAATACTTCCACCTATCATCAGGACGATAAAGATTTCCAGCGGGTGGGCATGCACACTGCTGGCATATATCAGGGGCTGGAAAAGTATATTGTCGATTACCTGAACAACTATAAAAACAAAAAGCATGTAAGTCAGAAGGGGTAACATTTCATTATAGAAAGAAAGTTCAATGTTTGAAACCACTCCTATAAAAAGTCCGATAACCGCGCCTATTACAGGACCAATATAGGGGATTATATTAAAAACGCCGACAGACAACCCTATAACAAGGGCATTGTTGAACTGAATCCCGATCAGCAGCATTCCAGAAGTAATAAGGATAATAATACATGTGATCTGCAACAGTATACCTATAAAATAACGCATAAGCAGGTATTTTATGGAGGACATCACATGCCTCACTGCCTGTTCATGGCGGGTGGGCACAAAAATCAAAATCCCTTCCAGGAAAAGTCTGTCATCCTTCAGGAAAAAGAAGGTCATGAAGGTAATTGCAAAGGCTGCTATAACCACATTGCCAAGAAGCGTGGCAACAGAGCCGAAAATATTTGCAAAAAAATCAATATTTAGGATCGAATTGAGCTTCTGGGCGAAAAAATCGGGAATACTGGTATCACGGAACGCATCAAGACCAAGCCTGAGCATGAAAGTCTCAAGCTGCAAAATAGGTTCCTCCAGGTTACCTATAACAGCATCTGCATTTATAAAAGCAAGCTCTCTGGCCTGTGATGCAATAATCGGTATAAAGAAACGGAAAAACAGAAGGACAAAACCCCACAAGATCAAAATCCCTGCAAATGCACTAATCGCTCTGGGTATACTGATCTCCCTGTATTTTACCCGGTCAAGCAGATCAACGACGGGACGACCTATCAGCGACAGCACAAAGCTTACCAGAAGAAAAAATATGATAGCCCTCAGATGCCAAAGTATGAATAAAAGAACGGCTGCTCCGAGAACTAAAAGAATATATTTTCCTGTTTCACTTTTTATTTCATACCTGGGATCCAAATCTTTAATTTTTATAAAGTTTGTTGGTACCGGCCCGTTTAACAGAAAGGGACAGAACCTCACTAAAACATCTAAAAATAAGCAAATTTATTTATTTTGATGGTAACATCAATTTTCGCCCATTTTTTGAATCCCCCTTACCACATACCCCGGCACCGCCAACACATGGCAGCGCGAAAAGAATGAGAGTTATTAAGTTAAACTTAACTTTGACTATCTTCGCGGCCAAAATTGACTTTATGTTACAATCACATGCCGGTGAACTTGCGGCTTTGCTGACAGCGGTTTTCTGGACCTTCACAGCCCTGGCTTTTGAATCGGCCGGTAAAAGAGTTGGTTCGTTAACCGTTAATCTGATCCGGCTTTTAATGGCCTTCATTTTTCTGGGTACCTATACCCGGATCACCGGGGGACAGTTTTTTCCTGCCGGGGCAAGTTATCATAACTGGGTATGGCTGTCATTATCAGGTATGGTTGGTTTCGTTCTTGGCGATCTTTTCCTTTTCAGGGCATATATTGTTGTAGGTGCCCGTGTTTCGATGCTGATCATGTCACTGGCTCCGCCAATTGCCGCCCTTATGGGATGGCTCATTATGGGGGAAACCATGTCGGCGAAAAGCTTTGCTGGGATGGCGGTTACCCTTTCGGGGATTTCGCTGGTCATACTTACCAGGGAAAAAAACGAGCTGATCCCTGTTCCCGGAATTCCGGCAAAAAAAAGAAAAAGAAACGGATTCAGGTTTACCTATCCCCTGGCAGGACTGCTTCTTGCTTTTGGAGGTGCTGCCGGGCAGGCCACAGGACTGGTATTGAGCAAGTATGGAATGGATGGCTACAATGCCTTTGCAGCTACCCAGATCAGGGTTATAACCGGGATTGCGGGTTTCACAATAATTTACACCATTCTTGGGCGCTGGCATCGGTTCCTGCCTGCCCTGAGCAACCGTAAGGCAATGGGAGGCATTACCATTGGAGCATTTTTCGGACCATTCCTCGGCGTATCCTTTTCCCTGCTGGCGGTTAAATTCACATCTTCGGGAATTGCAGCCACCATCATGAGCATAGTTCCCGTGCTGATAATACCGTTTTCAATCCTGATTTTCAATGAAAAGATAACCTTACGGGAAGTATTTGGGGCATTTATAGCTATTGCCGGAGTTGCCCTGTTCTTTTTATAATTCCCGGATCCGGCAGATTGCCGGCCTCATACCTGAGCTGCCATTCTGGCAGCAAAACGGCGTCCAAATTCCCTGAGTTCCCCGATCTTATTGTTGCTGGGCAGGAATTTTGAAGAAAAGCCTTCACCGGTTACATCCAGTTTGAGGCTCTTCAGGTTCCTCTCAATAATGCCAACAGCCTCCCCGCTCCATCCGTATGATCCAAATGCAGCAGCCGGCTTGCCCTTGTCGCGGATGGGACTGATCATGGCCATAAGCTTGTATACAGGAAGAAGGGTATTCTGGTTGATGGTAGGAGAACCGACCAGGAGGCCGTTGCATCGTACCAGCAGGGAATCAAGCTCGCCTGCAGGCATAATTTCGATATCGGCAGTTTCGACCGAAATGCCTGCGTCTGCCTCCCTTATGCCTTCGGCTATAAATTCTGCCATCTCCCTGGTATATCCATAGGCCGATACATAAGTAAGGACAACATGTTTGCCACCCGGTTTCAGGCCGGCAAGGTACTCTTTTGAATACTGCTCCGACAGATCTACATATTTCTTCCACTCTGATCTTAAAACCGGTCCGTGTCCGGTTGCAATAACAGAAATGTCAAGAGGTCGGATCTTCTCTATTGCCTTGAGCATGAATTTGCTGAAGGGCTTAAGTATTACATCAAAATAATATTTGAAAGAATCATGGTAATCGGGTACCAGGTCATCAAACATCTCCTGTGTGCAAAAATGGGCCCCAAAGGAATCGCAGGTAAAAAGCACACGGTCATCTTCAAGCCATGTATACATGGTATCGGGCCAGTGAAGATTGGGTGCAGAGATGAATTTTAGGGTCTTGTTGCCGAGGTCCAGGGTGTCGCCATCTTTTACTTTCACGCTCTTAAAGGGAACGGATACTATATCCTCAAGGTAACGGATTGCATTACCGCTTCCAACAACAGTAGCCTTCGGGGCGAGTTTAAGCAGGTTCTCAAGGTTACCTGAATGATCAGGTTCGGTATGGTTGAGAATTATGTACTCTATTTCTGAAGGATCTGTTACAGCCCGGATCTTTTCAAGCCATACATCCCAAAATTTCACCTTGGTAGTTTCAATGATGGTTTTCTTCCGGGCATTGATGAAATAGGAGTTGTAGGTTGTCCCATACTTTGTTTCCATCACAATGTCGAAAGTAACGATATCATGATCAAGAACACCTATCCATTGGACATCAGGAGTAACTTCCAGAACTTTGTTATCGGTCATTATTTATTAAAATTAATAAGATTAAGTTGTGATCAGGTAACTTCCGGATTTCTTTCCGGGTGACTTGACCTGTACAAAAATAATAAAAGGGCGGACAAAAAAAAGCTCCCGGAGCGGGAGCTTCTAACCATGAAAAGGAAAGCGCTGATCATTTTACCGGATAATCCGCAGGATTAACGGCTGTCAATTCTCCCCGGGGACAGTTTGAGCAGTTGAACAGTCACTACATCCGGATGCCTTTTCCTCCACTGCAAGTGAAGGGCCTTCGCATTCCGCGGAAGCTGTTTTAACCGCCGGTGAAGAATCCCCGCATTCTGCAGCAGCTTTATTCACTGCACTGGGATTGGCACCACATACTGCAACAGTTTCCTGTGCGTGTGAGTCACCACATTCGGAAGCGGCAGCAATTACAACGGGCGAACCAGTCCCACATGCAGCCGGACCTTCTTTTTGTGCAGAAGAACATTCTGCAGCAGTCGCCTGATCCCTCTCATCAGCTTTTGTACACTCTGTTTTGGTACATGACGGATCGCTCTTTTCCGATGTGGAGATCCAGGCTGCGGAAACGCCAATCAGAGAGACTATTACAGCTATAACATAAATTTTTTTCATATGAATTCATTTAAAGGGTTATTTTTGATAAATATATACATATTTATCTATATAATTTGTTAAAAATTCACAATTGATTAGGAATTTGCCGGGATGGGCAGATAGTCACTGAGAAGTCATACCTGACGGCAGAAGACGTCAATTTCCCGGACAAGGAAAAATCTGAAGTTACCTGAAGTTTGCTATGATGGTTTTTTTACCGCTTACTTTTTGTCCGGGCTTTACAAGGAGCTTCACATCAAGGGGCAAAAACAGGTCTACTCTTGAGCCAAACTTGATAAACCCAAGCTCCTGACCCTGCTGGACCTGCTCCTCGGGCCGGGCATAACAAATTATGCGCCTGGCAACAGCACCGGCAATTTGCCTTACCAGGACAGAGGAATTTTCCCCATTTTCAATGACCACGGCAGTCCGCTCATTTTTGGCTGAGGCCTTAGGATGCCATGCGACCATATAATCTCCGGGATGATACTTAAAGTACCGAACCTGTCCGCCAATAGGAAAATGATTTACATGTACATTAAGAGGTGACATGAAAATTGAAACCTGCAGCCTTTTGTCACCGAAATATTCATTTTCATCAGTTTCTTCTACTGCAACAATTTTCCCGTCTGCAGGTGCAACAATGAGGTTTTCATCGGGATTAAATGAACGGGAAGGAACACGGAAAAACCACAGAACAAACAGGTAAAATGCACCTGATAAAAGCTGCGAAACTGAAACAGCAGTATGGCCTGCCGGCAGGAAAACAATCAGCAGGATGTTTGCAAGGGCCAGGAGTAACAGCAACCTTAGCAAAATACCATATCCCTCCTTATGAATCTTCATGATCTTTTAAAAGATAAAATTAGTATAAACCCAGACAACCGGAATCACCAGAAGCCAGGCATCGAGCCGGTCAAGTATACCACCGTGCCCGGGAAGTAATTGACCTGAATCCTTTATGCCGAGACGTCGTTTGAAAAGAGATTCGACCAGATCGCCATAAATACCGAAAACCGCGACTATCAAGGCTACGACAAGCCATTCTATCCTGTCAAGTACCTGAAATAACCCGCTCATAAAAAATGCAGCAGCCAGAGCAACAATACCTCCGCAGATAGTGCCTTCCCATGTCTTTTTAGGAGATATCCTTTCGAAAAGACGATTCCTTCCAAAACGGACACCGATCAAAAAAGCAGCAGTATCATTAAGCATTATAAGTATAAATATTCCGGCAAGCAGGCTGGGGTCATACTGACCTTGTCCTGTGCCTGAGTGGAAAACAATAAGGTTGAGAAGACTCAGGGGCAGGGCAATATAGATAAGGCCGTAAAATGTAACCGCAAGACTGTCAAAATCACGTTCATCATTTCTGTAAAGCTGCCTGATCATCATGACCGGAGGTATTAAAAGCAGAATCGATAACCACCTAAGACCAAGGATCCCGGATGCATAACCGAACAGGAAAACAAACAACAATATGGATGAAAAAATCGCAGTATACTTCTGCACCCTGAAGCCGGATCTTTCCTTATGTTTATAAAATTCAAGCAGGGAAAGGATCAGCAGTGCCAGGTAAAAAACCAAAAAAGCAATACTGCCGGCAAAAAGTGTCCCAAATACAAGAATCACAAATAGTATTCCCGTAACAGAGCGCCGCAACAGATTTTTCAAGGTTCGAATTCTTTAATTAACTTTTCCGCTGCCTTTCTGTTTTCTTCTTCAACCATCACTTCAACATGACCAATATTGGGATAGGACCTGTCTTTCTTGTCCATTATAACAGCCGTGATCCCGTTTTCAACAAGCATTTGCCGGGCAAGTTCAGCCCGGTACTGGTCGGTAGTTATATAAATAATTGTCCAGTTATCCATTTTAACCTGTTATTCAGGCTCTTTCCCTGTCTTTATTATCCTTACCTATTTCCTTTTTTTTCAGCAGCTTGTCCGACCCCTTGTTGACTGAAGATTTCATACTCCCGGTCCGGCCCCTGTCCAGTTCAACTGAGCCGGAGCTGCCTGAGTTCTTATCATCATCAATGGATTTCTGTTCTTTTTTCTCTGAATTCTCTTCACTTTTATTCTCCACAGGGTTACTTTTTTCCTTACCACCCTCGTCACCTGAGATATTAATTCCTGAATTTTCGCGGGGGTCCGAATCATTTGATCCGGCAGGAGGGAGATCGGATGTCATGGCAGTCTGCTTTAAAAGCGGCTCTGTTTCAGGCTTTTTATATTTCCTCTTGCCAAATACTTTTTCAAGATCTTCGCTGAAGATAACTTCTTTTTCAAGCAACAACTCGGCAAGCTGCTCCAGCTGATCCTTATGCTTTTCAAGCAGATTCTTTGCACGGCTATAAGCCTCGTCGACAATCTTCTTGACTTCGGTATCAATAAGCTCAGCGG
>SLGC01000027.1 GCA_007123885.1 Bacteroidales bacterium | reverse complement strand
TGGTTTGACGGTGATGAAGACCGGGATACCGACCGGGATCGTGATCAGGGCTGGTTTGACGGTGATGAAGACCGGGATACTGACCGTGATCGTGATCAGGGCTGGTTTGACGATGATGATGAGGACTGGGATCAGACTGACCGGGAAATTTATAACGAGACAAGGAATGACCTTGAGGAACTCAGGGATGAAGTTCAGCAATTTATGGATGAGGTATTATAATCATCCATAAGGATTTTTTGAAAAATCTCCCTGTATAGTATAAATGCAGGGAGACTTTTTTGAAACATCCGATCGTGCACAACATCCCGGAGAAATGTCCGGGCCACATATTTCATATCCTCGAAACCGGTGGGCCGGGCACGAAGTCAGCACAGGGCCAACGGTTCAAAGATCAGCGATAAGCCGGGAAAGTCTTCCTGCTAGTTTGCTTCTGGAGTACTTAATATGTACCCCGTTACCGGCTTTTATCCCGCCGGCCTTTTTATATTCGTTGATAAGATATTCGAGATAATCTCTTATGCCATCATGATCATCCCGGGTGAAAGTTTTTCCTGCCTGGCATTCTTCAATAATTGCCGCCGCATCACTATAGGGTGAATCAATAGCTACTACAGGTCTGCATGCAGCAAGGTATTCAAAGAGCTTTCCGGAGGATCCCGTGTATTTATTACCTGTTTCAGGAAAAATGTATAGCAACACGGTGCTGCTTTTCAGCAATCCCGGGAGAGCGGCATGATCAACGTAACCCAGGTATTTAAAAATCGGGTAAAGACCGTATTTCTTCAGTTCTAGCTCTATGCCGGAGGAAATATTGCCTGCAAGACGAAATTTGAAATCGATTTCAGGATGCTGCCTTACAATTTCAGCCAATGATCCAAAAAATACCTCCGGTTTATAGTTTTCCGATAGTGATCCGGAGTATGTTATAATGAATTCCCCGGAAGGGGCCGATTCAAAATTAAAATCATCTTCATCATATCCGTTGGTGATAATTGTAACCTTGTCCTTCCCTGCATCATCAATTTTAGTGGCAAGCAGTCTGCCAACAGAATTATTCACCGCAATCAGCCTGTCTGCCCCGGCTAGAACCTTCCTTTCCTTCGCCCGGTCTATCATCTTTGCAACGGGAGAATGAAGCATCTCTGAATAATAATAAATATCGGTCCACGGATCCCTGAAATCTGCTATCCACTTAAGTTTCCTGTTTCTCCTTTTAAGCTTCAGTCCGACAATATGAGTCGAATGGGGAGGCCCTGTGGTTATGATAGCATCAATTTCATGTGTTTCTATTATTTCCCGGCCTTTTTTCGTGGCAAATCTGATCCAGCCGTTGCGTGCATCGGGGATAAAAAAGTTACCCCGGACAAGCCTGAGGAGTGTATGTAAAAAATTTTTCCTGGGTACATTGCTGAAGCCTCCATATGGAACTTTATCTTTTCCCAGAAACCTGGAAATAATATTTAGGATCTCAAAAGAGCGGGTCCGGAAAATCCTTGTTCCGGCGGGGATATCATTTACCAGACCCGGATCATTCTGGGGGTATGAGGCATAATCCGGATCAACTGTCAGCACAAAGGGTTCGATACCATAATCCGGCAGGTATTTGACAAACTTGAGCCACCGCTGCACACCCGCCCCCCCGCTCGGGGGCCAGTAGTATGTTATGATAAGAACCTTCTTCATTTACAGGTTTTTGTTTTTAAACATAAACCCTGCTGTCAGATCCCGCCGGAATCCTTAGACCTTTATAAGATGCAAAATATGCAGGTTTTTTAACTTATGGACTTTTTATCAGGAATAAGTAGAAATATTCTGCAATATCACAGGGATCCCAGGATTTTCTTGATATTCACTTTTTCGCTTATTATTTCCCGCAGCTTCACGATAGGCACTCTTTCCTGCTCCATGCTGTCGCGGTATCTGATGGTGACCGCTTCATCCTCCCTTGTCTGATGGTCGACAGTTATACAATATGGTGTGCCGATAGCATCCTGCCTGCGGTAACGCCTTCCGATCGAATCTTTTTCTTCATACTGGCAGGTGAAATCAAACCTCAGGTCGTTTCGTATCTTCTGGGAAATTTCCGGCAGACCGTCTTTTTTTACAAGCGGGAAGACAGCCAGTTTTACCGGTGCAAGAAAAGGAGGAAGCTGCAGCAAAGTTCTTTCATCCTCCTGCCCGTTTTCCTTTTTTATTTTTTCTTCTTTCCATGAGGCAGCAAGAACGGTAAGAAACATCCTGTCAAGTCCTATCGAAGTTTCCACTACATAGGGAACATAGCTTTTATTAAGCTCATTGTCGAAATACTGGAGCTTCTTGCCGCAGAATTTTTGATGCTGGCCAAGATCATAATCAGTCCGCGAATGTATCCCCTCCACCTCCTTGAAACCGAAAGGAAAGTCAAATTCGATATCGGTAGCAGCATTCGCATAATGGGCAAGCTTATCATGATCATGGAACCTGTATTTGTTCTCATCAAAACCAAGAGCCTTATGCCATTTCATCCTTTTTTCCTTCCAGAAAGCGTACCACTGCATTTCTTCGCCAGGCCTTATGAAATATTGCATTTCCATCTGTTCGAATTCCCTCATACGGAAAATGAACTGGCGGGCCACAATCTCATTCCTGAAGGCCTTGCCGATCTGGGCAATCCCGAAAGGTAACTTCATCCTGCCGGATTTCTGGACATTAAGGAAATTCACGAAAATTCCCTGGGCGGTTTCGGGCCTTAGAAAAATTGTACTTGCATCTTCGCTTACCGATCCGAGTTTTGTATCAAACATCAGGTTGAACTGTCTAACTTCCGTCCAGTTTCGGGAACCTGATACAGGATCGGCTATTTCACAGTCGATTATTATCTGGCGCAATTCTTTCAGATCACTGTTTTCAGAGGCTGTAACGAAGCGCTTTCTTACAGTTTCCATTCGCTCGTTCAGATCCAGGACCCTCTTGTTGGTCTTTCTGAACATATCCTGATCGAATTCCTCGCCAAAACGGCGGGAAGCTTTGGCAACCTCTTTTTCTACCTTCTGATTAAGACTTTCCATGTAATCCTCGATCAGGGTATCGGCCCGGTATCTTTTCCTGGAATCCTTGTTGTCGATCAGCGGATCATTGAAGGCGTCCACATGTCCCGAGGCTTTCCATACAGCAGGATGCATGAAAATAGCAGAATCCAGTCCCACGATATCATCATTCAATAATACCATGGCATCCCACCAGTATTTTTTGATGTTGTTCTTAAGTTCCACGCCATATTGCCCGTAGTCGTATACCGCGCTTAATCCGTCATATATTTCGGACGACTGGAAAATGAATCCGTACTCCTTACAATGGGCTGTCAGCTTTTTAAAAATATCCTCCTGATGCATAAATAAATGTGCTGGTTTTAAAATAATCCGACAAAAATACGGTAAAAATTTTGTTTATATTACATTTGTTTTGCCCAACTATCAGGGAAAGGGAAAAATGATAAATCTGAAGGAGCACTTCAAGTTAACGGCTGTATATACAGCATTTGCTATATTCCCGGCTCTGCTCCAGCTTATTGTTTATCCGGTAATCGAAGGCAGGGCACGTCTCGGACCTGTCGATTTTGGTTACCTGGCCATTACAGAAGCCATCATCTCTGTTGTTTTTTTGATCTGCACATTCGGTATGGCCAGTGGGATCCAGAGATTTTACTATGATCATAAGAGTAGTGAACAGGGATATAACAGACTTGTATCATCTGTACTAAATGGCATATTGGGCCGGGGCATACTATTAATGGGGCTGGTACTGATTATGGCTCCTTATATTGGCCAGCTCTTCCCTCAGCCAGACCTTCAGGATTTTGGAAGATATGGCCCTGCCCTGGTGATAGCAGGGTTGAACAGATCGGTTATAGCTACCCTTCTTGTTCTCTACAGGAACGAGAAAAGATTGCAGGCGTTTGTCATAGTAAGTTTCTTTTCCGGTATTCTCCGGTCAGGATTTCAATTGGCGGGTGTATTTTTGTATGACCTTTCTTTCATTGGATATGTGTACGGCACAGCGGCAGGCGGAGCTTTTCTGTCGGCAGCACTTGTAGCTTATACCTATTATAAAAGCGGATTTCACTACAAGAGGACTTTACTTAAGGAAATCCATAAATTTGCCGGTCCCATGTTCCTGACGGAATTTATTTTCTGGGGACTGCTTTTTGCCGACAGGTTTTTCCTGCTTAATAACCCTGAACAACTGGGTATTTATGATAACGCCATGAAATTCGCCATTGGCATACAAATGGTGATACAGGGACTTACAGGTGCTATACAGCCGGAAATATTCCGCTATATGAAAGATGGTATAAAAAACAGGAAATCCGAGATCAGAACAATGACCAATCTTTTTATGGCTGAAGCAACGGGAATAATTGCACTGGCCATTCTGCCTGTAATGATATTCATACATCTGTTCTATGAAACCGATCTGGCTTTATCAAGCGGTATTATTGGCATCTTATTTATCAGGTTCATTTTCAGGGCACTTTACCAGGTTTTTTCATGGCCAATACTATTTGAAAAGAAAACTGCCGTATTCATATATATAAATGGGATTGTACTTATAATTAACCTTGCCATCAACTGGCTGCTGACACCTGTTATAGGCTTTTACGGAGCAATTACTGCATTTATGGCAGCTTACATGTTTCAGATCATTTCATTGAGAATTATTCAGCAAAGGATGGTGCCGGTTTCCTATAATTATTTCAAAGTGTTTTATTTTCCATTGTCAGTAATTTGTTCTGCTGTTCTGCTTGAAATAGTAAAAGTTGTTTTTTCAATTAGCCCGTTTATAATTTCCCCGATACTTGTGGTAGTGATTTTTGCCGGACTGGCTTTCTTGTACCGTGAAGAGATCCCAAAGCTGGCTGGAAGGATAGGTTTCCGGTAAGCTCATGAGCCGTAAGATGTTCCGGGTAATTTTCGAGGAAATGTTTTCTTTATGTCGTGAAGATATCCCAGGGTTGCCGGCCAGGGTAAGGTTCTGACGAATTCATTAAGCCGGATAATTTGTCAGTTATCGAAAGAAGATTCAAGCCGGGCAACATGTGCATACTCCATTATCATTTTGATGCTCCGTTCAACCTGCCTTTCGATCCTGAGCCTGTTACTCCTGATTTTCTGCCTGTCGAACCATGACATGTCCTCATGATATTTCCTGATCAAAAGCCATGCATCATTGATCCCGGTGTTCCTGCAGTCGACAGCAAGAAAATCATCGAGAAATTCACTCATTATATCGATGTATTTAATATGCCATGCAAGGCATATTACCGGCACTCCCATATACAGGGCTGATGCAACTGAATGGTATCTTCCTGTAACATAAAATGAAAGCAGTCCGATAACAGCCCTGGTATCAGCGTAGGATAAGTCCTCACCGGTAAGGCAAACATTTTCGGGATTTCCAATTTCATTGAGTATCTCAAGTGAAAGCTTCCAGTCACATTTTTTCCTGTCTATCCTGTCCATTGCGTGAGGAATAATAAGCACCTGATACCCGAGAGCCAGATATTCCCTTATGAACTTTTTTACAAGTTCACGATGATTGTTACCTACAGTATTTTCAGGATTCGTGACGGCTATCTTGCTGAGTACCCTGCTGGGTGATATTCCGACCAGTGGCTGATCAATGTCAACGCCCAATGATTTTAGATATGACATTGCCTTTTCCTTTGGTGATGGTTTGAGTATCAGGGAAACATCGGGAAAAAGGTACATTGGAGTTTTTAGATCGAATTTTTTCATCTCCTCCAGGTTATTGCTGCCCCTGATAAAAAGGAAAGGGAGCTCTGCCAGTAGTTTTTTAGCCATCCACCTGAAAAGAAAACCTTCAAGAGGTCCGTATGACTTTGTATATTTGAAATAGGATACCCCGAACCTTCCGGCCATTTTCTGAAACATGCGGGTAAAAAACAATTCGCCCCACTTATATTTATATTTGTTGTTCCCTATGAACTCGATCCCAGCTACATCAATTACCATATCGGCACTCTGTATTGTACCGGCAAGTTCCCGGTACAGAGATAAAGGTCCTGGTTTACTTTTTGAGGCCTTTCCCGGGATTGATGAAAATGAAAAGATATTTATTAACCTGATTAAAGGATAAAAAAGGTCTATTATAAAACTATATTTCCAGTAACCGATGAGGTTTATCCCTTTTTCACGGGCAAACTCAATGTTGGGCTGATTCAGGTAGGCTGTCTGAACAGGAAGTATAAAACTGGCATCATCGGTGTATTTCCTGATCTTTTCAATCAATGGCAGAACAAGACCCTGGACACCAAAATTGTATTTCAGATCATAAACATCGGTTATAACAATTTTCATCTGTTTTTACTTTTATCCGGAGTCATCATTTCAAATTATCCTCAAACAATTTAAGGATCCTTCTGTATTCGTCGACCCAGCTGCTGGTCTCGATGAAAGCATGCCGTTCGACAGGGTACACGGCAAGTTCCCAGTTTTCTTTTCCAAGTTCTATCAATCTTTGTGTAAGTCTTACAATATCCTGGAAATGCACATTATCATCTATCATACCATGACACATCAGGAGGGCACCCTCGAGTCCTTCCGCAAAATATATGGGGGAACTTCGCACGAATGCAAGACTGTCGCAGACTGGTGTGTTTAGAATGTTGGAGGTATAACCATGATTATAATGCGCCCAGTCTGTCACCGATCGCAATGCAGCCCCTGCAGCGAATATATCAGGATGATCGAACATTGCCATAAGAGTGATAAATCCTCCGTATGATCCGCCGTAAATCCCGATCCTGGAAGGATCAATATCATAATTTTCAACAAGGAAGCGGGCTCCGTCAACATTGTCTGAAAGATCCTTTCCTCCCATATGCCTGTATATACCGGTTCGCCAGTCCCGCCCGTATCCTGCACTTGCGCGGAAATCAATGTCAAGCACTGTATAACCTTTGTCAACCAGAAGATTATGGAACATATACTCCCTGAGATAGCTGCTCCACCATTTATGAGCATTCTGCAGATATCCGGCTCCGTGGACAAAGATAACCGCCGGTCCGTCCGGTTCAGGATCTTCGGGGCGGTAAAGCCTTGCCCACACCTCTGCACCGTCAATCGCTTCAAATGTAAGAAGCTCGGGGATGCGCCAGTCATATTCCCTGAATTCATCAGAAAGCGAATGGGTTACCTGAACAGGTTCCGCCATGGGCTTGTTATCCATGACATATAGTTCCCAGGGTTTATTGTAAAAGGAGTGGCGTATGGCAAGCTTTTTCCCGTCAGGCGAAACAATTACATCATTTCTTCCTTCCATGCCGGTAACCCGTGTCCGGCTGCCGCCTTCTGCCGGCATCATGTAAAAATGCCTTTCGCCGGGATGAACCTCATTCGAGGTAAAATACCAGTATTTATTATCGTGAGATAATTGCGGACCATAAACCTCGAATTCCCCCGAGGTCAATGCTGTTATTTCCGCTGTTGCAACATCGACGGTATAAAGATGCGACCAGCCGGATTCCTCGGACTGGAACCATATTCTTCTGTTGTCGGGCATCCATCCCATCCCCTGTCCACTAGGTGGTACATTGATACCGGGACCTGCAATCCAGGCTTCATCCCTCTGTCTGTCCAGCAGACTCAGCTGACCGGTTTCCGGATCGAGAAGCATTATCCACCTGTCCTTATTATCCCTTGCCCTGATGTTGACCACTGCCTTATCACCTTCGGGCGACCATAGCAAGGCAGTGAAAACAACCTCCCTGTCATGCTCAAGCTCATCGGCATCAAACCCGTATTCCCTCATATATTCAGGCACATCCCTGATACCCGGTAAGTCGCCGGTTTCTACCATGTAACTCTTTTTTTGTTCCAGGTCATAAATACCGGCTGTAACTGACATTTGATCCGCACCTACCTTTGGCCTTGTCGTTCTCTCTTCAGTATAGCCCGAGAGGGTAACATAATCGGGCATCATGGTAAATTCAGCATCTGCGGGCGCATAAAGGAAATATGATATGAACCTCTCTCCGGGGTTCAATCGCAGATTACCCGCGGAGGCATTGCCGGTATAAATGGACAAGGGTCTTTCAGGGCTATCCGCTTCCCGGTGTTCCTGGCGCAATTCTTCAAGCTCCTTTCTTTCTCTCAGTACTTCAAATAAATCGGTTTGCTGATCTTTAAGCCACTGATCCTGTCTGCCATGTACTTTTTCCGAAGGGGCACTTCCCTGCCGGAAATCGGTGAGCTGCCTTACGGACCCCTTTTCCAGGTTAAAAAGATACATGTTGTTTTCCGAAATGTAGGTAATTTTATCACCATCCCGTGTAAATGAAGGGCCTGATATATTTTCAACCGTATTGGTCAACTGCCTGGATTCAGATCTTCTTATATCCTTGATAAAAAGATCCCCGTTCCTCGTAAAGACCATCCTTCGCCTGTTTTCGTCATAGCCTACCCGGTCCGGTGGTAACTCTCTCCTCTCGGCCGGAGTCATTTTTCTGATACTGCCTGATCTTACATTATAAATATATAGTGAATCGGAAGGATAATTTTCAGGGTTCCATTGAAAATAAATTTTTAGTCCATCTGCCGACCACCTGGGATTTGAGGGTTGATAACCTATCCATTGGTCGCCTGCCATTATTTTTTCCAAAGAAAGTGGAGACCCGGATTGGGCAAAAAGAGCTGATGCAATAAACAGAACAACAAAAATGGATATTAGGGATCTTCGTACCATGAAAGGCAATTATTTAATTAATGAGGGTAGTTAAAGTTTTCTCTAAGGATTTTTTATAAGGTCATTGGTAACCGTAACCACCTCGTGTTCAAATTACTCCATCAAAAACAGGTTGAAAATTACAAAAAATTACTGACTTTCCGGCCTTTATCCGGGACCGGGCTACCCATTGCCGGCTACAAATTGATGCCCGGTTTCCTTGAATTTTAAAGGAATACTTTCAAGGATATCCAGTATCTCCTGCACATCACAGGAGGTAAGCAGCTTCAACCTGGTTTCCCTGAAATTTTTCAATGCCTTGAAATAGGCAACAAAATGACGGCGCATCTGGAGTATTCCCACTTTCTCCCCCTTTCTTTCTATCGATTTGAGGAAATGTTCCCTGGCAATTTGCGACTTTTCATGAAGATCCGGAGACTGCAGCAATTCACCGGTATCAAGATAATGCCTTATTTCCCTGAAAATCCATGGTCTGCCGATGGTGGCGCGACCAATCATTATCCCGTCAACATTATACCGATCAAGCAATTCTTTTGCCGTCCCGGGGGAACAGACGTCACCATTACCGAAAACAGGTATTTTCATCCTGGGATTGTTCTTAACCTCACCTATCAGGTGCCAGTCGGCGTTCCCCTTGTACATCTGAGCCCTGGTGCGGCCATGGATGGTAATGGCTTTTATACCGGCATCCTGAAGCCGTTCAGCCACCTCTACAACAGGCTTGCTGCTGTCATCCCAGCCCAGGCGGGTCTTAACGGTTACCGGAAGTTTAACAGCCTGTACAATGGCTGAAGTCATAGAGATCATCAATGGTATGTTCCGGAACATCCCTGACCCTGCTCCCCTGTTTGAGATCTTCCTCACCGGACATCCGAAATTAATATCAATTAATTCGGGCGCCGCATTTTCAGCAAGGAGGGCCGCATCAACCATAGATCCTGTAATATGCCCGTAAAGTTGGATCCCCACAGGTCTTTCATGTTCATAGATATCGAGCTTTTTTACACTCTTTTTCCCATCCCTTATCAGTCCGTCGCTCGAAATAAATTCTGTATACATCAGGTCAGCTCCGAATTTCTTGCACATATACCTGAAAGACGGATCTGTAATATCCTCCATGGGAGCCAGTAACAAAGGCCTGTGTCTTAATTCTATGTTTTCAATTTTAACCAGGACAATAAAATTTAAAGTTTTGAAAATAACAGCAAATCTATTATCTTATTGTGTTTGCCGGCATCATACACACAATTCCTGCATTATTTTAATGTCCCTGTGACAGCAGGAGGCCGGGGAACCATTGGATCTGCATGTTCATTGTGGCAGCCTGTTTAACACCGGATGCTTCACGGGGTTGATGTACCCGATATGTTGAATACAATGTTCAAGCTTCTTTTCTGATTTTATTTTCGACCTGAATATTGTTTTAGTATCTTTATAGAATTAACGTTAAAAGCAAAAATATGAGCAATGGTTTACTCCGGAACAGCGGTCCATTTGCAAAATTAATGTTTTCTGCCTTTATTATACTGGCGAGCTTTCTGATCACTTTGATTGGCGGATTGCTGCTGGCTATTCCTGTATTTGGAATGAGTTTTATGGAACTGGTAGATGCGATGACCCATATTACTCATCCTGATTATGCAAATTTGCTGAAGTATTTCCAGGTAGTGCAATCAATAGGCCTTTTTGTTATTCCCCCGTTCATACTGGGATGGTTCTTCAGCGGAAACTCTTTCCGGTACCTTAAACTTGAAAGGAAGGTAAGCTGGAGTACCATTATATTTACTGCGGTCATCATGATTTCAGCCATACCTCTTATCAACCTGACCGCCTACTGGAATGCCCAGATGTCCCTGCCGGATTTTCTTGGCCCTGTTGAGGAGTGGATGAAGCAGGCCGAGGAAACTGCCGAAGAGCTGACTAAACGGTTTCTCCAGGCAGATGATATAACCGATCTTTTCATCAATATTTTTGTCATAGCGGTGATCCCGGCTATAGGAGAAGAATTATTATTCAGGGGAGTGATCCAGCGGTTGTTTTCGGAATGGACCAGAAGCTTTCATGCCGGAATATGGATATCAGCAATTATTTTCAGCGCCATGCATCTGCAATTTTTCGGTTTCCTTCCACGCACATTGCTGGGAGTCCTTTTTGGTTATATGCTGGTCTGGAGCGGTAAAATGTGGATCCCCATAGCGGCCCATTTTGTGAATAATGCCGTTGCAGTAATTGTTTTCTATTTTATACAGAGAAACCGGATAGCAGAAGATATAGAAACAATAGGAGCTGATCCTGCTCAATGGTATTATGTCCTTATCAGTCTTGGAATATTTGTGCTCCTGCTTTTTGCCTTTCGAAAAAGATTAAAAGACCGGCGATTATAGTTGTAAAAAATTCTCTAAAAGCGGATTTCACCCAAAGGATGGAGGCCTTAACGCCGGTTTTTTTGGTTAGACATCGCGTTTTATTGCTAACAGCTGCCCCGGCTAAGCCCAGCCAGGTCATTACCTCACACAAAGTATAGAAGACCCTTCATCCGGCACCAGATTGCCGGGAATCAAAAATGCTAATGACACCTAATTCGTTTTTACGATAAACATAAATTAGGCCATATTCTTTTGCTTTTGCCCTTTTCATTTCATCAGGCAAATCTTTAAAAGAATCTTCCACCTCATTCCATACCTGCAAAATGATCATATCCGCTTCTTTCCTTAATTCGGTAAGTTTTTCCAGGGCTCTTGCCGTATTCTTTTGCAGTGTCTTCTGATAATGGTGGGTTTCCATAAAAGCTTCATACCTTACCTTCACAAGAGCTATGGTGGGGTTTGTTACCGGTGTCCCCTTATCAAGGATTCGATGTGCCTCTCCTTTGATCAGCTTTTCGCCCCATTTTATTATTTCATTCTCTGCATTAAGTGGGGGTAACCTGGATTCATTGATGTTAAGACCAAGATATTTTCTCGCCTCAGACTGGATATCGCCTCTTGTAACAGCAAGGTTAAGAACCTTGATGAAATGGGAAATGTATAACTTGGCTTTCTTCATACTTGCTATATACTGCTTGTTTTTTTCTGTTTGCAATGCATAGCAATGGTTGTAATATGAAATTGCATTTTCATAATTATGTACAAAACTCTGAAGTCGCTGGTTGGATTTTTGCGAGAAGGCAAGTTTAAAAGGTGGTAATTCCCTGCCTCTGAACCGGGCAATTTTCAATGCCTTCAGGCGGGCTTTATCTGTATTTGGAAGGCGTCGGTAAGGCATGATTCCTGGATAATTTTAATTTGCAAATTCCATAAGAGAAATGTGCAAGCATGCGAATATAAAAACTCCACATGCTTTTCGCAATTAATCGGCTCAAATTAACATTTGTGAACGTTTTGTTCTACGGTCGTTTAATTATTTTGTTTCGGTTTTTGAACGATATATTTGATTGTAGTTGAGATACCTTGATCATAATTTATTTAACCGGACCGGGACCGGTTCGGGTTGATCATTTGCATATGCCATGAAATGATATTAACTTTAGGATAATGAATAAAAGTCCTGATAAATCCATCCTTTTTAAACAACATGATCATGTTCATTAAATCCTTCTATTCAGACAGAAGAAAAGCTCTCGTAAAAGAAATGAAAACAGGTCTGATCCTTCTGCCGGGTAATGAAGATTCGCCGATGAACTACAGGGCGAACACCTATCATTTCAGACAGGATAGCTCTTTTCTCTATTTCTTTGGAGCGGACAGGCCTGGTCTGGCCGGCATAATAGATATTGATGAAAACCGGCATATGCTATTTGGTGATGACGATGATCTCAGCGATATTATCTGGATGGGTACCCGTCACTCGATCAGTGAACTCGGGGATATGGCAGGTGTTGACCGGACCCATTCCATTGCTGAACTGGAAAAGATCATCCGGCAGGGAAGAGATAAAGGACGCAAGATCCATTTCCTGCCTCCTTACAGGGCAGAAAGAATGATGAAACTGGAAGCCTTGCTCGATATTCACCATTCCGGTATAATGAAGCAGGTATCCGTTGAACTTATCAAAGCAGTAGCAAAGTTAAGGTCTGTCAAATCGAAGGATGAAATTGCCGAAATTGAAAAAGCCGTTGATATTGCAGAAAAAATGCATACGACAGCAATGAAAATGGCCCAGCCGGGAATTTATGAAAGAGAAATCGCGGGAAGGATAGAAGGGATCTCCCTGTCTCATGGAAACCCGGTCTCTTTTCCGGTTATACTAAGCATCGACGGACAGACGCTGCACAATCATTATCATGGCAACCTTCTTAAACCGGGAAGGATAATGGTTACCGATGCCGGCAGTGAGACGGACCTGCATTATGCCAGTGATATTACCCGTTCAGTTCCTGTCGGCGGAAAATTCGGGGAAGAGCAAAAAGATATCTACAATATTGTCCTTAAGTCACTGGAAAAATCCGTCATGTCAATTAAGCCAGGCATACCATACAGGGATATTCATCTGAAGGCCGCTTCAGTAATTGCAGGGGGGCTTAAGGAGCTTGGAATTATGAAAGGAAATATTGATGAAGCTGTGACCGATGGCGCACATGCTCTTTTTTTCCCGCACGGATTGGGTCATATGCTTGGCCTGGATGTCCATGACATGGAAGATCTTGGTGAGGACTTTGTTGGATATGATGATGAGATAAAAAGATCTGATCAATTCGGACTTGCATTCCTGCGGCTGGGAAAGAGGCTTCAGGAAAATTTTGTTCTGACCGTTGAACCCGGCATCTATTTTATTCCCGCCCTGATAGATAAGTGGAAATCAGATAAAGTTTTAACTGAATATATTAATTATGATAAACTTGAAGCCTACCGTAATTTTGGTGGAATAAGGATAGAAGATGATGTACTTGTTACAGCCACCGGATCACGGGTACTGGGCCCGCGAATCCCAAAAACGGTAGAGGATATCGAAGAAACTATGAGCCTTCCATGACATTATCACGTCTGAAACCCGGACAATAAAAATTCCCGGTTAAGCCTTGCAATATGAGTCATTGATATTCCTTTGGGACATTCTGTTTCACATGCTGTGGTATTTGTGCAGCTGCCGAATCCAAGCTCGTCCATTTTGGCAACCATGGCAAGGGCCCTTTTCCTGGCCTCTTTCCTTCCCTGGGGAAGCAAGGCCAGGTGTGATACCTTTGCAGCCACGAACAACATTGCCGAGGAATTCTTGCATGCAGCAACACATGCACCACAACCAATGCATATTGCCGCATCAAATGCATCATCGGCCGATTCCCTGGAAACAGGTATCGAGTTGGCTTCAGGAGCAGACCCTGCATTTACAGAAATAAATCCTCCTGCCTGCATAATCTTATCCAATGCCTGCCGGTCAGCTATCAGATCCTTTATCACCGGAAAGGATTTTGCACGCCAGGGTTCAACAACAATGGTTTCCCCGTCTTTAAACAATCTCATCCTCACCTCACAAGTTGCAATCTCATCGGCCGGACCATGCGCCCTTCCATTGATATAAAGTGCACATGATCCGCAGATCCCTTCCCGGCAGTCATGTTCATAAGCCACAGGATCATCACCTTTTTCAATAAGCGTCTTATTGAGGTAGTCAAGCATCTCCAGAAAGGACATATTTCCCGTTACACCGGTAATAGAATAATCGACAAAACGTCCCTGGCTTCTGGCATCCTTTTGCCTCCATATTTTTAGTTTGAATTCCATGATCGTACTTTTATTGATAGTGTAAATTTTCAGGTTCTGCCCTCCTTGTCCATCTTTTTTGCGATTCTGAACCCGTTATGATTAAAACTTCTATTTGTAACTCCTTTCCTGTATTTCCACATTTTCAAAACCGAGCGCTTCTTTATGCAGAATGTGGTGTTTCCCTTTTGTAGGATATTCCCACACAGAAACATAAGAAAACCTGCTGTCAATCCGCTTCGTCTCTCCTTCAGGTGTCTGGCTTTCTTCACGAAAATGGGCTCCGCATGATTCCTCGCGGGCAAGCGCATCTTCGCACATCAGGTGCCCCAATTCAAAGAAATCGGCTACACGGACAGCCTTTTCGAGTTCCTGGTTAACCTCGTAAAGAGTACCGGGAATCCGGACATCGCTCCAGAATTCCTTTTTGAGTTTCCCTACCATTTGCAACGCATCTTTGAGGCCTTTTTCATTTCTTACCATCCCGCAAAGATCCCACATGATCCGTCCAAGCCGACGGTGGAATGATGTAACTGTCTGTGTTCCCTTCACGGACATCAGGATTTGAAGCTTTTCCATGGATGCCTTTTCTGCTTTTTCAAATTCAGGAATATCGACAGGGATCTTTGGTGTCCGGATATCATCGGCAAGGTAATCACCTATGGTAACCGGCAATATGAAGTACCCGTCGTTGGCGCATTGCATAAGGGAACCGGCACCTAGCCTGTTGGCCCCATGATCGGAAAAGTTGGATTCCCCAATGGAAAACAGACCGGGAATGGTGGTCATCAGGTTATAATCCACCCACAGGCCGCCCATTGTATAATGGCCGGCAGGATATATTCGCATAGGCTCTTTGTAGGGATTTTCCCCGGTTGTCTTTTCGTACATGTCAAACAGGTTCTCATACTTGGACCTGATTACATCTTTTCCCTGCTTTCCGATGGCCTGGCTGAAATCAAGATATACAGAAAGCCCTGTTTCTCCCACACCATAACCGGCATCACATCGTTCCTTGGCCGCCCTCGAGGCAACATCCCTTGGAACAAGGTTCCCAAAGGCGGGATAACGTCTTTCAAGGTAATAATCTCTTTCATCCTCGGGTATTTCGCCAGGATGCCTGTTATCACCCTTCTTTTTGGGGACCCAGATCCGTCCGTCATTTCGGAGTGATTCAGACATCAATGTAAGTTTCGCCTGGTAGTCATTTAACTGCGGTACACTTGTAGGATGTATCTGCACAAAGCTGGGATTGGCAAAAAATGCTCCTTTTTTATGCGCGGACCAGGCAGCGGAAGCATTTGAACCCACAGCAAGTGTCGAGAGGTAATATATGGTACTGTATCCGCCTGTAGCCAGCACAACGGCATGTGCAGAGTGACGTTCCAGTTCGCCTGTTACGAGATTGCGCGTGATTATGCCCCTTGCCTTCCCGTCCACCAGGACAAGTTCAAGCATATCACGACGGCTATACATTGTTACTTTCCCCCTTGCCATTTGCCTTATCAATCCGCTATATGCCCCAAGCAGGCACTGCTGTCCGGTCTGTCCCTTTGCGTAAAATGTGCGGGATACCTGTACCCCTCCAAATGACCTGTTGTCAAGATATCCGCTGTATTCACGGGCAAAGGGAACCCCTGCAGCCACCAGCTGGTCTATACTCAGGTTGCTGACCTGGGCCGCCCTGTAAACATAAGCTTCCCGGGCCCGGTAATCACCGCCTTTTATGATATCCTTGAAAAGGCGAAATACACTGTCACCGTCATTTTTATAATTTTTGGCAGCATTCATTCCGCCCTGGGCAGCTACCGAATGGGCCCTCCGGGGAGAATCCTGGAAACAGAAGGACTTAACATTATATCCAAGTTCTGCAAGCGTGGATGCGGCAGAGGCACCTGAAAGACCGGTCCCGACTACTATTACATCAAGCCGGGTTTTGTTGGCGGGACTGACAAGCCGTATAGATTCCCTGTGGTTTTGCCATTTATCAGCCAACGGTCCTTCCGGAATTTTTGCATTTAATTTACTCATATTCTGATAATATAACGCTGATTAATATCTGCAGTTCTGGTCAGCTTCAGCTTTTTCAGCCGGCGTAATGACCGATAAGAAAATAAAGTGGTATTAATGAAAATCCGGCTGCAATAAAAATGGTATATAGAATCCCGATAATTTCAAGTCGCCGGCGCCATTTCTTGTTGTACAACCCGAGTGTCAGAAAGGATGACTGGAAACCATGCAGAAGATGGAATCCAAGGAAAACTGCCCCTGCAACATAAGCAAGGACATGGTACCATATTACAAATTTCCCGGTTACAAGGGTATAGGCATCCTTGACGGCAATACCGTCGTACATGATGTAATCCATTTCGCCGAATTGCATTACATACCAGAAATTGGAAAGGTGTAAAACAAGGAAGGCCAGAATAAGTCCCCCAAGAACAAACATATTTTGTGAAGGCCAGCTGCTGCTCCGGCTTGTGTCAACCTCCGCAAATTTCTGCGGCCGCGCTTTTTGATTTGAAATGGTAAGGATTACAGAATATGCGATATGCAGGAGAAACCCTACAGCCAGCATAGGTTCCAGGAAGCTTATTACCCGGTCGGTAGCCATGAAATGGGCAACCAGATTATAGGATTCCTGCCCGGCAAGTAAAAACAAATTGACCGTCAGGTGTACAGCGAGAAATGAGATAAGGAACAGTCCGGAAATACTGACAAGGAATTTTTTGCCAATGGAGGCATTAATAAAACTACCCATAGTTGATCATTAATTACTGTTAATGGTACCGGGAACAGTTAATAACAAAAGATGCACAGGAGAATATTTTTTAAAAAACTTCCTGCTATACAAATATATTTCCTTCAGGACTTATTATCAATGCCGGATAAAGATTTCATGCAATTTATAATTATTCCATATTTATAATCCCTGAGCCTTCACTCAGTGTGGTGTTAGTTGCATTTGCCAATTTTATTTAGAGGAATAAATAATTATGATTTTTTAAATTTGCAACTGTTTAAATTGTAATTCACAAACAAAATGATCACATCTATACCTTTTGAAGGCACTTCTGTCAGGTTTTCCGATAAGGGCGCGGGCAGACCACTGGTGCTGCTTCACGGTTATCTTGAATCTCTTGAAATCTGGAATGGTTTTAATGACATCCTTGCTGAAGAATTCAGGGTCATCAGTCCGGATCTGCCGGGACATGGAAGATCCGGGATCCTTGGCGAGGTTCACCCTATGGAAAAACTTGCAGAAGCAGTTATTGCCGTTCTTGACCACTGCCAAATAGAAAAATGCTTTGTAGCAGGACATTCCATGGGTGGGTATACGGCACTTGCCATGCTGGAAAACTATCCTGATCGCCTTGAAGGTCTGTGCCTGTTTCATTCACATCCTTTTCCCGATACTAAAAAAGTCATGAGCAACAGGTGCCGCGAAATCGTTCTTGTTAACCAGGGCAAAAAAGAACTGATCTCAAAACTTAATATCCCAAAAGCTTTTGCCCCCAAAAATGTTGAATTATTGAAACATGAAGTTGAAAGAGCAACAATGATTGCACAGGGAACTCCGGACAAGGGGATTATCGCCTGCCTTAATGGTATGATGGAACGTCCTTCAAGAGTGAGTATACTGAAGAAAGCAACAATCCCGGTATTGCTGATTGCAGGAAAACATGATAATTACATCTCTTTCGAAGAAGTTGCACAAAAAATTTCACTTCCGGAAAAATCGGAGTTTGTGGTCCTGGAAAATTCAGGTCATATAGGTTTTCTGGAAGAGCCTGAAAAATCGGTCGAAACCATTACCGGCTTTATTAAAAGAAACCTCTGAATTAATTTTTCTGCGATCAGGGTGAGCAAATTAAATTTCTCCTCAACATAATTGTCTGAGCAACCTACTGGCTGAACTGCTTCTATATCATTTTACCCGGATCGGTCCACTGGCTGAACTGCTTCTAGATCATTTTACCCGGATCGACCCACTGGCTGAACTGCTCTTCACTTACCAGTCCGAGTTCCAGTGCCGCTTCGCGCAGCGTTTTGTTTTCCTCGTAGGCTTTTTTGGCAATTTTAGCCGCATTCTCGTAGCCAATATGCGGATTCAGTGCAGTTACAAGCATAAGGGAATTTTCAAGGTTTCTCTTTAAAGTTTCATGATCCGCTTCTATTCCTACGGCACAATTATCATTAAATGAAACACAGGCATCACCAAGAAGTCTGGCCGAATCCAGAAGATTGTTAATTATCATGGGACTGAAAACATTCAGCTGGAAATGACCCAGCATACCTCCTGTGGTTATGGCAGTGTCATTACCGTTAATCTGGGCGCAGACCATGCTGAGCGCTTCAATCTGTGTGGGGTTGACCTTTCCGGGCATTATTGATGATCCTGGTTCGTTTGCGGGAAGACGTATCTCTCCTATTCCTGAACGGGGCCCCGATGCAAGTACCCTGAGATCATTCATTATTTTCATAAGACTGACCGACAACCCTTTAAGGGCACCGGATACTTTAACCAGTGCGTCATTGGCTGAAAGTGCCTCAAATTTATTGGTGGCCGTTATAAATGGATAACCGGTCAGTTCGGCAATCATATCCGCAACATTCTCCTGGTATCCTTCCGGGGCATTGATCCCCGTACCCACAGCAGTGCCGCCAAGGGCCAATTCACTTAAATGGAGAAGGGTAGCTTTAAGATTATTCAGGCCATGATCAATCTGCGATACATAAGCAGAAAACTCCTGCCCCAGTGTAACAGGTGTGGCATCCATAAAATGGGTGCGTCCTATTTTCACGATATCCATAAATTCTTCTGATTTCTTCCCGAAGGTATCCCTTAACTTGCCCAGCGCAGGCATGGTCAATTCCATCAGCATCGTATAGGCAGCAATATGCATTGCTGTGGGAAATGTATCATTTGATGATTGCGATTTATTAACATCGTCGTTGGGATGCAGAAATGGTTTGTCCTCTCCCAGCTTGTTCCCGGAAAGTACATGTGCCCGGTTTGCTATTACCTCGTTCAGATTCATATTGGTCTGGGTTCCCGAACCGGTCTGCCACACAACAAGCGGAAACTGGTCATCAAGCTTTCCTTCAAGGATCTCATCACACACAGCGGCTATCAGGTTTGCCTTTTCTTCCGGCAAGACGCCAAGGTCAGCGTTTGTTAAAGCGGCTGCTTTTTTCAGGATTGCAAAAGCCCTGATAACTTCAACAGGCATTTTCTGAATTCCGATCCTGAAGTTATTTATGGAACGCTGTGTCTGGGCCCCCCAGTATTTGTCAGCCGGAACCTCGACCGGTCCCATAGTATCATATTCAGTTCTGTACATGCTAATAAATTTTTGTTTAAAATAGCGACATCTTTAACTTCCGTTCCCGTCAAGTTATCTTCTGTTAAAATACTATATTTCTTCAAAAAAACCATCAAAAACAAATCATCATGCTTCCCTTAATTTTTCAATCAAGCATGCCCTGCCAGGAAAGCCTCCCTGGAATTTAACCGAACCCAAAGACTCGGGTGGAGGAAATGCGGAAACAGTTCGATTCGGAAGAATTCCGCAGGAGGCTTGAAGAGATACGGGAACAGTTCGACTCAGAAGAATTCCGTGAGCAGATGAGGCAAGCCGGAGAAGAAGCACGTAAAGCCTCTGAAGAGTTCAGAAAGCAGATGGAAAAAATGCGAATCGATCAGACCAATGCAATCCTAACCCCGGCTATGTCAGGAGATAGAATGCTGGATATCCTGGAGAAGCTGGAAGAAGAATGATGATCCTGATCCTGAACCATTGTTACTCTGAGCCGAATTCCATCAGGTAGGCTTTTATGAAGGGATCCAGTTCACCGTCCAGAACATCCTGTATACTGGAGGTTTCATAACCGGTCCTGACATCTTTGACCATCTTGTAGGGATGAAGAACATAATTCCTGATCTGTGAACCCCATTCGATTTTTTTCTTACCGCTCTCTATTTCAGCCTGGGCCTGCCGGCGATTTTCCAGCTCTATTTCATAAAGCTGGGATTTAAGGATCTTCATTGCATTTTCCTTATTCTTCATCTGGGAACGGTCTTCCTGATTTTCCACCACTAATCCGGAAGGATGATGTCTTAAACGCACGGCTGTTTCAACCTTGTTCACATTTTGTCCCCCTGCCCCGCTGGCCCGGTAAGTTTCCCAGGTAATATCGGCCGGTTTGATCACTATTTCAATGTTTTCATCAACTACCGGAGAAACGAAGACAGAAGCAAAACTGGTATGACGCTTATTCGCGGAATCGTATGGAGATAATCTGACCAGCCGGTGTACACCGGATTCGCTTTTCAGATAACCATATGCATAATCTCCGGTGAATTCCAGGGTCACTGTTTTGATACCTGCCTCTTCACCCGGCAGGTAATCCAGTTGTTTTATAGTGTAATTGTTCTTTTCTCCCCACCGCAGATACATGCGCATCAGCATTTCAGCCCAGTCCAGACTTTCAGTCCCACCGGCACCAGCATTGATCTTTAAAATAGCACCCAGTGCATCTTCCTCCTTGCTGAGCATATTCCTGAATTCCAGATCTTCAACCAGGGAAAGTGCTTTTTTATACTGCTCCTCAACCTCTTTTTCAGAAGCTTCATCCTGCTGGTAAAATTCATAAAAGATCTGTAGCTCATCGATTGCCTCAACTACATTATTATATCCTTCTGTCCAGCTCTTTTTCTGTGAAATGGCTTTCAGATGTTTTTCTGCTACCTTTGGATCATCCCAGAATCCGGGATCCCTGGTTTTTTCTTCCTGCTCTTCTATTTCAATTAACTTCCTGTCGACGTCAAAGATGCCTCCTCAGCGCTTCACTGCGCTTTACAAGATCTTTAATATTGTCTGATGTTATCATGATTTTACTTTTTACTTGCCAGAGGTTCAAAAATTATACCTTAAATCTTCAGTTATCCTTAATAGCGATCATATCATCAAGTACAAGGTTGATCAATTCATATTCATATCCTTTACTGCTGGCATACCTGTGCAGTTTTGCCTTGAGTTCTAATTCATCATCGGCAGAAATGGAGCGTTGCTTTTTGATGAGCTCTTTTCTCAATACATCGATATACTCATCCTCATCAATCCTTCTTATAGCATCATCAATAACATTTTTCGATATATTTTTCCTTAAAAGTTCATGTGTGATTTTAACTTTTCCCCATTTGTTAATACGAAATTTACCGCCGGCAAACATCCTGGCAAAACGCCATTCATCTAAAAACTTTTCATCAACAAGTTCATTGATGATCTTTTCGGTGTCGCCGGAATTTACCCCCCAGTCGAATAATTTCTTTCGTATGTCATAACGACATCTTTCCTCTGCTGCACAGAACATTTTTGCTTTATCCAGAGCATCAGCGTGATTAAGTGTTTTCTTTGAACGCATTTTTAATTAGTCATAGATTTTCATAGTGGAATTTACCCCTAATTTTTATAACGTTGTTGCACCTTTGAAAACAATCGACTTATTAAACAGCCAGGGATAGGTTATACTCTGATATTGATTCATCATTTCCAACATAACGGGTAAACTTCTTTTTTTCTTTAACGTTAGCTCAATACACTTGTCTTTAATTTCTACCCTGCCGCTGTTTGATACCATTTTTACAAACAGTGTTTCTGCTGTAAATGAAGCATACTTTTGAGTTTCCAGAGCAAGCAGCCGGTATAGATTATATGCCAGGATACTCATGGTAAGATCAAAGTCCACTTTTATAACCATTGACGAAGATAAACGGTTGAAATGAAAAAACTCGATTTTTTCTGAAATGGTCTTCTCAACCAGCCAGCGATGACTGTATTTGCGAATGACCTGCTCAGGGGTGATGTCATTATCATTGGTTATGATAATGGCCGGTCTGGTTCTTCCCCGGCTTGTTATGATAATCTCACGTATCGGCTTTCCGCATCCTTTTAATACCGTCTTGCGTTCATGTATTTTTAAAACCCGGGTTTTATCCCCGGCACAACCCACACGAATAATGCGCCAGCTCTCAGGTGCTATTTGTTCGATCTCCTGAACGATCTT
>SLGC01000152.1 GCA_007123885.1 Bacteroidales bacterium | reverse complement strand
GTTCATTGCAACGTTCTTCGGGAAGTGCGGTACAAATTAATCCCTTTCCATACGTGGCCATGAAATTTACTACATCAGCAGTAGTAAGTTCAGCTGCGGCAACAAAATCACCTTCATTTTCACGGTCTTCATCATCTACCACGATTATTATCTTCCCATTCCTGATATCTTCAACAGCTTCTTCAATTGAATCAAGCTTTCTACTGGTTTCTTCTTGTTGGTTGCCAGACATTTGATTTTATTCCTTTAATGTATTTAAAAAATCCCACCAGTAAAGCGAAGTTCATACTAATGAAATGTGTTATAAAACGCAAAATTAAAACATGTGTTTTGATTTTCCCCAATAAATAATCAATTAATGGTATGCCAAGAATGGAAATCTGTATTAACAGAAGGTACCGGTAAAAGCTGTTTTCCACACCCAGCCAGAGTGAACTCAAAAAAGCAGATACTATAAAAAAGGGGCCGAGCCATCGCAATACCTTATGCGACAGGAAACTTTGTGCAAATCCGGGGATACCGGAAAAAACATGACTGAAAAAGTAGCCCAGATTCTGAAAATTGCCTGCTGCAATCCTCACCTTCCTTTTGAATTCTTCTGCCAGGCTGCTTGATACGTCCTCATACACAATGGCCCTGGGTTCGGTTATAACCTTGTACCTGCCGGTCAGGACCTTCATGCTTATAAAAAAATCATCGACCAGAAACAGATCGGGAACATTGTAATAAAGCTTTTTCCTGATTGCATAACACCCGCCAAAAGGTCCCATCATAATTCCCCAAACCAGGCTTTCGTGGTATTTAATTCTTACTTCCCTTGAAATATAAGCATTTTCCGGCAATGAAATCCCTGAACTCCTTAAACCCTTTTGTACCATATTGGAATCTACCAGGCCGATTTCCTCATTCCTGAAATGCTTAATCAGCTGAAAGATAAGATCCTTTTCAAACATTGCGTTTGCGTCGGTGATAATCAGGATATCTTCACGGGCAATTCCAGCCATTTCGTTTATTATTGCCGCTTTACCCCTGCGTTCCCGGTAAAAGAAACAGCTGACACAATCCATTGTGGCAGATAGTTCCCTGAGTATATTATTGGTGTTATCAGTCGAAGCATCCGAGCCTATTAATAATCTGAGTTTTTCCCTGGGGAAATCACTATTGACAACACTGTATATCTTATCTTTCAATACTTCCTGTTCATTATGTACTGCCATGAGGACTGCAACCGGGGGCAGATGGCTGATTTTACTGTAGACATCCTGGTTCGGTTGCTTCCCTGCCGCCAGGATCCTGAGCAAAACCGGATAAAGCATGTATGAATATACAATTGCCGCTACAGGGATCCAGAAAAAAAACAGGGCTGTCATACGGAATGTCTTTTGTAGAAATCCATGAGCCTTTGGATAATTGATTTATTATTAAAATGATGCATAGCCAGCCTCCACCCATTATTTGCCAGCTCCGCAGCATAGTTCTCATCAGAAAGCAATTTGTCAATACCATTAAGAAATTCACTCTCACTGTCTGCCAGCAATATGTTCAGTCCATCTTCTGCAGGTATCCCGGAAGCAGAAAAAGAAGTCGCTATTACCGGTATTCTCATAAAAAAGGCCTCGATGATCTTTACCCTGATTCCGCTACCGGAAAACAAGGGAGAGATAAATAAACCCCCTTCTGAAAGAAACTTCTTAGAACTTTCCACTTCACCTGAAAAATCTATGCCATGTTCAAACAATTTCCTGGCAAAACTGCTTTTTGCACCTCTTCCGGCAATACGAAACCTTATATCAGGATGTCTCTTTTTTATCTTAGCCCAGATATTGTCAATAAACCATTCGATAGCCTCAATATTCGGCAACCAGTCCAATGCGCCTATATATTGCAAAGTGTATCCATTAAATTTCTTATTGCTTTCGGCAGTAAACTCATCCGGATACATGCCAAAAGGTGCTGCCATTGCCGGCTTACTGTTACCCATCAGTGAAAATGCATGAAGATCTGCATCGGTAACTGGTACAAGCAGGTCATAATTATTGATAACTCCCAGTTCAAAAGATTCGAGCTTTTTTATCAGATTGTTAAGATACATCTTTCTGAACACACTTCCCGTTCGCCGGTGATAACTCTTCCAGACAGCAGATTCAATATTATGTGCCCTGTAAACAATCCGGGCTCCGGAATTTTCCCTGATGACAGTAATGTACGGACAAAGATACAGCCCTTCAACTTGTACAATATCATAATCCTCCTCCCTGAGCATCGATTTAATGGCAGATCTGTATTCATGGCTGATAAAGCGGCTGGCAGTATATGGAAGGGATGAGAACAACATATTGTATACAAGAGACGGGTAACTGATATAATTATCAATAAAAACATGCCTGACCCTGTTTATTCCGGGTATGCCGGTTTCTCCGGTTCGGCAGTGATGCTTGCTCGTATTCATGGCCAGAAGATCAACCCGGTTGCCTGCTTCAACAAACCCCCTGACCATACTGTATGTTGCCATTGATCCCCCATCCTTAGGCGGATAAGGAAATTTATTGCATAGTAAAAGAATGTTCATCTTCTGGCAAAGACTTCGGCTTATTATTGATCAAGTTATTAAAAAACCCGGAAACCCGTTTGAAAAAATTATAATACGTCTCCGTGTTCAATATTGCCGAGTCGGTGGTAGCTTTCCAGGTGAGAAAAATACCGGCGGGAAGAAGAATTATACTTGATATCCACATTCCCGGAAAAGCCGGGACAACAAGCTCTTTTACAAATTTCTGGGCTGAAATATCAATAACGTAATAGAGGACAAAAAACAACACTGAAATTACAACAGGCATCCCGAGCCCTCCTTTTCGTATTATGGCACCAAGGGGAGCACCGATAAAAAAGAAAATAAAACAGGCAAATGAAAGTGTGAATTTCCGGTGCCATTCCATCTCATATCTCCTTATGAGTCTGTTCTGCCAGTTAAAATTTGTTTTTGTAGTTGTTATCTGGTTCCGTATCATCCTTGCATCAACAACTGCCTGATCCCATGCCATTATTCTGTCATCGTTTGTAAGACTATCATCCAATGCATATATGTCGGCAGGTTTCCTGGGGGGCCTTTCCTGTTGCTTGAGTAACGTATCCCTGACTTGCGGAATATAGGGTTCATGTCTGAAAAATGATTGTCTGATCAAGTCATTTGTATGTTCCTCAACTTCTTTGGATAACCGCCTGTTGAGCGAATCTGCTGTAAATTCCAGCTGGCTGAGGTTCATCATCTGCGAATTAAACCGGAACGCCTCCTCGTCGGTCCTCTGCAGGTCAAATCCGGATAATTCTATTCTAAGCAACTGTTCATCAAAATCATCACTTCTGTGAGGGTGTCTCCTCTCTCTTCTGTGACGGGATCTTTCCTGCATTTCCTCGTAATTGAAACCGCTGTAAAGTGTTGTGACAAGATATCTTTTATCTTCGGTTATCCTCATGAAGCCGGAATCAGCAACGGTAACCCTTAAATTACCCCTTCGCTGTGTATGATCATAGATCTTTATATCATACATCATATTGGTGCGGAAATTCCTGTTGCCAATTTTGATGCTGTAATTATCAATACCGTTGTAAAAAATGCCTTCCCTGATCTGCATCTCTGGTCTTTGTTGCTGGATATCCCAAAGCAATGAACGCATTTTAAGATTTGTATAGGGCAAAACGTTATTTGAAAAATAAAAGGCGCCTACGCTGATTATGATGGTCAGGATTATTAACGGGCTCATAATTCTCTGTAGCGAAATACCGGCTGATTTAAGAGCTGTAAGCTCAAAATTTTCACCAAGATTCCCGAAGGTCATCAGAGAGGATAACAATATGGCAAGCGGCAGGGCGAGAGGAACCAGCCCGGCAGATGTATAAAGCAGCAATTCACCAATAACTGCCAGCTCCAGCCCTTTGCCGATCAGGTCGTCAATGTATTTCCACAAGAACTGCATGAGCAATACAAACACAACCACAAAAAATGTGGAAACAAGAGGACCAATATAAGTTTTCAATACAAAAAGGTGCAGTTTCTTCATGCAAAAGATACTGTTTTATCCATCAGACAATCGTCATGCCTTATCCCGGCATTGTTTATCCGGCCTGCTTCAGGAACTATCAGAACCGGATAAATATTATTTATCTCTGGAAAATATAACGTATTTTCCAGCAATTTTATGCTGAATAATCGCAAAAATAAGGTTTTTAGAAACGAATAAAGATAGAAAGGATTTTAAAGCCCCAAATTATGCTTTAGTCTTGATATTTGTGAATCCCATAGATCACGGGCATCATCGGCATCATCTTCGTCGGCAAAATCCGTAATTTCAAGGGCTACGTCACCTGTGAGTTCATGCTTGGTGATCTTAAATTCAAAAAAAGCATCCGGATCATCATTTTCAAGCCACCTGAATCGAATGAACTTATTGTCTTTTTTGGAAATCATCTCTGCCTGTTCTCCGTTGCCATCCCAGAAAAAGGTAAAAATATTACCTTTCAGGTTCACATCATCGGCAAACCATTCAGATAATCCTGAGGGGGTGCTCAGCTGCTTGAATAATACAGTTGGTGAGGAGTTGATGGTGTATTCAAGTATTAACTTACTTTTCATCATAACGCGATAGTTTTAAATAATCCTTTTCAGGAAATCATGCTTTCTGTACTACAAATCTCAAACCAGATAATTCAAAAGCCTCTGGCTCACGAAACTGGCCTAAGTTAACTGCGGCAATGGCTCAGGTGAAGCGATTCAGTAAGTATTTGCAATATAGAAAAATTATATAATAAAAAAAATGTTCCTGACATTAAATTACATTAAAGGTAATACACTGAATGCCTGTCCTTTTTAATGGCCATTAATCATTTCTGTCAAATAATATACCAGAATTTAACCTGTCTATAAGCGAAATTAATACTTAAACAAGTATAAAAAAGTTATTATATTTGCAGCCTCAATAAAATAATCGACTCAGGATCAACCAGCATTTTATATGGCGAGGTAGCTCAGGTGGTTAGAGCGCATGATTCATAATCATGAGGTCGGGAGTTCAAGTCTCCCTCTCGCTACCAGAAAATCAGGCACTTACAAATACAGATTGTAGGTGCTTTTTTATTTCGAATACACAACGGTAACCTGAACCGGACACATACGTTCATCTTTATATTTAAAACAGATATCTTTACTGCAAAGAATTCCATGAAATAGAACAGGGTTTCCATTTTTGATACTGGAAATAAGCTTTCAACAGACTGCCTACGAATTAATTAACATACACAGCATACAATGAAGCCTTTAGAGATCCTTGCAATTCTTATTATTTTAATTCCGGTGGCTTTGCCAGATATTTCATCTGCCCAGGATGCTTCCAGAATTTCAATTCCCGCCAGGGATGAGATTTATCGTATTGGCATATTGTCATTTGTTCATGAAACATGTACCTATTGTCCGGAACAGGCAGAACTGGCCGACTGGCTGGCTAGAGGACCGGCATCCGACAATTTTCTTGACAGCCGTACCGGTTATACCGGAGGTTTTCTTTCCCGGGTATCGGCATATGGCGGAATTGAAATTGTGGGTATTACTTCACCGGCAGGTATGCCGGTAGGTGGAACTTCCCGAAGCTGGAATTCAAGGGAAGTATGGGATTATTTTACCGGTAAAATGATTTCCGACCTTCAAGAAAAGGGCCCTTTTGACGGGATACATATGTCTTTGCATGGGTCTATGGCCGTCGTCGGCACAGCCCGTCCGGAAGCTGAATTAGCAAGAATAGTAAGAGGGATTGTCGGACCCCAAACTGCGATTACCGTGACTCTCGACCTGCATGCGTGTGTGGATGCAGAGCTGGTTGCAGATGATGCGGCCGATGCCGTATTCTCAGTTAAGAGATTTCCGCATTATGATGATTTTCTCATGGGACAACGGGCTGCCGATGTTATGATCAGGGTTTTGCAGGGCACTTACAAACCAGTGGTTTCCACCAGGAAACCCGGAATCATCACACCGAGCTTTTTCCAGGGAACCGTCAGGTACCCTGCAAGAGAAATAATGGAACGGGCACGGAGATGGGAAAACCGCGAAACAGATGTCTATGTTTCGGTTAATTTCGGATTTGCCTATGCAGATGTTCCCGATAATGGTGCATCAGTATTCGTTGTAACGAATAATGATAAAGTTCTGGCCGACCGGATTGCTGATGATATGAATGAATTTATTTGGCGTCATCGTAAAGATTTTGTATTTAAGGATATTTATGATGTTGAAAATGGTGTGGAAAAAGCAATCCATGCTGTTAAGGAGGGGAAAACCCCCGTGGTGATAGCCGACGGGTGTGATCGTACAGGTGGTGCAACATGGATCACCAATGAGCTGATCAGGCAGGGAGCATCCAATTTTTGCATAGGCACTTTAACCGACTATGATCTTTTCCGCGAACTTTCAAACAAAGGATTGAGGCCCGGCGATCATACCGGTCCGGTCAAAGTGGGCGGAACAACTGATACATTTGCCGGAAAACCGGTAATGATCGATAATGCAATTGTTGAATTTATCAACCGGCGCCATCTTGTTTTGCTCTTTGGGAACAATAACAGGATAGTTGTAACTCCGGAATTACGGCAGATTACAGCGCCCGGATGGCATTCAGCTGTCGGCATTGATTTCGAAGAGCTGGATATTGTTGTTCATAAAACAAGAGTCCACTTTTTCAGAGGTTATTATGAAACAGGCATAGCAGGGGATGAATACCCGGGAACCATAATCAAGATCGAAGTGCCGGGCTGGGGTCCTGCCGATATTACCAGAATAGATTATCATAATGGCGGACAATATCTTTATCCCCTGGTTATGGAACGGGAAATGGGGCATGAATGGGACCGGCCTTACATCGGCGATGCAGATATGATTTATCAGACCGGCGATGGCAGAATACTTGAATAATGCAGAAGAAGGGAAAAAGAGCAGTTTCGCGGATAGAATTATATCCGGTTAAACTTAAACTGATCAATGAAAACAGATCATATTGAACTGGGGTGCTGAAAGGTCAGGTTAATTTCTACATGAATCAGCTATACTCCGCTTTTTCATCTTTGTATTTTTCAATATAGAAACAGATAAGCCGGGGTAAAGGTGCTCAGCCCATTTTCTTATTATTTCTGCGCGGATAAGGTGGGAATAAACACCCACGAAATCGTAAATATGTCCTTCTTTAGGGCATATTACAACAACTAAAAATTCTTCGGCTTTCATCAGTTAATGGTTATTTTAGTTTATTTGATCTGAGGGATCTTTCTTCACATGTAAATATTTAAAAATCCATGGAATATCCGTTGATAATCTTAATACCG
>SLGC01000066.1 GCA_007123885.1 Bacteroidales bacterium | reverse complement strand
GGTTGAGCAGGATGGCGGAATGTTTATTTATCCTGAAGGATTATGTTAAAAAGTACATTAAATGAATGATATTAAAATCACTCCCGTTGGAATTATACAAAACTGCTTTGATGAGCTCGTGAGCCGGCATGAGATCAGGAAGAGTCAAAGTATAGTCATTATCGACGGGAAATATGCCGGGGCTCTTTTGAATATAGAGAACCTTGAATTCCTTGATATCGTTTTCTGGTTTCATAAATCAAACGATGCTTTTCCGGAAAAAAAAGATTCCGGCAAAAAACGCGGGCCATTTGCTTCCAGAAGTCCTTACAGACCTAATTCCATTGGTATTACCACAGTTAAACTGTTAAAAAAGGATGGGAACAAATTATATGTAACCGGTCTGGATGCAATCAATAACAGCCCGGTAATTGATATAAAATGTTGTGATACATCCATACTTGAATTGCATAATGGAGCAAATGATGTGCATGCCTCCGTTCTTAAGTCAGACCCGCGGATTGAGATCCATAACCTGGTAGCACAAAAGAACCTGGAACAACTTTTATTAAAAGCCGGTCAATTACATGGGCATTTTTGTCCCGGACTTGCCATGGGAGTGATGGCTGCAACATTTGCACTGAATGAAATAAAAGCTAAACCGGATGGTATGGAAGATCTGCTTGCCATAACAGAAACAAACAACTGCTTTTCAGATGGGATACAATTTATAACAGGCTGCTCATTTGGCAACAACAGCCTTGTTTATAAAGATCTGGGAAAAACTGCTTTTACCCTTACATCGAGAGACGGAAACGGTATAAGAATTTGCAGCAGGAATGGATCACAGGAATTGATAAAAAACCGGCTTCCTGAATTCAACGAGTATTATCAAAAGGTTGTGGCGGATCAGGACCATAAACCAGAGAACATGGCCAGATTCAAAAAAGCGGCAATGGAATGTGCTTTTAAAACTTTGCATTTAGATTTTGAGAAAATATTTTCGGTTCAATCCGTCAAAACTGAAATTCCATCCTTTGCCAGGATCCATGAAAGCGTGATTTGTGGTAAGTGTGGCGAAAGTGTTATGAAACCCAGGACAATAGAAAAAAACAACAATTCCGTTTGCTATCAATGTGGTAATGCAGCTATTTACATATTGGATGGGAATGGAATGACGATCAGGAGTTATCATATTAATGAAAAATCCCTTGATATTGGGTGACTGCCGGACAAAGTATCCTGGTTGCCGTGGCTGAAGCGAACAATAAACAAGATTTCTGCCAGTGGATCAATCGGCATTTTCTCTTGTCTTCAGATCTTTGATATTCAGCTGCCAGGAGGTTTTTCCGTTGTATTGGTTTTCTTCTATTGAAAAGCATGCATCGAACCGGATGCCATAACTGATCAGATTATAATGGTGTGATTGCTGAAATGCGATAGCATTGAAAGTCAGATCATTGGCATCTTCCGAATAAATTTCCATTTTCAGGTGTTCCTCCTGGGGTCCTACCATTCTGAGCGCACCGTTGCTCACGAGGTTTTTAACCATGAAAGCCGGCGGCAGGTTTTCGGGTCCGAAGGGCTGAAACTGCATCAGGATCCGGCAGAATTTCTCAGTAATATCTTTAACCGAAATATTGGAATCAACCTCAATTTTTGGGATTAGCTGCGACTCCGTTATGTTTTCGGCTACCAGGTTATCAAACCGTTCCTTGAAAGCTTCAATATTTTCAAGCTTCATTGTCATGCCCGCAGCATACATGTGCCCCCCATAATTTTCCAGCAGGTCACTGCATTCAACCAGTACCTTATAGATATCAAACCCGGGTACAGATCTTGCCGAACCGGTTGCCATACCGTTCGATTCTGTAAGTATCACCGTGGGCCTGAAATAGTCCTCTATAAGACGGGAGGCCACAATGCCAATAACACCCTTTTTCCATTTGCTGTTGAAGAGAACAGTTGATTTCCTTTCTGAATGAAGGTTATCGGCGGCAATCATTTTTTTGGCCTCCTCTGTGATGTTCCTGTCGATATTTTTGCGGTCATTATTGAATTCATCTATAACATCACCGATTTCACGGGCAATGCGATCATCTTCCGCGATAAGCAGTTCGACTGCCTTGTTGCCCGATTTCATGCGCCCTGCGGCATTGATCCGCGGGCCTAATTTAAAGACAATATCATCTATCCTGAGATTCTTGCTCTTTTTAATACCTGCAATATTAATAATGGATTTAAGTCCGCAGCATGGATTTTCGTTAAGCTGCCTCAACCCGTGAAATGCCAGTATCCGGTTTTCCCCGTTAAGGGGCACTATATCGGAAGCTATACTCACAACAACAAGGTCGAGGAATTTCATCAATTTTTCCTCTTCATATGCGCTTTCCCTGGTAAGAGCCTGCAGGAGTTTAAAACCCACGCCGCACCCCGAAAGTTCCTTGTATGGATAATTGCATCCCGGCTGTTTCGGATCAAGGATGGCTGCTGCATCAGGGATCACATCGCCGGGCATGTGGTGATCGCAGATAATAAAATCTATCCCTTTGCTTTTTGCATACCTGACTTTTTCTACCGACTTAATTCCGCAATCGAGGGCAATGATCAGGCTGATATTATTATCACTGGCAAAATCGATCGATTGGCTGCTTATTCCATAACCTTCTGAATAACGATCGGGAATATAAAAGGAAAGCCTGGAGTACCGCTGTCTCAAAAATGAATATACCAGGGCTACGGAAGTGGTTCCGTCGACATCGTAGTCGCCGTAGATCATGATGTTCTCATCTTCCTTGATGGCTTTCAATATCCTGTTTATTGCAAGATCCATGTTTTTCATAAGAAAAGGATCGTGCAAATCGCTTAATTGCGGACGAAAAAATATCCTCGCCTGGTCAAATGTTTTAATTCCCCTTTGGACCAGGAGATTGGCAAGTGCGTGATCTATATTCAATGCAGCGGCAAGGTGGCTGATTTCTTCGCTTTTGCCCTGTTCTTTAGTGAACCATACTTTTTCCATCCATCCGGAGCTTTTAATTCAGGTTAGCAGTTCCATCATGAATACTGATGAAAGATTCTCTTTAAGTGTTTCCTTTACTCTTCCGTAATCCTGTTTTTCGCCGAGTTCTTTTTCCATGGAGGTTACTCCTTTATCCTTGAAGCCGCATGGATTTATGTGAGTGAAATAGTCCAGGTCAGTATTGACATTGAAAGCAAAACCATGCATGGTAACATGCCTGGATGCACGAACTCCTATGGCACATATCTTTCTTGATTTTACAGGATCGTCCGGATCAAGCCAAACACCCGAAGCAGAGCCAAGACGTGCAGAGGTTATCCCAAAATCCTTCAGGGTCATGATAACGGCTTCCTCTAAATTGAATATGTATTTCCTTATTCCGAGGTTGATTTTTTCAAGATCAAAGATAGGGTAACCCACTATTTGCCCCGGCCCGTGATAAGTTATATCACCCCCACGGTTGGTCCTGTAGTAGGTTGCACTGATCTTTTCTAAAAAACCGGCATTGATAAGCAGGTTATTTTCAGCACCGCTTTTTCCCAGAGTGTAAACATGGGGATGTTCGCAAAACAGCAGGTATCCTGCAATCGGGTCATTATCATCGCGGACTGAAAGCCCTGCTGTTTTTTCTCTTAAGATTTCTTCAAATAATTTTTCCTGGTATTGCCATGCTTTTTTATAATCAGCGGATTTTAGATCCTGAAACTTGATTTTGATTGACATATTTTGTTTTATTCCTGTTTTCTTTTGTTCCTGCATGCTTCTCTGCATGATATGATGAACGGACCAGGGGACTGCTTTCTACGAACATGAAACCTTTCTTCAGCGCTATTCTGCCATATTCGTCGAATTTCGGGGGACTGATGTAGTCCACTACCTGCATATGCCCCTTGCTGGGTGCCAGATACTGTCCGATAGTCAATACATGACAACCTGCCTCCAGAAGGTCGTCCATGGTTTCAAGAATTTCCTTTTCAGCTTCACCCAATCCCAGCATGATGCCGGATTTGGATGTGATTCCGGAGGCTGCGACCTGGCTTATTACCTTCAGGCTTATATTGTAACGGGCCCTGGTTCTGATCTCCGGTGTAAGCCGTCTGACAGTTTCCAGGTTGTGGGAGATAACCTCAGGCCTCGCATCAATGATCTTTTGTATTAATTCGTTTTGCCCGTTGAAATCGGGGATAAGTACTTCTATGGTTGTGCCGGGATTCAGTTCCCTGACACACCGGATGGTCTCTGCCCAGATCGCCGATCCGCCATCCGGAAGATCATCCCTGTCGACCGAAGTAATTACGCAGTGCTTTAATCCCAGCATGCGGATAGATTCAGCAAGCCTTAATGGTTCATCCTGATCTGCAGGTTCGGGCTTTCCGGTTTTGACACCGCAGAACCTGCAGTTGCGGGTGCATATCTCTCCCAGTATCATAAAGGTGGCCGTGCCATTGTTCCAGCATTCACCAATATTGGGGCAGTTGCCACTTGAACAGATCGTATGAAGATTATGCCTGAGGGTTAAATTTTTAACCTTCGAATATTTATATCCCATGGGCAGCTTCATCTTCAGCCATCCCGGGAGTCGCCTGTTTCCGTTATAGTTATCCTGGCCTGTCATGTCACCCTCTCTGTTTGCAGATTATAAAAATAAACCAAATAATTCTAAAATAACAGATATAATATTGAAATTATGACTGGTGATTTTTAAGCTTCATATCTTCAGTATTTTGCAGAATAGAATCCTGTAATAAACAAGAGAAAATTTATTCTTCTATCTTTGCAAAAATTTTTTATATGGATAATTTACATTTGAGCGAGCAGGAGCAAATAAGAAGAGATGCCCTTGCTCAATTGAAAGAACTGGGTATAGATCCATATCCTGCTGAAAGTTTTGAGGTTAATGCCAGTACAAAGGAGATACTGGATAATTTTCATCCCGGAACAGAGCATTACCAGGATGTTCAGCTTGCAGGAAGGATCATGAGCCGGCGCATCATGGGAAGCGCCTCATTTGCCGAGATACAGGATCAGAACGGGAGGATACAGATCTACCTAAGGCGTGATGATGTTTGTCCCGGTGAAGACAAGACCATTTACAATACCGTTTTCAAAAAGCTGCTTGATATTGGTGATATAATAGGAGTAAGAGGTTTTGTTTTCGTTACCGGGATGGGAGAAATTTCCATACATGTGCAGGAATTTAAACTTCTTGCAAAAGCACTTCATCCTCTTCCCATTGTTAAGGAAAAAGAGGGGAAAATATATGATGCCTTCCAGAACCCCGATCAACGCTACAGGCAGAGGTATCTTGATCTGATAGTTAATCCCCATGTCAGGGAAGTTTTTATAATGCGGACCAGGCTGGTTGATTCAATGCGGGATTTTCTCAACAAGCAGCGGTATCTTGAAGTTGAAACTCCTGTTCTTCAGCCCCTTTACGGAGGAGCGACCGCAAGACCCTTTACCACTTATCACAATACTCTTGACATGACATTATACTTGAGGATCGCCAATGAGCTTTACCTGAAAAGGCTTATTGTAGGAGGGTTTGAAGGAGTATACGAATTTTCCAAAGATTTCAGGAACGAGGGTATGAGCCGGTTTCATAATCCTGAATTTACTCAGATGGAACTGTATGTTGCCTACAAGGATTACATCTGGATGATGGACCTGTTTGAGGAGATGATCGAAAAAGCTGCTATTGACCTTACAGGTTCAACCCGGGTAACGGTAGGTGACAATATTATAGATTTCAAACGGCCCTGGAAGCGTTATACCATGTATGAGGCTGTCAAGGTCTTTACCGGAACCGATATTTCTTTAATGGATGAGGCTCAGCTTGCCGTCATGGCCAGGGATCTGGGCATAGAGATCGATGATACCATGGGCAGGGGGAAACTTATAGATGAGATTTTCGGCGAGGTATGCGAGCCTGAATTGATCCAGCCTACCTTTATTACCGATTATCCTGTTGAGATGTCCCCCCTTGCCAAAAAGCACAGGTCTCAACCGGGCCTTGTAGAACGTTTCGAAGCAATTATCAATGGCAAGGAACTTTGCAATGCCTTTTCCGAGCTGAATGATCCCATTGACCAGCGTGAACGCTTCGAGCAACAATTGCTTCTTGCCCGCAGGGGAGACACGGAGGCGATGGTGCTTGACGAAGACTTCCTGAGGGCCCTTGAATTTGGAATGCCTCCGACAGCGGGAATAGGAGTCGGCATAGACCGTCTGGCTATGATCATGACCAATTCGGGTTCCATACAGGATGTCCTGTTTTTTCCCCAGATGAGGCCTGAGAAAAAGGTAACACATAAGGATGACCCCGCCGCATTCATCGGCCTGGGTGTACCCGAAGAATGGGTTGGCGTTCTGCAGAAAATCGGATACCTGAAAACTATAAATCTTAAGAAGGTTTCTCCGGCAAGGCTGCACAATGAGATGTGCGGGTATAATAAAAAGAATAAACTTGGCTTGAAAAATCCGGATATGGACCAGGTAAAGGAATGGATCGAAAAAATATAGTGATGTACAATAAAGATAAGATTGCAGTTATAGGAAGCGGAAGCTGGGCTACGGCCATCGCAAAAATGCTGATGCTAAATACAAGCCGGATAAACTGGTATTTCCGGGATCCTGAATCCATCCGCTATATGCAACAATTCAATCACAATCCAAAATATCTTAGTTCCGTAAATTTTGATACCGGCAGAATAAATTTTTACAGTGATCTGAAAGATATTATTTCAGATTCGGAAATACTGGTCTTTGCCATACCTTCGGCTTTCCTCAAACAGGTACTTGAAGGTGCAGATTTTGATCTTGGTGACAAGCTGATCGTTTCAGCAATTAAGGGAATTATTCCTGAAGATAATATTACGATTGCAGAATTTTTTAACCGCTACTACGATGTGCCATTCGACAGAATAGGTATCATTACCGGACCATGCCATGCCGAGGAGGTTGCACTGGAGAGGCTTTCCTTTCTTACAATCGCCAGCAAAACAGAGAAAAAAGGGAAATTGATAGCTTCATGTCTGGAAAGCCATTTTATAAGGACTATTGTAACCAGCGATATTTATGGTACCGAATATGCTGCGGTGCTGAAGAATATCTTTTCAATCGCAGCCGGTATCTGTCATGGACTTGCATACGGCGATAATTTCCAGGCGGTTTTGATCTCAAATGCCATCCGGGAAATCAAAAGATTCCTTGACCATACCTACCCAAGCAGGCGTTCCATCAATAGCTCAGCATACCTGGGAGACCTGCTGGTTACGGCCTATTCACAGTTCAGCCGGAACCGGGCATTTGGCGTAATGATCGGTAAGGGTTATTCAGTCAGATCTGCCATCCTTGAATTGAATATGGTTGCCGAGGGGTATTATGCAACCCGTTGCATAAAGGAAATAAATAAACACTATAACGTGAACATTCCTATAATTGATAGTGTTTACAATATACTATATGAAGGTATTGCGCCCTCTATAGAAATAAGGCTGCTTACCGAAGAGCTGGCATAAAGGATTCCTTCCCAGACTTTTAACTGGTTTAAAACAAAAAACGAAAAATGGATAATCTTGATTTGAATATTGATAACGTATACCCCTTTGTTTCAAAAGAAACCATTGATGAGTACGACGAGCTCACAAGTTATCATATCCGGCATTTACATCAGCGAACCGGCCGGGGATCCAATTTTTTAGGGTGGCTGGATCTGCCATCCGGCATTACCGATGAATCGCTCGTGGAAATTGAAGAAGTTGCCGTAGAGTTGGGCAAAAAAATCGATGTGATGGTAGTGGTTGGTATCGGGGGGTCATATCTTGGTTCAAAAGCGGTGATAGACGCTCTTTCGCATTCTTTTTCGTTGTGCATGAACAGTAGTTCTTATCCTTCCGTGATATTTGCAGGTCAGAATATCAGTGAAGACTATACGAGCGAGCTTATTGATTTTCTGGATAACAGATCATATGCAATAATTGTAATTTCCAAATCGGGTACTACTACTGAACCCGCCATAGCTTTCAGGATATTGAGAAAGCATCTGGAAGATAAATATGGCGAACAAGAAGCTGCTAAACGTATAATTGCAATTACCAGCGCCGACAGGGGCGCCTTGAGAAAACTTGCCGATGATCGCGGATACAGATCATTCACTATTCCCGATGATGTGGGAGGCCGGTATTCAGTGTTAACTCCTGTGGGATTGCTGCCCATTGTGCAGGCCGGCTTTGACATCCGGCAATTTGTTGCCGGGGCAGCAAAGATGGAGGAGATGACCCGCCCTGGAATTTCTTTTCATGATAATCCCTCTGCAATGTATGCTGCGGCACGGAATGCACTGTACAGGCAAAGTCCCAAGACCGAAATACTTGCAAGTTATCACCCCAAGCTGGTTTACCTTGCCGAATGGTGGAAGCAGTTGTACGGTGAAAGTGAGGGCAAGGAGAAAAAAGGGATTTTCCCGGCAAGTGTTAATTTTACTGCCGATCTGCATTCCATGGGTCAGTATATACAGGAAGGACAAAGGAATCTTTTCGAAACGGTCATTTCCGTCCGGAAACCATCCCGGAACGTTGAAATTCCACGGGAGAAGGATGATGATGACGAATTGAATTATATTGCAGGAAAGAGAATCGATGAGGTCAACAAAATGGCTGAACTGGGTACAATGCTTGCCCATGTTGACGGGGGTGTTCCCAATATCCTTATTAACCTGCCTGAGTTAAATGAATATTTTCTCGGGCAATTGATGTATTTCTTTGAAAAGGCTTGCGCCATAAGCGGGTATCTTATGAATGTCAACCCCTTCGATCAGCCCGGAGTAGAGGCTTATAAAAACAATATGTTTGCCCTGCTCAAAAAGCCCGGATTTGAGGAAGAATCCGAACTCATCTACAAACGTCTGAAATCGCAAAACCTTTAAGAGGGGGAGTCTGATCATTATAAAGGGATTTCATTTAATAAGGTTCTCAATTAATAAGGTTCTCAATCATAAAGGGGTCTCAGCCGTTTTAAAATGGACCGGACAGCCGACAAAAAGGCCGCCCGGTTTTCGTTTATTAAATAATCATACATTGTAAACGATAAAATATTGATTTTTTTTCGCATTAAAATATCATTAACGGACCACATTAACGGATTACATTAACGGGCGTCAATCAAAAAAAAGGCGTCAATCAAAAAAAGGGCTTCGATCAAAAAAAAGGCGTCAATCAAAAAAAGGGCTTCGATCAGGAAGTGTCTCAACCTGAGAAGTGCCTCAATCAATAAAGCGCCTCAGCCAGCTTAAACATTATATATGCCGGGTAGCCGACAAACAGGTTGTCCGGCTAATGTTTTTGAAATAAGCATGAAGCATAAACAAAAAAAATTCATTGATATTTTTTTAGTTTTTGTGAAGATTCTCTAAGGTCTAGACAGCAAGGAATATATGAGTCAATACCTATTGCCAGGTTTTGCATACTGCTGCATAAATGTTTAATAAAAGAATAAAAAAAATGAACAATAATAATCTTTCAATGTTTCTATTCTAAATTAATCCAAATAATAAGTAAAAAACTTCAATTATGAAACGAGATATTTTAAGCTACAGAGCCCTGATAGTATTGATGGGTTTATTCGTTTTTTCATTTACTTCTTGTGAAAATGACGATGATTCAGGTCCTGAAGACAAAAGGATTGAAACTGTTGTGGAAATAATAACGGGAAGCGATGATCATTCCACATTGGCGGCGGCTGTGACTGCTGCGGGCCTTGCTGAAACGCTACAGGGCATGGGGCCTTTCACGGTTTTTGCACCAACCGATGCTGCTTTTGCGGTATTGCCCGATGGTACTGTAGCTGCGCTTCTTGATGATCCATCCGGAGCGCTGACTGATATTCTGCTGTATCATGTTGCTGCAACCAGGGGCATGTCCAACTCCCTTAATAACGGGATGAAGGTGCCGACACTAAATGGTGAAGAGCTTACTGTTAGCATTACTTCCGAAGGGGTATTTATTAATAATGCACAGGTTACCGTAGCCGATGTTGAGGCTAAAAACGGAGTTGTGCATGTTATTGATGCCGTTTTGATACCTGAGGCTCCGATACCTGCCACTGTTGTTGATATTGTTACAGGCAGCGATAGTCACACCACCCTTGCTGCAGCTGTTGAGGCAGCCGGGCTTGCGGACGCTCTTTCAGGGGCCGGGCCATTTACTGTATTTGCGCCGACCGATGCTGCTTTCGCTGAATTGCCCGATGGTACGGTAGAGGCTCTTCTTGATGATCCCACCGGCGATCTTGCCAACATACTGATGTACCATGTTGTGGGTGCAAAAGCTATGTCGGGCGATCTGTCGGACGGCGATGAGTTTGAGACCCTTTTCGAGGGAAACAGCATAACAGTGTCGATAAGCAACGGCAATGTATTCATTGACGAAGCGCAGGTTACCGTTGTTGATATTGAGGCTGAGAACGGTGTTGTACATGTTATCGATGCCGTTTTACTACCCTGACCGGCATCCAGAGCCAACCGGAATGGCCCTGCACTTCGGTGCAGGGCCGTTTTTGATCCAGGGGTGCGACCGTTGACCGGCAGGAATTATCCCAGGATTATTCCTACCATTGTAGCTGACATCAGGGCGGCAAGAGTGCCTCCAAGCAAAGCCTTTATTCCGAATCTGGAAAGCTGTATCCTCTGGCCGGGAGCCAGCGAACCGATACCCCCGATCTGGATCCCGATGCTGGCAAAATTGGCGAATCCGCAAAGCATGTACGTTGACATAATTATAGACCTCGGGTCGGCGAATGCATTTGCTTCCTTTAACTGGGCGAGACTTATGTAACCAATAAATTCGGTCATGATGATCTTCTCGCCCAGAAGCCTTCCTGCAAGGGCAATATCGGGCAGATTGATGCCTATAAGCCACATGACCGGGGCGAAAGTATAGCCAAGGATAAACTGGAGTGTGATTTTTTCATATTCTCCGGCGGTCAGATTGCTTACTACCTGGTTTAGGGTTGTCCAGTCGCCGATCCATCCGACAATAAAATTAAACATTGCAATAAATGCAATAAATACCAGAAGCATTGCAGCAACATTGGCGGCAAGTTTCAATCCCTGGCTGGTGCCATTGGCGATGGAGTCAAGGATATTGTTGCCAATATGGCCTTCTGAAATACCGACTTCGGTGTTTATAATGCTGGTCTGGGGAACCAGTATTTTCGATATCACCACAGCGCCGGGAGCTGCCATCACCGAGGCAGCCAACAGGTGTTTTGCGAAAACAAGCCTCTGCACCGGATCGTCACCACCGAGGAAACTTATGTAGGCTGCCAGTACGCCCCCGGCCATAGTAGCCATTCCACCGGTCATCACCAGTAAGATTTCAGAAGGTGTCATCTTATCCAGGTAAGCCTTGATCATAAGCGGGGCTTCAGTTTGCCCGAGGAAAATATTACCTGCAACAGAGAGGCTCTCGGCTCCGGATATGCGCATGGCTTTCGTCATCAGCCATGCCAGGGCATAAACAATTTTTTGAATGATACCAAGGTAAAACAAGAGACTTGTAAGTGCGGAAAAAAAGATTATCGTGGGAAGAACCTGGAAAGCAAAAATATATCCGAAGGTATCTGTATCCAGGAAGCCGGGGAAAAGAAACTCAGTTCCGGCCCTGGTGAAATCCAGTATGATAACGAATATACGTCCTGCAATTTCAAAAAAATCCTGCACCAGAGGGACCTTTAAAATGCCAAAGGCAAGTAGTAGCTGTATTGATAAACCTGTTATCACAACTTTCCAGGAAATGGCCTGCCGGTTGGATGAGAAAGCCCAGGCGATCATAATTATTACTGCCATCCCGAGCAGTCCCCGCAATAAAGTCAGCAGACTGAAACCTGAAGTGGCGTCAGAAAAATCTGTAATTCCATGATATTGTACCGGGCCTGCAGAGACTTCAGAGACAGGTGTTGACCCGGGAAAAGACGAGGTTTGCAGTACCGGCATTTCATACCGGTCATCCATATTGGTTGCGGACATGGAAGAAACATTCAGCATTGAAAAAAATGCTGCAATTACAATAAAAAATGCTATGGGCATATTTTGAAAATTGGGTCAGGAGTTTTTGTTCCTGCGGTTTATTTCATCTCTGATATCAGATGCTTTTTCGTAATTTTCATTTTTTATGGCATCCTGGAGCATTTCTTTTAACTCCGTAACACTGTAATTCCGCAGATCCTCGCTAGGTTTTCTTTTTTTGGATGAAGTTTCACCAAAGAATTTGGAAGGAGAAGGTTTTTCCTTTGATTCCGGTTCAATATCGATCACTATACCTGATTTTGCAAGAATTTCCTCGGTAGTGTATATAGAGCAGTTAAACCTTAGTGCAAGAGCTATGGCATCGCTTGTACGGGCGTCAACAGTCATATGTTTATGGCCATCTTCACATATCAGCTTGGAATAAAAAACCCCTTCTTCCAGTTTATATATATTGATTTCCTTTATGGTAATTCCAAATGCTGTGGCAAAGCTCAGAAACAGGTCGTGCGTGAGTGGCCTCGGAGGTTTTAAGCCTTCCAGTTGAATGGCAATTGCTTGCGCCTCAAATCCGCCTATAATAATGGGAATACGTCTCTCCCCATCCTCTTCGGCCAGAACCAGTGCATATGCTCCTGATTGTGTCTGGCTGTATGATATTCCCAGGACATTCAACTTGATTTTGCTCATAATACATTGTGCTGGGGCCGCAGGTTAACAGGTTAACCAGAGCCTTTTGTGTTTTAACCTCTATATTTCCTGTAAATTTAATAATCAATTTATAAAAGTAAAAGCTTTCAATGTATTTTGTATGTGGTATTGACCAATGGTCAAATACTTGTTACCGGCTAACAACAAATTATTTGATCACAAAGTTTGTATTTAGGCTAAACTTTATTTATTTTTGCATTCCTAATTTAAGTAATCACTGTAATACAAAATACAAAATGTACGCAATAGTAGATATCGAAGGTCAACAATTTAAGGTGGAAAAGGACAAGAAAATTTATGTGAACCGTCTAGAAGGTGATGAAGGTTCGGAAATAAATCTTGATAAAGTTCTGCTCATTGACAATGATAATGAGATTAGTATCGGAAATCCCGGAATTAAGGATGCGGTTGTAAAAGCCACGATCATCGGTCACCTCAAGGGTGATAAGGTGTTGGTATTCAAAAAGAAGAGAAGAAAAGGGTATCAGAAACTCAATGGCCACAGGCAGTACCTGACCCAGATAGAGATTAAGGATATTGTATTGTAATTATTAAAATTCACAGAAATGGCTCATAAGAAAGGCGTAGGAAGTTCAAGGAACGGACGCGAATCAGAAAGCAAGCGGCTTGGTGTAAAGATCTTTGGCGGAGAAAAGTGCAGGGCGGGCAATATTATTATCCGGCAACGGGGAACAAAACATCATCCGGGTTTGAATGTCGGTATGGGCAAGGACCATACACTTTTTGCCCTGGTTGATGGCAAGGTGGTTTTCAAAAAACAAAAAAGAAATAAATCTTTTGTTTCTATCGAGCCTTTTGCCTGATAAATAATTCTTATTTACATATTGTCTCCTGAAAACTGCACGGTTGCCTGCCGAAGTTATCAGGAGATTTTTATTTTTAGAATAAAACCCTCAAAATCCTGCTTATGCTGTCGCTTAAATTTATTTCGGAAAAACCGGAACTTATTGTAAGCCGTCTTAAAATAAAAAATTTTGATGCAAAAGATCTTGTTAAACAATTGACTGACCTGGATGCCCTTCGCAGGAAACTGAAATCGGAACTTGACACCAGCCAGTCCGTTGTCAACAAGCTTTCCAGGGAGATAGGGCAGTATTATCAGCAGGGAAAAAAGGAAGATGCAGAGATGGCCCGAAAGCAGACAGCTACTCTCAAGGAAGATATTAAGGAGCTTGCTCCAAGGTTGGGCGAAATTGAAGAAAACATCCAGGAATTGCTGGTCCAGCTGCCCAATATTCCCCATGATACCGTCCCTCCGGGAAGAGCTGCGGAAGACAACCTGATTGTACGTGAAGGTGGACAAATGCCTGTGTTGAATAAAGATGCATTACCCCACTGGGACCTCGCCAGGAAATATGATATAATAGATTTTGAACTGGGCGTAAAAATTACCGGCTCAGGGTTTCCTCTATATAAAGGGAAAGGAGCCAAATTACAAAGGGCATTGATCAACCTGTTTCTTGACACAGCTGTCGAATCAGGATATACCGAGGTCATGCCCCCCATTGCCGTGAATGAAGCATCGGCATTTGGTACAGGTCAACTGCCTGATAAGGAAGGGCAAATGTATCATGTTACCGCAGATAATCTCTATCTTATTCCGACTGCTGAAGTGCCGCTTACCAATATTTTCCGTGGTGAAATCTTATCCCTGAAAGATCTTCCCCGCATGCTGACCGCATATACCCCTTGTTTCCGCAGGGAAGCCGGGTCCTACGGAAAAGATGTCAAGGGACTCAACAGGCTTCACCAGTTTGATAAGGTTGAAATTGTTGAAATACAACATCCCGACAGGTCCTACGAGAGTCTTGAACGGATGACCCGGTATGTTGAAAAGCTGGTTACCAGGTTGCAGCTGCCTTACAGGATAATACTTCTATGCGGCGGAGATATGAGTTTCCACTCCTCCAAGACCTATGATTTTGAAGTATTTTCAGCAGCACAAAACAGATGGCTGGAAGTAAGTTCAGTGTCAAATTTTGAATCTTTCCAGTCACACAGGATGATGCTGCGTTACAGGGAAGTGGATGGTAAGCTGTATCCTGCACATACCCTTAACGGAAGCGCACTGGCACTTCCCAGGATCATGGCGGCACTGCTTGAGAACAACCAGGTGGAAGATGGTATAAAAATACCTCCCGCGCTGGTTTCTTATTCCGGATTTGAAATGATTTCCTGAAGCATTATGGCAAAAGGCAGGCTCAACAATCCCGGACTTGCATACATATATGCCTCACTGGCCGTTGTATTTTGGTCTACCGCCGCATCTGCATTCAAGTTGACACTTGAACATATTGATTTTATCTCAATACTTTTTGTAGCCACATTCACCAGCTGTGTTGCACTTTTTATGGTGCTTTGGATACAGGGAAAAGTTTCCCTTCTCCGGCTGACAACCCGGAATGAACTATTCAGGTCCGCTTTGCTGGGGGTACTAAATCCCTTTCTATACTATACAATACTTTTAAAAGCATATTCGATACTTCCTGCACAGGTTGCCCAGCCGCTTAATTTTACCTGGCCGATTATGCTGGTGATCCTGTCCGCTCCGCTTCTCAAGCAAAAAATAACATATACAAGTATCGGAGCAATGGTAATAAGCTTTACCGGTGTCTATCTCATTTCTTCACAGGGCAGCCCGTTCAGCCCTGGTTTCGCCAACCCGCTGGGTGTTTCTCTGGCACTTTTCAGTTCTGTTCTATGGGCCCTGTTCTGGATTTTCAATATCAGGGATCACAGAAATGAGGTTGTCAAGTTATTCCTGTCCTTTACCTTTGCTTTCCTGTACGTTGCAATTGTCATGATATTTGCCTGGCAGCCGGACTCTTTAAACCTTCATGGAATTGCGGGGGGAGTTTATATCGGGTTGTTTGAAATGGGATTTACTTTTGTTTTCTGGCTCAAAGCCCTGCAATATGCTGTTTCTACCGATAAGGTAAGTAACATGATCTATATTACACCTTTCTTTTCGCTTCTGCTTATCAGTGTCCTGGTAGGTGAACAGATATATATTACAACTTTCGGCGGACTAATTTTGATTGTTGGCGGGATAGTGCTGCAGAAATTTCTCACTCCGGCATACCGGTAGTTATTATGCCGGGTTAAATTGCCTGTAATTGCCCGCAGAAGGATAATTGGCCTTATTTTTGCTATGCTACTTAACGTGGATATCCTTGTTTTGTTAAATCTGGTTATTTTAATTATCATTGCCTGTTAACCCCGCGTAAAATGAAAAAGAACACTTCCGGTTTCAATTTTTTTTATATCCTTTTTATCATCCTGGCAGGAATGGTATTACTCAATTCCTGCAGGAAAGATGATGATGATGACCGGCGTGAGGAAAACGAGCATTTCCTCGAGCTGATGGATGAATGGTATTACTGGTATGACGAGATGCCTGCGGTTAATCCGGGGGATTATCCCTCACCCTATGAGCTTCTTGAAGCCCTGCGCTATCGTCCGGATGACAGGTGGAGCTATATAACCAGCCGCAGGGAGTTTGAATCATATTACCAGGAATCTAAATTCATCGGGTACGGATTTGGTTCGGCATTTGACAGTGAAGGCAAGTTGCGTATTACCTTTGTTTATAGCTCTTCCGATCTTTACGATAACGATATAAGACGAGGCTGGATTATTGAAAAAGTCAATGGAACAACAATTCAGCCCGGTACCAGGATCAACCAGTTGCTCGGACCCAATGAGATTGGCGAAACCAACACTTTTGTTTTCATTGCACCCGATGGTTCCGAAAAAGAACTGACCTTTGCCAAAAAGGAGCTGGTAATGAATACCGTGCTGCACTGGGGAATAATCGAGACCGGAAATAATAATATAGGTCACCTGGTTTTCCAGGGCTTCACCGGTCCTTCCAGGGCCGAGCTGGATGAGGCATTCGCCGAATTCAAGGCACGGGGGATTGACGATCTTATACTTGACCTGCGTTATAACGGAGGTGGACAGACCAATGTGGCAAACTACCTGGCCAGCATGATAGGAGGGGAGAACCTTGCCGGAGAGCCATTTGCGCTTTACCAGTATAACGATAAAAAAGAAGAGGATGAAAATTTCACACAAGCCTTCGAAACGGTCCAGATCAATCTTGGGCTTGACCGACTGATAACCATTACCACAAGGTCCACCGCATCAGCAAGCGAAATGGTTATTAACGGATTGAAGCCTTTTGTTCCCGTATACATTATAGGAGACAATACCTATGGAAAACCCATGGGGATGAATGCGTGGTACTATGGCAGCCAGTATGCTTTTGTACCGGTTACCTTCAAAATAGCAAATGCAGATGGTGAGGGAGATTATTTCGAGGGACTGCAGGCAAGCTCATATGTTGCCGATGATGTGACAAGACCGTTTGACGACCTGGAAGAAGCATCTTTAAAGGAAGCTTTGAATTTTATAGAAACCGGTTCCTTTAGCGGTATTGCAAGAACCAAGTCGCTTTTCATCCAGCCCCGCGAGCTTATGAGGGGGCTCAGACAGGAAATAGGAGCACATTAAAAATAGCTGTAATCAACGTTTTGAAAAAGGAGAGAATAATACTGGGCATTGACCCGGGAACTACAATCATGGGGTATGGTATTATAAGTTGCTCCGGAAATGATGCTTCACTGGTTGCCATGGGTATTATCGAACTATCAAAATTCTCCGGCCATTATCTGAAACTGCAGCGGATCTTCAACCGTACCCTTCAGCTGATCGACCAGTATCATCCTGATGAAATTGCCATAGAGGCCCCTTTTTATGGTAATAATGTCCAATCAATGCTGAAACTGGGCAGGGCACAGGGAGTAGCAATGGCGGCAGGGCTTTACCGCTCTCTTCCTATTTTCGAATATGCTCCCCTGAAGATAAAGATGGCTATTACAGGCCAGGGCAATGCTTCAAAAGAACAGGTTGCCGTGCTTTTGCAAAGAATACTCTGCATACCGGAGCTGCCTGATAATCTTGATGCTACTGACGGCCTGGCAGCTGCACTGTGTCATTTTTTCCAGAAAAAACTGCCGGGTGAAACAGGAAGATACAAAAGCTGGAAGGACTTTATTTCACGCAATCCTTCCCGGTTAAAATAAAACGAGGGACTGTTGACATTGTTTTTTTACTTGTAATACCATTGTCCCGGACTCGGTAATTTCATGGCAGAACTTTCCCCGAATGGATGTGCGGTTAAAAATTCCTGTGCGGAACAGAAGATGCCTTAAAAACATCACCCTGGGCTAAATTCCTGTGAAAATGATCATCCAGAACCATTATTATTACGGTCTGAAAAAAGGTTTGGATCCTTATCAAAGAGAGTGGGATGATCCTCTTCGAACTTTTTCAGAATGGCAGTGACAATTGTTTCACGGATAAATTTAGACCTGTTTTTTACCCTGTATTTTTTGCAATATTCATTAACTGCCCTCATTTCACGTGTATTGAGCAGGAAAGTTTGTTTATGAACTCGCCTTAATTGATCATCTTTTAGGATCTTATTCATTTCCGGTTAAATAAGAATGAGAATATCCCATGTAAAGACAATCAAAACAGATAAACATGGGAGATTGTCATACAGTTGTTAAGCCAGTGACTCACCATGGGTCATTATAATTATCAAAAATACCCGGGACTCTCGTTATTTCAAAAAATAGTGGGTATAAATGTGGAAATTGTTGATAATTTCAGGAATTATCAACAATCAAATACTATTATGATTGGGTTTAAAGGATATTATGATCCTTAAATTCAAGGTCAGTATTTCCAAAGGTGCCATTCGATTTTCCTTTCTCCTTCGAATCGTCTTAGCCTCAGATCACCATAGGCCAGCCTGGTTATATCCCATATCAGTGTAAATTCCGTGGCCACACCACGATCAAAATGCATCCGGATCTGGTTTTTATCATCAATAAATTCCCATCTTCCTTCTGGTCCGTATGTATTCCATACTGAGCCCGAATAGCCCTGCACCCACTGAAGATAGCCGTTACGGCTCATATTGACCATTTGTTGTGCATGCTCTTCGGTTTTATCAGTTCCGCCATCCATTACTAGTGAAAATCTCCAGTTTCCGGTAGCACGTTCCATTTTGGAATAAATACTGAACCAGGGGCCATCCTCATATTTCTTACAGGAGGATGACACTAAAAGGATCAGAAAACAAGCCAATATTGAAGTTTTGGATAGGTTACTCATTTGAACAATTACTTAAATTAATTAAAGCCTTATTGCGGCAAATATAATCATTTTAGAAATTCAGAACTTGATGAAATTCCTTTCATTTGCTGTTTACAACAATATACCAATGATGAAATTTTCACCATTGAGTGAATAATTTATCAACCTGAAAGGAACCTGCACAGGAAATTTAACCTGATGGAATTTATAAAACGACAGGAAAACTAATTATATTAGATTTGTAAGGGATTTTTTCTCTGTATGATCAGGCTGAATTGTTAATTATTTTAATCAAACAACGGCCACATGTAATGGACTTATATTTATGGTGACCTGCAAGTCAGGATAGGAGGTTATGAGAATTGCAGTAAATACCCGGTTATTGTTACCCGGAAAGTTAGAAGGTATAGGCTGGTTTGCCTGTGAAACCCTGAAAAGGATTACGAGGGCCAACCCCGGTCATGAATTCATGTTTCTGTTTGACAGGCCCTTTTCCAAAGAATTCATTTTTTCAGATAACATAAATCCGTTGGTGCTGCCACCCCAGTCACGTCATCCGCTGCTATGGTATTACTGGTTTGAACATTCGGTTCCCCGGTTGCTCAGGAAATTAAAAGCTGATTTCTATCTTTCACCCGATGGATTTATGCCCCTCTCAATCACTATCCCTTCCTGTATTGTCATTCATGACATCAATTTTATCCATCATCCCGGTTATCATAACTGGCTGACAGGAAAATACTACAGACGGTACTTTCCGCTGTTTGCGCGTAAGGCTGACAGAATAGCCACTGTGTCATATTATTCCAAAAACGATATAAATCAGTCATTAGGTATTTCAACGGAGAAGATTGATGTTGTATACAATGGTTCATCGGAAAAATTCATACCCGTTTCCAGTAAAGACAAGGAAGTTGTAAAAAACACCCTTACGGGCGGGAACGATTATTTTATTTACGCAGGCTCATTTCATAAAAGGAAAAACATTTGCCGTTTGCTGCAGGCATTTGACCGCTTCAAAAGAGGAACAGGATATGACTTAAAGCTTGTCCTTGCGGGAAACAGGATGCACAACTATCCCGAAATGGAAAGAACATTCTCGGAAATGTCGTTCAGGAATGAGGTTATATTTGCCGGACACAGGGAACAGGATGAACTCCGGATGATCTACGGGGCAGCTTCCGCACTGGTATACGTCCCCTTGTTTGAAGGATTTGGCCTGCCTGTATTGGAAGCGATGAATTGTGATATTCCTGTCATAACATCAAACTGCACATCATTGCCTGAGGTTGCGGAAAATGCGGCTCTTTTGGTTGATCCTTCAAATGTTCAGTCAATTGCTGATGCCATGCAAAGAATAACTGAAGGTGACGGAATAGGAAAAGATCTTGTTGCAAGGGGAAGAGAAAGGCGGAAAGTTTTTTCATGGGATCGTACAGCTGATCTGCTCTGGCATTCGATCAACAGAGCCACTGATCGATAGATCATGGATATGACCGCGGCGGGTTCAAATTTCAAATCGTCACCCATTATTAATGTTTTGAAATTGTGTAACAGCAGGCAATACAGTCGAAATAAAAAAGATCCGGGCCGGCACGAGTGATGCTTAATACAAAATGAATTATTAGTTTTAACCCGTTCATATTTTTTCAGGGTGTATTCGTGAAGAAAAAAAGACTCTTCATTTGAAGTTCTTCCTTAAATCATGATCGTTATGTTGAAGGGATATTTTACTGCAGATCTTGTCGAAGCGGGATGTGATGAATCCGGCAGAGGATGTCTTGCCGGACCTGTTGCCGCCGCAGCTGTGATCCTTCCGGCCGGCTACAGTAATCCGTTACTTAATGATTCCAAGCAGCTTACTGCATCTGACAGGGATAAAATGCGCCAGGAGATAGAAAATTCCGCCCTTTCCTGGGCAGTAGGATATGCCGATAATAATGAGATCGACAGGATAAATATCCTGCAGGCTTCAATACTTGCCATGCATAGGGCCCTGTCCGGATTGATTGTAAGACCTTCACATATACTTGTAGACGGCAACTATTTTACTCCATTTAATAATATTCGCCACACCTGTATAATAAAAGGAGATTCCATATACTCAAGCATTGCTGCAGCCTCAATTCTCGCAAAAACTCACAGGGATGAACTTATGATGCGGCTGCATGACGAATTCCCACTTTACGGCTGGGCAAGCAATAAAGGTTATGCAACCAGGCTTCATGCCACCGCATTGCAAGAGTATGGACCAACATCATTACACAGAAAGAGCTTCAGACTGGGAAATGATCAATTGGAATTGAAATTTAAAGATTAGATCAATACCAGGCAACTGAAAATTGAATTCATGTTACCGGAAGCAAGGCAACATGTTTCCATTGGTATTCTGCTCATTACCAGTATGCCGGAATAGATAATTCATTAATTGATACAGGAAAGTCAATAATTTATTGTAAATTAGATAAAATGGCAGTCAAGCCGGAAATTCCAGCTTTATATCCGGATCGTTTCCTTCGGTAATTCCAGTTTGTGGTCTGCGTCTGTCTTTAAATTAAATACTGTGTAATGAGAAAAATATTTGTAATATCGTTCCTGACCTGTCTTCTTTTTTCATCTGAAGTACATTCTGATGAAGGTATGTGGCTTCTGCCCTATCTCAGGGAGCTCAATATGGACAGGATGCAGGAACTTGGCCTTCAGCTCAGTGCCGAGGATATTTACAGCATTAACAATTCAAGTATAAAAGATGCAATTGTCATTTTCGGTGGATTTTGTACCGGCGAGATCATTTCCTCCCGGGGACTGCTTCTTACCAATCATCACTGCGGTTATGGAGTTATCCAGTCCCATTCCTCCGTTGATAATGATTACCTGACAAATGGTTTTTGGGCTGCAACACCGGAGGATGAAATTCCCTCTCCGGATCTTTTTGTTGCGTTTCTCGTAAGGATCGAGGATGTCAGTGAGAGGATTGAGAAAATGATAAGACTAGATATGCCTGAAGATGAGCGGGATATGATGGTTCAGATAATTTCCAGGCAACTGGAAGCAGAGGCAGCAGAGGGCACCGGACATATAGCGAGGGTGCAGCCATTTTTTGGCGGTAACCAGCATTATATGATGGTCTATGAAATATTTTCCGATATCAGGCTGGTAGGAACCCCTCCATCATCAATAGGCAGATTCGGCGGGGATACCGATAACTGGATGTGGCCAAGACATACCGGTGATTTTGCTCTTTTCAGGATCTATACAGCTCCTGACGGGTCACCTGCCGAATACTCTGAAGAGAATATCCCTCTCAGGCCAAGATATCATCTTCCTGTTTCTACCAGGGGGATTGAAGACGGTGATTTTACAATGGTATTGGGTTATCCGGGGGGCACAAACAGGTATATGACTTCCTTTGAGGTTGCTGATGTTTTCGAAATAATCAATCCCAACAGGATCAAAATCAGGGGAATCAGGCAGGAAATAATCTTCAGCGATATGATGGCGAGTGAGGAGGTCCGGATAAAATATGCCGATAAATACTCGAACTCTACCAACTACTGGAAGTATTCCATAGGCCAGAATGAGATGCTTGAAAAATTGAATATATATGAACGAAAAAAAGGGGCAGAGAAATTATTTTCAAGATGGTTGCAGGAAGACATCCGGAGGGATGAAAAGTACGGG
>SLGC01000428.1 GCA_007123885.1 Bacteroidales bacterium | reverse complement strand
CCGGTTGATTGTTTACAATAACATACCAGCCATTGCCCGGGTTTATCAGGCGCTGGTTATCCGGAGTTATGTTTTCTTCAAGATCCAGTGTGACAATATTACTGTTCCAGAATTTAAGATCCTGATTGTAATACCCCAGAAAAACAGTACCTTCTCTTTGAAATAATTCAAAATACCTATCTGAATATTTTTTTATAAATGAATCGATGCCATTGTTTTCTATCAATGAACTCATTTCTTCAAGATGCAAGGATACTTCCTTATATTTCTTGTCCAATACCGACTGGAAATGTGAAACATTGATTTTTCTGGCATCCAGAATGCCGATATTGCGCTCAATTGCTGTTGCTGTAAAAAGCAGTAAAAGTGCAATTATCAGAAATCTGTAATCGTTCAATATTTTAATATATTTTGCCATATAAATTGCCAAAACAGCTTGAATTTCTATTGATGATGATAAGGTTCTCCCTTTATTATTGTCATTGCCCGGTAGATTTGCTCCACAAGTATCAGCCTTACCATCTGATGCGGAAAGGTCAGATCGGAAAGGGATACTACCCTGTTGGCCAATCTGTTGGTTTCCTCAGGAATTCCATGGGATCCGCCCGTAATGAACACCATATCTTTGTATCCGTGATTCATTGTTTTTGAGATTAACCGGGCAAGTTCCGGAGAACTTAATCTGTCACCATTTTCGTCCAGCAAAACAACAAAAGTATTGCTTCCCGTAAAGGAAACTAATTTTTCAATCTCACCGGCATCTGATTTTCCGGCCGGGTGACCTGACCTTTTCTTTCCCAGCCCAATAATCTTTATTTCATGAGGAATATAGTGCCTGAGGCGTTTTGTGTAAATGTCAATTCCTTCCCTCAGATATTTTTCCTCTGTTTTTCCGGTGAATACCAGGGTGAGCTTCATGATCTGATAAAAAAAATGTTAGCTTTTCTACCTGTAGTTTGAATTTATGTTATAAAACAAGGTAATATTAAGAATATTGCGAACATTATTATTGAAATATCGTAAAGTTTTAAAATGATTTATCGCTGTGACGTAAAAAAAATAAAAATAAAATGTATAAAATCTACATGAAAAATGTAAATTGGCTTGTTATTTGCTATTAAATTTTAGTTTCGTCTGCTTATACCCCAAAATCCGTTATCTATGATTTCTTTCATAATATTAAATTGTTTTATGATGCGAACCAGAAATTATCATATCATGTTTATTTTTCCACTGGCTTTAATGTTTGCAGTCCTCACCGGAAGCTCCTTATCGGCACAGATTCCTGAAGGAATTACAGGTTCCTTCAGCAAAGGTAATTCAAGGGAACTCTCCCGGTATTTCAACGATAATATTGAGCTTGTTGTCCTGAACAATGAAAATGTTTACAGCAAATCCCAGGCCGAACTTATTATTAGAAATTTTTTTTCAGAAAATAAGCCCATCGGATTTGAACTGCTTCATACGGTAGGTCCGCAGGCATCCAGGTTTGCCATCGGAAACCTGAAGACGGAAAACGGTGATTACAGGGTATCATTTCTTCTAAAATTAAAAGATTCTCTTCCGCTCATTCACCTGCTCAGGATTGAAAGGGTGGAGGGAGCTATGCTGACCAATGATAAAAATGGATCCAACAGAATGCCATTGTTATAGAGCATGGTCATACTATAAATCCGGGTAACTTACAGCAGTTAATAGCAGCCGGAAAATACAGGCTGCTATTGTCTTTATTTTACTTCTCAGGATTTTCCAGGTGCGTATTCTTCGAGCGCCTTCATTAATTTCTTTCGTGAAAAGAATATCCTGCTTTTAACTGTTCCTATGTTGAGATTCATCTCCTCGGCAATTTCCTTATATTTATATCCTGAGGTATGCATTTTAAAAGGAATTTTAAATTCATCCTCAAGTGATTCAACTCTCCGGTTTATCTCTTCAAGTGAAATGCCGGTATCAGGTTTGGATGTTGATGATTCCTCAGCCTTATTCAAAAAATAAAGATCCTTGGTGTTGTCAAATGTTGTATTTTGTTTGACTGATTTACGATAGTTGTTAATAAAGGTATTTTTCAAAATAGTGAAGGTCCATGCCTTGAGATTGGATTGATCAGTGAATTGTTCACGATATGTTAGAGCCTTTAAAAAGGTTTCCTGTACCAGGTCCCTGGCATCTTCCTGATTAGCAGTCAAGCTATACGCGAATCTCTCCAGATTTTTCTCAAGATTAATCAGTTGATGATTGAATTCAATTGCAGTCATTGATATTTGTTTTAAAAGTTATTCGTTTAACAAATGTAAGAATAAAATAGACGCTGTGCAAATTTTTAATTAATAAAAAGTCTAAATAAATGTTAAAATGCCTGTAAAAGACTGCATAATAGTATCTAGAAGCGTTATAAATAAAAAACTGACTAACAAATAACGTCTATGGATAAACAAAAAATTTCAATCCGCTGAATATAATATTAATCGGGCGGCCGGTTTTTTCTTAAAAACCATATCTAGTATGAAGTTACGAAAAATTAGGAAGGAAAACAAGCCGGATGATAATTTCCCGATCAGGTTTTCACTAAGATGATCCCAATCACGCATGCCAGCCAGGCAAAACCCCAACAGGACATTACCGGGCCCAGAGACGTATTGGTTTAAGTAAAAAATTCGATAAATCGGACTCTCCACCACCGGATGAGGTGGCTTTAACCCCGTTTTTTTCTTCACACCGCGATTTTTTTTATCACACAGTCCGTTAGGGCAAAGAGCCCCGCAAGGATATTACAGCGCTCCAGGAGGCGGGTTCGCAGCCTAAGCTAAAAATATGGCTGCAATGTATAACTGACCTGACATGCCTGGAAAGGGCGTCATTCTTGCCTGATATTTCCAATGAACTCATGGAAATGTTTTTGTGATTTAATTTTAACGAGGTTGTCACGAAGTTTGTCATCTGATTTTTCTGACTGGGAACCGGCATACAAAATTACTTGTTCGGGAAAAGTATCTGAAAGTTTTTCGAGATATTCCTTCAGGTCTTTTTCAGTAATCCCTTTTGTGAAGGAAGTAAGAAAGTATTTTGCGGGTTTTATCTGGATTATTCTTTCCAGATTACTGTCAGGAACCGATTGTCCCAGATAAATTACCCTGAAACCGTTTTTTCTCAGGATGTATGAATAAAACAAAAGTCCAAGTTCATGGAGTTCGTGTTCATGCAGGAATAAAATAAAAGTCTGTGAGTAGTCTTTATCAGCCAGTTCCTGGCCGTCAATTGCCACCAGCAGTTTTTGCCTGAACAGGTTGGATACAAAATGTTCCTGTGCCGGATTTATCGATCCGGTCTGCCATAAAAGCCCTATCTTTTCAAAGAAAGGATGCATCACTCTTGTGATGGTTTCCTCGAACCCAAGTTTAATGATCGAATTTGACAGGATCTTGTCAAATTTCCTCTCATCGAGATCCAGCATGGCTATTGTCAGGTTCTCAGTCTGGATTTCAGCATCAGTTGTCTCTTGAGAGATATGAATAACCTTTTCTCTCAGCTCTCCCTGAGATAATTTGGCAAGTGATGATATTTTCAGCCCATGTCTGTTGAGTATGGAAATATTGAGAATTTTTTTCAGATCTTCATCACTATATAATCTAATATTGGTAGTAGTCCTGTCAGGAATTATTATTCCATAGCGCTTCTCCCATATTCTGATTGTGTGTGCCTTGATCCCTGAGAGCTCTTCCAAATCTTTTATAGAATAAATTGCCATTCTTATGTTAATTGTTTTAACGTAAATGTTTCACATTACAATATCCGGCTGATCTCAGAACATGTTGAACATAACAATACAAGGATGCAATTTTATAATATTTCGCCAATTATCAATAACATTAAGTGTATAATCTATATTAATAACAAATAAAACAAAAAAAAGTTCTTGAAAATCAGCAGAAGAAAGTAGCTATATTTTATGGCTTCCAGGATTTTCCGTGAATGTAATATCATCTTATAAAGCATATTCCTGCTGAAAGCGGACAATGGTTCCTGCTGAGAGCGGACAGCCGGCGCCAACAATTCACTTTTTTCTCATTATCATCAGCCCGTCACGGACGGGAACCATGATATTCTCGACACGTTCATCTTCTGTTATCATTTTATTGAAGGCGATCATCATTTTAGTTGATTGATCATTCCGGAATTCCGGTCTGTAAACTTTTCCATTCCACAACACATTATCGGCCAACAAATATCCACCCTTCCTTACCCTGGGAAGAGAAAGAAGATAGTATTCCTTATACTCTGTCTTTTCACCATCAATAAAGACAAGATCAAAAGGACCTGGTAGGGAGGGTATGATATCCAGGGCATCACCGGTATGCAGCACTATCTTTTTTTCCAGTCCCGCCCTGGTTATCCAGGCTGAAGCAAAAGCCCTGACCTCGTCATTTTTATCAATCGTATGAAGCTTGCCGTGTTCTGAAAGACCCCGCGCCAGGCAGATTGCCGAATACCCGGTAAAAGTTCCTATTTCAAGGATTTGCCGGGGCCTTAACATGAAGCTTAACATTTCTAGGAATTTGCCCTGGTAGTGACCGGAGATCATCTTCGGGTTTATCATCTTCAGAAATGTTTGCCTGTTGAGTTGAGCCAGCAGGGGATCCTCAGCAGAAGAATGGCTGATCAAATATTCATCCCTGTCTTTTTGTTCCATAGTTATGGTGTATTTTATTTGCAGAAGTTTTGGGAGGAATGCACGTGATACTGTGTCTCACAAAAAATGATTAATAAAACAAGGGGATGCATTCAATTGAAACACTCAATATGAATTTCCTGCTAAACATAAATAATTGAATAGACCTGATCAACCTGTTTTGTCATGATGATTTTTTACTTATCAACAATAAACCAGTTCCGAAAGATAATCAGGATGTAAAACTATATTGGCCACTTCCTGCAACTGATCTGAAGTTACCTGCTCGATCTTTTGATGAACCTCTTCCATAGTATCAACATGCCCGAACAACAAGTAGCTTTTCCCTATGGAAAGCATCAGGCTTTCCATGTTTTCCCATGAAATTGCAAGCTGGCCTGTTAACTGCCTTTTCATTCTTTTAAGCTGAACGGGACTCAAATGAGTGTCTCTGAGCCTGGCAAATTCAAGATGTACCAATTCCCTGCATCTTATTAGCTTTTCCTTGTCGGTACCGAAGTATACCGCAAATATCCCTGTATTTGAGTATGGTGTGAAATGCGACTCGACATTGTATGCATGTCCGGATTTCTCCCTCAGGGCAATATTGAGCCGTGCACTCATACCGGGGCCTCCCAAAATATTATTTAGCAGCACCATTATCATTCTCCGATTATCATTCAGATCAAAAGCACGGTTTCCTATAATGCAGTGGGCCTGATGCGTTCTTTTTCTGATGGATTTTGAAATTCGCTGGTAGTCGAAAATGTCCCCCCTTTTTCTTGATCCACAATTCTCAGGTATGCGGCCCAGGTACTTTTCAGTCAGCTTAAGCACTCTTGCAAAATCCAGGTTGCCCACAGAAGTGAATACCATCTGGTCGGTATGATAATTCCTGGTCATGAATTCAATAATATCTTCACGGGTAAATCTTTTGATGTTAAAGGGTGTTCCAAGTGTATTCCTCCCCAGTGCATTGCCCTTGAAAACCAGTTCCTCAAAATCATCAAATATCTGCTCTGAAGGATTATCCCTGTAGGATTTAATCTCATCAATTATTATTTCTTTTTCCCTGCACATCTCCTTTTCCGGAAATATTGAATTAAAGACCATATCGGAAATAAGCTCAAGGGAACGTTCAAAATCTTCTTGCATAAATGAGCAATATATACAGGTCTCTTCTTTGCCGGTATAGGCATTGATTTCTCCTCCAACCATTTCAAGCCTGTTAATAATATGATGTGCCCTTCTTTTTTTTGTTCCTTTAAATACAAGATGTTCAATAAAGTGAGCCATTCCGTGTTCCGAGGTTTTTTCATCGCTTGAACCCGTGTTGACCAACATACCGCAATGAGCAATCCTTGATGGAACCTGGTAGTGGATAATTCTGATCCCGTTTTTGAAAGTATATGTATGTAATTGCATGTCTATTCAGTATAATAGCGCTAAAACTTCAATCGAACCCCATATATTGCCCCAACCTCTCATGCTGCCCTGTTCAATATAAAAACATAAAGCAGGAGGATCAAAGGCGATTTTTCAGTATATGCTGCAAGTATCAGGTTTGAATTGATAAAATTAAAAAACAGATACCATTTAATGATGGTTTGCAAAAATATAAAACGTAAATTTAGATTGATTTTTTAAACTGGTTATATCTGGAAATTAAGTCAATTTAAGATCATGCCGGATATTACGATCCCTCTGATGTAAAATATGTCCGGTAAAAAGAGGAATAGATGAGAAATAGGTGGTAAATCTTTTGAAAGACGGTTTTTTTTTCTAGATTTGCAATCCGATTTGAAGGTACCATAGCTCAGTTGGTAGAGCAACGGACTGAAAATCCGTGTGTCCCTGGTTCGATTCCAGGTGGTACCACCAGAGGCAGCCCGAAAGGCTGCTTTTTTATGTTTTAACTGGAACCGATCTCCCGCTGCAGGCCGGCTACTCGCTAAATTAACCCCCCGGGTTAATTTTTAACGCTCGTCCCGGTTCGATTCCAGGTGGTACCATAAAACAGAGTCCCGCAAGAAAAAGCTTGCGGGACTTGCTATCTTGAGACGGCGGCTTCGTAAGATACAGCGGAAATTACGGATAATTATTTTACATTACCGGATATCTGACCACGTATCTCTCCCGCGGGGTATTGTTCTGTGTGCACATTAACATAGGTTTCGCCCGAGATCATCGCATCAATCAAATCAGAAAGATCTTCGCCTGCCAGCGGCCCGGCCAGATTAGCTGCGGTAATACTTCCTGATTGCAGAATCCCGTCGGTCCTGCCCTCTATAAGCTGAGGAGGAGAGGCGGGAGGGTAGAGCCATGCAACAACCGGCCCGTTTACTCCAGGAGGGGCAAGATGGATGTGGGCCATTGTCACATTTTGAATGTTGGCAACAATAAGCCTGTAACTGAGTTCATTACCATCCCTGCTCAATTGGAAAGTGGCCTGGCCTGTGGCCTTTGTCTCAACAAAATGAACTTCCTGGTCACCTGTAAGATGAGCCCTGAAGTTTAATACGGCCTGTTTGCCGGCAGCCGCAGATTTTAATTCATTTTGTGTGATATTCACATTGGAAGGGTCCTGAAGGTCCATTTCAACCTCCTGTTTCTGGCATGCGGAGAAGAAGAACAGGACCGAAATTGCGAGGACTGAAATTTTGGTTTTCATAACATGTTTTTTAAGTTAGACAGAAGTATCGAAATTTGAAAATATTAACAAATAT
>SLGC01000047.1 GCA_007123885.1 Bacteroidales bacterium | reverse complement strand
TATAAGCTCTGAACACATTTTTCTTGGTATATTGCGTGACGGTGAAGGAGATGCAATTGATATATTGATCTCGCTGGGACTGGATCTTGTTGCAATCAGGAAAACTGTTGAGAATCATCTAAGATCAGGATCTCAACTAACCAAGCTCGAAATGGAGAATATTCCATTGCTGAAAACGGCAGAACGCGTTTTAAAACTGGTATACCTGGAAGCCAGATCTCTAAGAAGTGATACAATTGAAACAGGCCATCTTGTTCTTGCCATATTAAAGGATGAAACAAATCTTGTAACTCAATTGCTTGAAACTGAAAATATTGATTATTTCGTTTTCAAGGATGAATATGATCAGAAGCAACGGGATACCAGAGCAGAATTTCCCAACGATGATGATGATGATGATTCAAAGAGCCCCTTTGGTGGCGGCAAACCTTCACAAACACCCGGCGGCAAAACCGGATCAGAAACACCGGTGCTGGATAATTTCGGAATTGACCTTACTAAGGCAGCAGAAGAAAACAGGCTGGATCCTATAGTAGGAAGGGTTAATGAAATTGAAAGGCTGGCCCAGATACTAAGCCGGCGTAAAAAGAACAACCCTGTCCTGATCGGTGACCCGGGAGTTGGAAAATCTGCTATAGTTGAAGGATTGGCCCTCAGGATAGTTCAAAAGAAAGTCTCCAGAGTGCTTTTTGGAAAAAGAGTGGTAACTCTAGATCTCGCTTCTATAGTTGCTGGTACAAAATACCGGGGGCAGTTTGAGGAAAGGATAAAAGCAATTCTGAACGAACTTGCCAAAACAAATCAGATCATTCTTTTTATTGACGAGATACATACAATTGTAGGTGCTGGTGGCGCAACCGGTTCGCTCGATGCAGCCAATATGCTGAAGCCTGCTCTTGCACGAGGCGAAATTCAGTGTATTGGGGCGACAACACTTGATGAGTACAGGCAGCATATTGAAAAGGACGGGGCACTGGAGCGCAGATTTCAGAAAATCATGGTGGAGCCCACTTCTCCTGAAGAAAGTATTGAGATCCTGAATAATATAAAAGAACGTTACGAAGATCATCATAATGTTTATTACACTCCTGAGGCCATCCTGGCATGCGTTAATCTCACAAGCAGGTATATATCCGACCGTCACCTTCCCGATAAGGCAATTGATGCTCTGGATGAATCAGGTTCACGGGTTCATATATCAAATATTGTTGTTCCTGAAAGAATTCTTGAGCTCGAGGGTACAATCGATACCACCCGGCAGGAAAAAGTAAAAGCAGTTAAAAACCAGAATTTTGAACTTGCTGCCCGGCAACGTGATAAAGAAAAGGAGTTGCTTGAGCTTCTTGATAGTGAAAAACAGAAATGGGAAAAAGAGTTATCAAAGAACCGCCAGCTTGTTGATGAAAACAAGGTAGCTGAAGTTGTTGCCATGATGACCGGAGTCCCTGTACAAAGAGTTGCACAGGCTGAGGGAATCAGGTTGCTCAACATGGATAAGGAGTTAAAGGACAGAGTCATAGGTCAGGATGAAGCCATCAGGAATATTGTACGTGCAATACAACGCAACAGGGCCGGATTGAAAGATCCGAACAAGCCGATTGGATCCTTTTTCTTTCTTGGTCCTACCGGGGTTGGTAAAACGCAACTTGCAAAAGTACTTGCAGAATATTTGTTTGAAAGTGCCAATAACCTGGTGCGGATCGACATGAGCGAATATATGGAAAAATTTTCCGTGTCGCGTCTTGTAGGAGCCCCTCCGGGATATATCGGATATGAGGAAGGCGGACAGCTTACAGAAAAAGTAAGAAGACATCCTTACTCTGTGGTACTTTTCGATGAGATTGAGAAAGCTCATCCTGATGTATTCAATATCCTCCTGCAGGTTCTGGATGACGGACAGCTAACAGACAGTCTGGGCAGAAAGGTGGATTTCAAGAACACTATCATAATTATGACCTCTAATATTGGCACAAGGCAGATCAAGGATTTTGGTGCGGGCGTGGGTTTTACAACCACAGCACGTGAATCTTCATCAGATGATCATATGAAAAGTATAATCCACAAGGCCCTGAAAAAAGCTTTTGCCCCAGAATTCCTTAACAGGGTTGATGATGTAATTACATTTAATCATCTTAAAAAAGAGGATATATTCAAAATCATCGATGTTGAATTGCGCGGATTTTACAAGCGCATGAGTGACCTGGGCTACAAGTTAAAGCTATCCCCGGCAGCTAAGGATTATATTGCAGAAAAAGGTTATGATATCCAGTTCGGAGCCAGACCCCTTAAACGTGCTATCCAGAAATATCTTGAAGATCCTCTTGCTGAAGTGATCATTAGATCAGAACTTAAAGAAGGAGATGCCCTGAATGTAGGTTTCGCCAAAAAGACCGAAAGCATAAAGATCACAATTGAAAAGGCGGAGGAAGAACAGAAAAGTGAGAAGAGGGATAATGATAGTGGTGAAGAAAAATCATAAACTAAATAAATAGTACTGAAAAAAGGAAAGCGCTGCGTCCGCCACTCACACCATTAATTGAGTTGGGTTACCCGGCCATTTCTGCTGACAATTCAAATTCTCCGGCGTCAATAATCCTTACATCGCAAAACTGACCGGGACTGCAAGCATTGTTGTTTTTAACGAGCACCTCATTATCAACTTCCGGGGAATCAAATTCTGACCGGGCATAGTAAAATTCTTCATCAACCCTGTCTATCAGCACCCGTAATGTTTTACCGATTTTTTCCCTGTTCAGGGACAACGAAATTTCCTGTTGTATCTGCATTATTTCAGATACCCTGGCTGATCTTTCCTGATCCGTAATCTCGTCCTTATAGTTATTGAATGCATAGGTATTTTCCTCATGAGAGTATGGAAACACCCCAAGACGATCAAATCTTGTATCCACCATAAAGTCTTTAAGCTGTCGAAAATCCTGTTCTGTTTCACCCGGATGACCTGTAAGAATAGTTGTCCTTAAAGCAACTCCGGGTACTTTTTCTCTAATTTTGTCGATAAGCCCCAGGGTCTTTCGGCGGCTAATACCCCTGCGCATCAGTTTCAGCATCCTGTCTGTTACATGTTGTAATGGTAAATCCAGATAATTACAGATTATACTGCTCTGTTTCATCAGATCCAGCAGTTCTTCCGGGAAATTAGCCGGGAATGCATAGTGCAAACGGATCCATTCTATACCTTTAACAGATTCAAGCTTTACAAGGAGATCCTTAAGTTTATTTTTCCCGTAGAGATCATTACCGTACCAGGTAAGGTCTTGTGCCACAAGGATCAGCTCTTTTACTCCTTTCTCAGAAAGCATCCAGGCCTCTTCAACAAGATTTTCTACAGGACGTGATATATATCGGCCCCTGATCTCAGGTATGACACAGAACGAACATCTTCTGTTGCATCCTTCTGATATCTTAAGATAAGCGTAATGTGAAGGTGTGGACAACAGCCTGCTGCCTGTTAAACATTGCACATTTTCAATCCCGAAATTGCCTGCAAGCTTATCTATCGCATCGACTCCCAGAATCAAATCAGCTTCAGGTATTTCAGAAAGCAGCTCATCCTTATACTTTTGGGATAAACAACCGGTAATGCATAATTTGCCGATCTTTCCTTCAGTCTTAGCCCTGGCATATTCAAGGATCGTATCAATTGATTCCTGTCGGGCATCATTTATAAAACCGCATGTATTGATAACTACAACATCCTGATTGGTCGATGCAGAATCAAATTCAACCTTCCACCCGCCTGCAGAAAATTTTGACATCATGAACTCGGAGTCAACAAGGTTTTTTGAGCAACCCATAGTGACTATATTTATGCTTTTGGGTTTTATTCTATTCAATGTATTATCAGATAATTTGAGCCAATCCAGGATGGATTAACGGTTATTAAAGAACCAAATGATTAATCAGTAGCATTCAGCTGCCTGTACCACAGCTTACTGAAAAAGCGATGTAACAAATCTTTCTCTGTCAAACATTAGCAAATCATCAAGACCTTCTCCCATCCCAATATATTTTACTGGTATTTTGAACTGGTCTGAAACCCCGATTACCACACCACCTTTGGCCGTACCATCGAGTTTTGTGACTGCGATAGCATTTACTTCTGTGACGGCGGTAAACTGCCGGGCCTGTTCGAATGCATTCTGTCCTGTTGAGCCATCAAGTATAAGAAGAACCTCGTGGGGAGCATCGGGAATTACCTTTTGCATAACTCTTTTAACTTTGGCCAGTTCATTCATCAGGTTGACCTTGTTATGCAGCCGGCCGGCGGTATCAATAATAACCACATCTGCATTATTGGATTTCGCAGAAGAAAGTGTATCAAATGCAACCGAGGCGGGATCAGAACCGGTTTTTTGCTTTACAATATCAACACCTACACGGTCAGCCCAGATTTCAAGCTGCTCAATTGCCGCTGCCCGGAATGTATCAGCAGCACCCAGAATTACTTTCTTCCCTCCTGCCTTGAATTGATAAGCCAGTTTTCCGATTGTTGTTGTTTTCCCAACTCCATTGACACCAACAACCATTATTACATATGGTGTATCCCTTTCAGGAATTCCTGCTCCTGTCTCCCCTTCCGGTGCATTTTCTTCAAGAAGTGAAATAATCTCCTCCTTCAATATCATATTCAGTTCATCCGTTCCCAGAAACTTGTCTCTTGCGGTCCTTTCGGATATTTTATCAATAATTTTCAGGGTAGTATTGACCCCAACATCCGAACTTATTAATATCTCTTCCAGATTATCAAGAACATCATCATCTACCCTGGATTTCCCAACCACTGCCCTGGATAATTTCCGGAATACGGATTCTTTCGTCTTCTCGAGGCCACGGTCCAGGATATCCTTCTTATCTTTTCCGGAAGAAAAAATTTTAAAAGGAGCCATATAAGTATTGGTTAAAAGAAAAAGCTTTCTTTAAAGAAGAAAGCTTTTTACAAAAATATTTGGGTTATTGAAAAACTATTTTTTAGTAAAAAACTCTTCTGTAAACTCTTTTCCAATAATGTCTTCCTTAAATGTGTAGGATCCTGATTTTTCGGATTTTACCATTTTAACAACTTTAACCAGGTTCCTCGAATCTGCTTTTTTAAGTGAAGCAACAACTTTCTTTGCCATATTATTCTAACTTTTACTTGATTTCACGATGTACAGTCATTTTCTTTAAAATAGGGTTGTATTTTTTTATTTCCAACCTTTCCGGGGTGTTTTTTTTATTTTTCGTGGAAATATATCTTGATGTTCCCGGCATGCCACTTTCCTTATGTTCGGTGCATTCCAAAATTACCTGCACCCTGTTGCCTTTTTTGGCCATGATAATTATTGTTTAACTTAAATAATATTGAGATAACCTTTATCTTTTGCTTCACTAAGAGCATTATGCAGGCCTTTTTTGTTGATTACCCTGATGCCCTTGGCAGAAACGCGAAGAGTTATCCACCTGTCTTCTTCCTGGTAATAGAACTTTTTAGTGAAAAGATTCGGATAAAATCTTCTTTTTGTCCGCCTGTTGGAATGAGAAACATTATTTCCCACCATAGGGCGCTTTCCTGTAACCTGACAAACCTGTGACATTTTATTAAATGATTTTAGATAACCTTCTATTTTAACAGAGCGCAAAAATCGTTATTTTTATTGATTTTGTCAAATTTTTTTTTCATTTATTTGAGATAATTTTGATTGTTGATCTCTTTTTTTCATCCCGGCTTATACTTTTTTCACAATCCGGTTTTCCAGCATATAGCTTCCGGGGTTAATTATAGTTAACGTCAGATCCTTTATCAAGCATTAATTTTCTCAGCATATTCAATGCAGTTGCCGATGCTCTTGCTATATTCCTTTGCCTGTTATCACCAAACCGGAATTTAGAAGATACCAGGGAACCCATCCCTGATACGGCTATCCATATGGTCCCGACGGGTTTTTCATTTGTTCCGCCAGAAGGTCCTGCAATTCCAGATATTGCAATTGAGTATGTGGAATTAAAAAGAAGCCGGACATTGGTTGCCATATCTTCAACAACTTGTTTACTGACAGCTCCGTACTTGTCTATTAGAAACTTGTCTATTGCCAGCTGGTCTCTTTTAATTTCATTTGAATAAGCCACTATACCTCCTTTAAAATAACCTGAGCTGCCAGGAACGCTGGTTATCAGGGAAGCAATAGCTCCTCCGGTGCAACTTTCTGCTACGGAAAGTGTGTAGCTTCCTCTGCCCAGTATTTTTCCAATGACTTTTTCAAGAGTATCATCGTCAAATCCCGTTATATATTCGGGTATGATCTTCTGCAATTTTAAAATCTGGTTATCAATATTTTTTCCAAGCAGCATGGGGTCGTTCCCTGTGGTACGCAAGTGCAATTTGATAATTCCCGGCGAGGGAAGATAAGAAATGCTAACATCCGGTGGAAGTTCGGCTTCGAAATCTTTTAACAGCTCAGCTAGATTTGCTTCAAAACTCCCCTGGGTCAGTACTGTTCTGGAATGAATAAAAGGTAAAGCAAAGTATGCCTTCAGTTCAGGAACTACCCTCTCTTCAAATAAAGTCTTCAATTCAAAGGGAACACCCGGCAGGCTTATATATATCCTGCTCTCTTTTTTAAATAACAATCCCGGAGCTGTACCTTCGTCATTGAATAAAATGATTGCAGATTCAGGCACTTCTGCCTGCCTCCTGTTATATTCATTGACCGGACAGTTTCTTTTTTCAAGAAGCGACTCTATATGGCTGAATATTTCAGGACTGAAAATCAAACCGGTATTGAAAAACTCACATAGAGCAGGCTTGGTTACATCATCGCTTGTAGGACCGAGACCTCCGGACAGGATTATCAGATCAGATCTTGTTGAAGTCTCTTCCAGGATTTCCAAGATATCCTGTTTTGTGTCCTGAACCGAGGTTATCCGGGTTACTTTAATTCCAAGCAGATTAAGTTTCCTGCCAAGCCAGGCTGCATTTGTATCGGTTGTTTTGCCGGACAACAGTTCGTTCCCGATTGTAATTAATTCTGCCAGCATACTTTATAATTTAAGAAACTGATTACTGTAATTAAAAATGTTAAAGTTAACAAATCCGGAAATTTTTTTTATACGGTTTGATACCGCAACAATGAATGGAAACCGGCTACGAGAATGTTTTTCAGTGAATTCTGTTGTTTTAGTGCATCATAAAAACCCGTGTCCTATGGCAATGTCCCGGAGGGGCTTTGCCCGAAAGGCATGTGCGATAAAAAAAATTCGCGGTGCGAAGCAAAAATCGGGGTTAAAGCCACCTCCGGTGGTGGATAGTCCGATTTTCAGGGGATTTTAGAAAGATCAATTTAATTCATAACAAATACGGTTCAATTATGTTTGCAAAGTATTTGCATATCCCGGATCGGATCCAGTGGCTTGAGCGGGAAACGGGGATCGAACCCGCGGCCCTCAGCTTGGGAAGCTGATGCTCTACCACTGAGCTACTCCCGC
>SLGC01000131.1 GCA_007123885.1 Bacteroidales bacterium | reverse complement strand
CAGGCTGGCATTTAAGTTATCCTCCGGCCCAATTAAATGGAAACATCTTAAAAACAACGAAATCTGCTCCCTCTTTGCATTATGGGCGTTTGATTTTTCTTTTTTAATTTTAATATTAATTTATACTTTTGCACGACATTTTTCTGCTATGAATTTTTTTGAAAAATACAATATAAGATATAAAGGACTCCGTACAGGTCATCATAATCTGAACTTTGAACTTGAGGATTCCTTTTTCAGGAATTTCGATGACCCGGAATGCCGTGGCGGATCAATCAGAATTGAAGCAGAACTTGAAAAAAAGGATGATTTGCTTACGTTTGTTTTCACCTTTTCACAGAGTGTTAAAGTTGTTTGTGACAGATGCCTGGAGGAGTTCGACTTGCCTCTGAATTTCAAAACCACACTCTATGTCAGGTTTGATGAGGAGGGACCGCAGGAAGACCCTGAAGTGCTCCATCTTGATCCTAAAGAAAATAAAATATGCCTTGCCCGGTATTTTATGGAAAGTATACGACTGAATCTTCCGATCAAACGGACACACCCCCTCGACAAGAATGGAGAATCATTATGCAACATGGAAATGCTTAGAAAACTTGAACAGCACCTTTTTAAGGAGAATAAAGAAAACAGAGATCCGAGATGGGACTCATTAAGAGATCTGCTTGGTTAAAAAAATATTTAATAATCAAGGTAACCGGAGAACCGTCAAATAATATAACAAATTAAAAAATTCAGTAAAAATGGCACATCCTAAAAGAAAAATTTCAAAAACCAGGAGGGATAAGAGAAGAACACATTATAAAGCCACATCTCCTACCATGATGTCCTGCCAGAATTGCGGATCAACCGTGCAATTTCACCGGGTTTGCGGAGAATGCGGCTATTATCGCGGTAAACTGGCAATCGAAAAGGAAGCATCTTCCTGATCCGGTTACCCTCTTCTTTAAGACAGGTCCAGCATTATTAATTAATCCTACCTCAAATGAAGATTGCACTTGATGCCATGGGAGGCGATTACGCTCCCGAAGCAACAGTCAAGGGGGCAATATTGGCTGCCGGCATTCTTTCTGATAACGTTAAGATCGTACTGATTGGCGACAAAAATAAGATACTTGAAATAACCCGCAGGGAAGGTTTTGATCATTCTGCTTTCGAAATTATCCATACCGATGAAATAATAGGGATGGGTGAAAACCCCGCCAAAGCCTTTTCAAAAAAAAAGAATTCCAGCATTTTTACCGGGTTTGGCCTGCTTACCGGCGGTAAGATAGATGCGTTTGCAAGTACCGGTAATACAGGTGCAATGATGATCGGGGCGATGTTCATGGTTAAATCAATTCCCGGAATAATCCGTCCGGCTATTTCAGCACAGGTCCCGAATGTTGCCGGCGGTTCAGCCACCCTTCTTGATGTCGGCCTGAATCCTGACTGCCGCCCTGATGTGCTTTATCAATACGGTATACTGGGTTCCTTGTATGCCAAACACGTTTTTCATATAGACAAACCCAAAGTTTACCTTCTTAACCTGGGGGAGGAAGAAGAAAAAGGCAATCTTATTACAAAGGCGGCATATGAATTAATGCGCGATAATAATGAAATACTTTTTGGAGGAAATATAGAAGGCAACGAAATATTCAATGAAGGAAAAGCAGACGTCATTGTCTGCGATGGTTTTGTTGGAAACGTAATTCTCAAGGAGGCTGAAGCTTTTTATACCCTTATCAAAAAAAGAAAGATCACGGATGATTTTTTCGAAAGGTTCAATTTTGAGAATTATGGGGGAACCCCTGTACTTGGTATAAATAAGCCGGTAATTATAGGCCATGGAATATCAAATGAAAAGGCAATAAAAAATCTGCTGATCCATGCAAAAGATGTTGTTGAGGCAAAACTGATGGATAAATTCAAAGAGGCTTTTCAATAATGATCAAAAACAGGGCAACTATTACGGGAATTGCAGCAGAGCTACCGGATTACATTCTTACCAATGATGAATTAAGCAAGATGGTTGATACTTCCGATGAATGGATCATGACACGCATCGGAATCAGAGAAAGAAGGATCTTAAAGGAAAAAGGCAAAGGACCTTCAGATCTTGGAGCCCTGGCAGTAAAAAAACTTCTTGAAAAAACCGGCACAGAACCATCAGAAATAGATCTTCTTGTTTGTGCAACCGTTACTCCTGATCATCCATTTCCTGCAACAGCCAATATCATATCACATAAGGCAGATATCAAAAATGCCTTCAGCTTTGACCTTAACGCAGGCTGCAGTGGATTTTTGTACGCACTTTCCACTGCACAACAATATATTGAAACCGGCAATGCCAGGAAAATAATTGTTGTCGGAGCAGAAAAAATGTCTGCCATTGTAGATTACCAGGACAGGGCAACCTGCCCGATTTTCGGAGATGCCGCCGCCGCTGTACTTGTTGAACCTGCAAGTGATAATACCGGCATAATTGATTCAATATTGCAGTCAGACGGCTCAGGATTGGCCCACCTTCATCAGAAAGCCGGCGGATCGGTAAATCCTGCGTCAAATCAGACTGTTGAAAACCGCGAACATTATATTTGCCAGGAAGGCCAACCGGTCTTTAAATGGGCTGTTTCAAAAATGGCCGATGTTTCGGTCGATATTATGAAAAGAAACGGTCTTGGTCATGAGGACGTTGCATGGCTGGTTCCCCATCAGGCAAACATGAGGATAATAGAGGCTGTTGCGCGGCGAATGAACCTTGATAAAAACAAGGTAATGATAAATATCGAAAAATACGGTAATACAACGGCAGCAACCCTCCCTTTATGTATCTGGGAATGGGAAAAACAGCTGAAAAAGGGTGACAACATAATTATGGTTACTTTTGGAGCAGGTTTTACATGGGGTGCATTGTATCTGAAATGGAGTTATGATGGATAAATACTATTATTGTTAAGTAAAATAAAAGAGGGAGCATTTGGAACACTTTTACAAGTATTAGTAAAAACAGCAGGGGCTCAAAATTCGGCAGGAACAGATGGGGAAATCCACTCTGCCGGGCGGCAGGAAGTTATATGACAAATAACAGGAAGCAGTAAAATAAATCCACTGTTTTTACTTTATTTATAATGCTTGTTAAATTTATCATCTTTTAATTAATTCAATACCCTCACAAATGTTTAATAAAAAAAACCGGAATAACATGGCAAAAAGTTATGAAAATGACCCTAATGTAATCAATCTGATTGGTTCGGGGACTGAAATAAATGGTGATGTAAATTCCAATGGGGATATCCGGATAGATGGAACCCTGAATGGAAACCTTAATACCAAAGGGAAAGTTGTTATCGGAGAAACGGGAAAGGCAAAAGGAGAAGTGACCTGCAAAAATGCAGATATCTCGGGAAAGATAGAGGGGAAGATTACAGTTTCCGATTTGCTGTCGCTTAAACCCTCCTCCCTGATTGAAGGGGACATTGTTGCCAATAAACTTGCCATTGAACCTGGCGCCAGATTTACCGGTAACTGCAGAATGACGGGTAACGAGCAAAAAACTGCAACCGAATTCAAGAAGCCGGAGGAACAGCAGAAAAAATAATCTCTCATATCCATTCATACGTACCTTTCAGGTAAGGCCCCACCAGAATTCTACCGCACCCCGGAGGACTCAGGTTTTTCACCTGGCTTCACACCGCGAATTATAGATCGCACAGCTTTCGGCCAAAGACCCTGCCAGGATACTACCGAACCCAGGGTACCCAGGTTTTCCGGCAAAAACTGAAACAAGAGGGTAACAAAGAGGATGTACAAAGAGGGGATACATAAATAGGAGGGGTACGTAAATAGGGACATGAAGTTCCATGGGATAAGCAAAATATTGCTATATTGGCAGTGTGTTAATTTGTTGTTGGCTGTCGCTGGTTGAGGGAAGATTGTCAGTAAGATTTTATCACCGAACCCTTTCTTCGTGAATAATTAACTTGTAATCTAATGTTAACTTTTTCCGGATTTCTCAAATCCCTTCTTTTATTTTCAGCACTGATCTACCTGGCCGGATTCATCATTTTTTCAACTGTGCTGAGCGATCATTACCTGCCGGTTTTTCATCTTCTGGTTTTTTATTTCACTCTGCTGTCAATAGCGGGAAGGTTGGTAATAGGGAAAACCAATATGCAGAAACCCGGTGAATTCAATATGCGCTATTTTTTGGTCCGGTGGACCAAGGTACTGCTACATATAGCGTTTATTGTTGTCTACCTTTTCATTAACCGGGAAAATATACTGGCTTTCGTACTTACCTTCATGTGTGGCTACATACTATACTCAATTTTTGATGTTTACAGCCTGAACTTTTATCTGAAAAAAAAGTAACTAAATTTGTTGACCGCCGTAAAAGTTAATTACTTTTGCTTTTTTCCGTTACAAATAAATTAAGTTAAAATAGACGTGGATTCTCAAAGCAAATTTTTACGGATACTGAAAGTTATCCTGCTCCTTATGGTATGCCTGAAGCCTTCGTTGAGCGCGGCTGATGACAATCCCCTGGAAGATATAAAATTCGATCCGGGATCATTCATTTTCGATCATATCGGCGATGCATATGATTGGCACCTGTTTGATATAGGCGACAGGCACTATAGCATTCCGCTCCCGGTAATATTATATTCACGTGAAAAGGGCCTGGATATTTTTATGTCGCACAGGTTCAACCATGGTTACAATATCTACAGGGGCTACAAGATCATGACAGATGGTCCGGAAAAGGGAAAAATAGTCATTGTACGCGAAGACGGGACAGTAGATCCTGATGCCCGCAGACCACTTGATCTATCGATCACAAAGAACGTCACAGGGATGTTTTTTGCGGCATTTATCATGCTGGCCATCTTTCTTACCGTCGGTAAGAGATACCGTAATAATCCCCAGGCTCCTCCAAAGGGAATACAAAGTCTTTTCGAACCACTTATACTTTTTGTGATTGATGATATAGTAAAACCTGCGATAGGAGAAAAAAAATATATTCCCTTTTTGCCGTACCTGCTGACTCTGTTTTTCTTTATCTGGATCAACAATATGCTGGGCCTGATACCTATTTTCCCTATGGGAGCGAATGTTACAGGTAACATATCAGTCGCGGCAGGACTGGCATTTACTTCTTTTCTGGTCATCAATCTTAACGGAAACAAGCATTACTGGAGGCATATTCTCAATACTCCCAATGTTCCGGTTTTCTTAAAGCTTCCTATTCCGATAATGCCTATTATTGAGATCGTGGGCATACTGACAAAACCTTTTGTTTTGATGGTGCGTCTGTTTGCCAATATAACTGCAGGTCATATAATAACAATGGGGTTTTTTGCCCTTATCTTCATTCTTGGGGAGGTTTCACCTGTTTTCGGATTCGGGGGTTCGGTCCTTTCCGTTGGCTTCGGGATATTTATTACCTTTTTGGAAATGCTGGTAGCCCTGATCCAGGCGTATGTATTTACACTGCTTACAGCCCTGTTTATAGGGGCAGCCGTTGAAGATGGACATTAAATAATTAAAAGATGATATATTCACTTTAACAATTACACTTTATTCTAAAATTAAAAATTATGCTTTTACTATCAGTTATCCTCCAGACCGCCTGGGCCACAACAGTTGCCAATTTAGGAGCAGCCGTTGCCGCAAGTATTTGCCTGCTTGGTGCCAGCTTTGGCATCAGTAAAATCGGAATAACAGCTCTTGAGGCAATTGCACGCCAACCTGAGGCAGCCGGAGATATCCGTTCCAACCTCATCGTGGCAGCGGCCCTGATTGAAGGTGTTGCCTTTTTTGCAATAGTTGTATGTCTTTTGGTACTTTTTATGTAAAATATGTGAGACTCCATCCCCGTGCCGGAGAAGGCAAGGTATGGGGCATGGATGTCTAAATAAAAAACAGAGAGATAATGGACCTGATAACTCCCGATTTCGGATTGTTTTTCTGGATGCTTGTTACGTTCATGCTTGTTTTTATTATTCTTAAAAAATTTGCATGGAAGCCCATTGTTCAAACATTGAAAGAGCGTGAGGACAATATCCGTGAAGGTATTGAGAATGCAGAAGCAGCCAAAGGTGAACTTGAAAATGTCAGAATCAAATCAGATAGAATAGTATCCCAGGCTATCGTTGAAAGAGATAAACTGATCAGGCAGGGAAGGGAAATAAAAGAAACTATCGTTACCGAAGCCCGTGCTAAGGCAGAAGAAGAAGCAAAAAAAGCTGTTGAGTCTGCCAGAGTGATCATTGAAGAACAAAAAACAGCCGCCATTAACCAGATCAAGCTTCAGGTTGCCTCCTTATCCATTGAGATAGCTGAAAAAATACTCAGGAAGAAACTGAAAGATGATAAGGAACAAATGGAGCTTATGGATAGTCTGCTGGATGACTTTGAATTAAATTAGCAATACCGGATTATGAACGAGAGTAAAATTCCTGTAAGATACGCTAAAGCGCTTTTCCTTATTGGCAAGGAGAAGGGAATTCTGGATTTACTTGCCGGTGATATAACCATGCTTTCGGATTTTTTTGAAAAAACTCCTGCTCTTATGCCCTGGCTTAGAAGCCCGGTGATAAAGATAAAGGACAAATTAAACTTTCTCCATTCGCAATTTGACAGTCAGATAACAGAGTATACCACCAGGTTTGTTCACCTTGTAATCAATAAAAAACGCGAAAGATACTTTCCTGATATGTTCAGGGACTTCATTCAGTTCTACAAAGCTGATGCCGGAATTAAAACCTTTGTACTTACAACTGCCACTGAAATCGATGCATCGATAAAGCAAAAGTTAAACCAGGGTCTTAAAAGGAAAGACATGCCGGATCATGAACTGATAACAAGGGTTAAACCATTAATACTCGGAGGGTTTATGCTTCAGGCAGATGACATGCTTTATGATGCCTCGGTATCAACAAGCCTTAAAAAACTAAAAAAGGAGCTGACAACCCAGATCCGAAACATTTAAACAGCAGCAAACCTGCTATCCCTGAATAAACAGGAAATAGTGAGAACAAAATAACAAAATACTGATGAACGATTTAAGATCAGGAGAAATTTCTGAGATACTAAAACAGCAACTCGATGATTTCAGTTCCAGGATTGAACAGGAAGAGGTTGGAACAGTACTGCAGGTGGGGGACGGAATAGCCCGGTTGTATGGCCTTACCAATGTTCAGTCAAATGAACTGATAGAATTTGAATCGGGAGTCAAGGCGATAGTACTTAATCTTGAAGAAGACCATGTCGGAGCTGTATTGTTGGGTGATGCCGAAACTATTAATGAAGGCGATATTGCCAGGAGAACCGGCCAGATCGCTTCACTTGGTGTAGGTGAAGGCCTTATCGGCAGGGTTGTTAATACTCTGGGATTGCCTATTGACGGGAAAGGACGAATAACAGGTGAATTGTACCAGTTGCCCTTCGAACGCAAAGCTCCGGGTGTTATTTACAGGCAGCCTGTTTCCGAACCGCTGCAGACCGGGATAAAGGCCATAGATTCAATGATACCTATTGGAAGGGGACAGAGAGAGCTAATAATAGGCGACAGGCAAACAGGAAAAACAGCTATAGCAATAGATACGATTATCAACCAGAAATCCTTTTACGACAAGGGAGAGCCTGTTTATTGCATATATGTTGCGATCGGACAAAAAGGATCCAATATTGCCCAGCTGGCCAGAATACTTGAGGAAAAAGGGGCAATGAAATATACCGTCATAGTGGCAGCCACTGCTTCCGATCCGGCTGCATTACAGTTTTTTGCACCCTTTGCCGGTGCTGCTATTGGCGAGTTTTTTCGCGATACCGGCAGAGCAGCTTTAATAATTTACGATGACCTTTCGAAACAGGCGGTCTCTTACAGGGAAGTTTCCCTTCTTCTCCGGCGGCCACCCGGAAGGGAAGCCTATCCGGGCGATGTTTTCTACCTGCATTCCCGATTGCTGGAAAGAGCTGCAAAAATAATACGGTCTGACAAGATAGCCTCGCAGATGAATGATCTTCCTGAAGTGCTCAAACCAATGGTAAAAGGAGGCGGTTCACTTACTGCACTGCCCATAATAGAAACTCAGGCAGGCGATGTGTCGGCTTATATACCTACCAATGTTATTTCAATAACTGACGGACAGATCTTTCTTGATACCAATTTGTTCAATTCAGGAGTCAGGCCGGCAATTAATGTTGGGATCTCCGTATCACGGGTAGGGGGTAAGGCCCAGATCAACTCGATGAAAAAGGTTGCCGGAACTCTCAAGCTGGATCAGGCTCAGTACAGGGAGCTGGAAGCATTTTCCAAATTCGGATCGGACCTTGACCCCTCAACAATGGCAGTACTCAACAAAGGCTCAAGAAATGTTGAAATACTCAAGCAGCCACAGTTCTCTCCCGTGCCGACGGAAAAACAGATAGCAATAATTTTTTGCGGAACAAAAGGATTATTGAACATGATACCACTTGCAAAGATAAAGATCTTTGAGACTGAATTTCTTGCTCATCTGGAAGCCACCAGGAAGGATCTGCTTGATTCACTCAGGGAAGGTTCCTGGAACGATCAGATAACTTCACAACTTGAGCAGTCGGCAGCAGAAGTTATTGACAGGTTCGTTACAAAAAAGCCCCAAAATGATTCCTGAATATGACGCAAAAAAATGGCTAACCTGAAAGAAATAAGGACCAGGATAGGCTCTGTTTCATCTACCAAGCAGATCACCAGCGCAATGAAGATGGTATCTGCTGCCAGGTTGAGGAAGGCTCAGGATGCTATTATTATGATGAGACCATACGTCTACAAACTGCATGATATACTGCAGCATTGCCAGATGTGCATGCCGAATGTAGAAACACCGTTTTATGCCCACAGGGATGTAAAAAAGGTCCTGATGGTAGTAATCGGCTCAAACAGGGGCTTATGCGGACCTTTCAATATCAATGTATCCAAAAAGGCAATTGATGTTATAACAAAAAGTTATGGTCGGACGCATGAAAAGGGGATGACGGACCTTTATTGCATAGGCAGGAAAGCAGAAGATTTTCTGAAAGCCAAAGGTTTTAAAATAGAAAAAACCAGGCACGACCTGCTGGAGGAGTTATCGTTTACCACTGCAAACCCGTTTATTGAATCACTGCTTGAGAGTTTTACCAATGGTACTTATGACAGGATAGAGCTTGTCTATAACCAGTTTAAAAATGCGGCCGTTCAGATAGTTACACATGATGTATTTCTCCCCCTGCCGGTTCCCTCAGAATTCTGTACACCTGAAGAAATTGATATCGCGCTGCACAGCTATATCATTGAACCTTCACGCGATATTCTTGTGGAAAGGCTGATGCCAAATTTTCTGAAAACAGAGTTTTACAAGGCTTTGCTGGAATCGGCAACCTCCGAATTCGGTGCCCGGATGACTTCGATGCACAAAGCCAGTGATAATGCTGAACAACTGATAAAGGAACTGCGGATGGAATACAACAAAGTCCGCCAGTCGAGCATCACCAATGAAATAATTGAAATTGTAGGTGGCGCAGAAGCCCTGAACAAGTAAAATTCAGGGAACAATCCGGAATGGGTAATTAGTTAATTCCCAAGCTTAAACCGGGGAAGTCACTTGCTCCACCCCTGTTTGATGATGATAGAACTTCCATCTCGGGTTAATCAAAGCGTTCGATTATACTTTCAGTGACATTCACTATATGATCACCCATCCTTTCACAATGGGAGATAATATCATTATAGATCACACCTGCCTCATATTTATAATCTTTTTCCTTTAGCTTCTTTATATGCTCCTTTTTCAGCTTGTTGCGAAAACGGTTGATCTTGTATTCCATGTCGATCGCTTCATCCACCTTTACATTGTGATAATCTTCATCGAGGTTTTCGATCATAATTTCAGTGGCTTTTTCAACAAGATCCAGCATCTTGTTCACATTATCACGCAATACAGGGGGGAAGACGACATTTTTCTGCTTCTGACGGTAAATTGCCCTGGCAACATTCTGGCAGGAATCACTGATACTTTCAATATTATCTATAAGCTTCAGCATAGTCTGCAAACGCTGGGAACCCAGTGGACTCAGATGCCCGCTTGAAACCTTGGTCAGGTATGTAGCTATTTCCACCTCCATCCTGTCGCTGATATCTTCATATTTTTCCACCTTGGCAAAATAAAACTCCACATCGATATCCTTCTGGGAATTGAACAGTTGCCTTGCATAGCCGATCATTCTTTGCGTCCTCCTTGCATAAACCGAAATTTCCTTTTTTGCCTGGAAAAGTGAAAGCTCGGCCGTTGAAAGCATACCGGAGTTAATATATTTCAATCTGAACTCTTCCTCATCATCCTCCCTCAAGGGTACAAGGCGGGTGACCAGTCCGGCTATCAAAGGTGCAAATCCGATCAACAGGGCAGCATTGGCAACATTAAACGTAGTATGAAATACAGAAAGTGCAACCGGCACACCCTGTGCGACTTCAAATGGAGAGGCGAGTCCGATTCCTGTCAGGAACCTGTTGATCAGGTCCAGGAACGGATTGAATATCGATAGAACCCATATGACACCCACAAGATTAAAGATCAAATGGGCCCTTGCTGTCCTTTTGGCCGATACATTGGCAATCATCGCCGCTATGTTGGCCGTGATGGTTGTACCGATATTTTCGCCGAGGACCATGGCCGCAGCCATATCAAATGATATCCAGCCATTGTTTACCATAACAAGGGTAAGGGCCATGGTTGCACTGGAAGACTGGATAACGAAGGTCAGAAGGGTCCCTATTGCCAGAAACAATAAGATTGACCATAATCCCATATCGGTATAGGATTGCAGGAAGGCGAATATCTCGGGGTGTTCGTTTATGTTGGGCATTGATTCCTTTAGAAATTCAAGTCCCAGAAAAATCATGGCAAAGCCAATCAAAAGCTCGGCTATGGATTTCCGCTTTTTTGACCGGGAAAACATGAAGGGAAAGCTGATCCCTATAAGCGGAAGAGAAATAAAACTGATGCTGAACTTAAAGCCTAGCAATGATATTATCCACGCAGTAACTGTCGTGCCGATGTTCGCACCCATCACTACGCCGATGGACTGGATCATACTTATCAAACCGGCATTGACGAAGCTTACCAGCATGACTGTTGTGGCGGTGGATGACTGGACAAGGGCTGTTATCATGAACCCGGTGAAAATACCCTTGATGCGGCTGGAGGTCATTGCCGAAAGGAATCCCCTTAATTTATCGCCGGCCACCTTTTGAAGCGCCTCGCTCATGGATTTCATCCCGTAAAGGAAGAATCCAAGCGAACCAAGAAGGGCGAGAAAATCTATAAAAGTATATTGCATTATCTCCTTACAAATTGCAGGGCAAAAATAAAAGAATAATAATAATATCAGAAGAAAACATTAAAAAAGAGTTAACGCAAAAATTACCGGAAACTTGTTTCCCTTAATATTACAAATTAATTAAATATACATGACAATTTTGAATTGACACACCGACAAATAAAAATAATTGATTTCGTCGGTTACATATGCTGTGCCTGGTGCTTTTAAAGGTATTAGTCAGATATGTAATTCATGTGAAATCCTCATCAATTACATACAGGTCAGAGTGAAGAGTATGGCATGGGGATTCAACGGATTGAAATGCAATAGTTCCGAATGGCTGATCCGGTCATCACCTATGTCTTTCGAGGCCCCGGCAGGATATGAATTATTAATCATTATATCTTTAAAAAGATGTTGAAACTAACACCCGGAAAATTGGGAATATAACATAGAATGATGCAGGTTTTTAAGATTATTAAAAAGATCTTGGAAATGAAGCGTTGCAATACTATTTTTACCCTGTTTTTCCGGGACGCCACATCACCCTGCTCCTCTCATGAAGGAAGAGCCGGTTTGCCTGCCCCGGTCTGACGGTTTAAGAATAACCCGGGTGTTGCAGCCGGAAGAAGATTATAATTTATGTTCACCCTTATTGCAGGATTTATTCTCCGAAACAGAATACTATTACTTATTTCCCTTCTTTTGATTACCATCTTTATGGGTTACAAGGCAAGGGAAGTCAGATTATCATACGAGCATGCCCCCCTGCTGCCCGAATCAGATTCAACATTGATCGAATTCAGAAGCTTTACCGGACTCTTTGGTGAAGACGGAAATATTATGATAGCCGGAATCAGGAACCACAATTTTTTTGATGCCGGACCGCTTAACGGATGGCTTGGAATGATGGAAGAGTTGCGGATGGTGGAGGGAGTTAAATCGGCAATATCGATTACAGACGCTTATAATCTGGTAAGGAATAACGACATCAGAAGCTTTGAGGTGCAACCGCTACAAATTCAAACACCCGTCTCTCAGTCCGATGCTGATAGTCTTGGCCGGTTGATCAGATCACTCCCATTTTACAATGACCTTCTGTATGAAGAAAAATCGGGAACATGGCTTATCCTGGTAACGCTCGAAAGGGATATTCTTGCTTCCGGCTACAGGAACAATCTTATAAAAAATATCGAAAAAGTAACACAGGAGTATTGTGCCAGGCACAACCTGGATGTATATTACAGCGGATTGCCCTATATCAGGATCAAAACGGCAGAAAAGATCGAGAATGAGCTGTATATGTTCATCATACTTGCACTGCTTATTACGGCACTTGTCATATACCTTTTTTTCCGTTCATTCAGGGTGGTTATTTTTTCCATGCTTGTTGTTGTAACAGGTGTGATATGGTCGCTGGGAAGCATTGTGCTTCTTGGTTACGAGATAACCATGCTCACCGCCATGATACCTCCGCTGCTGATTGTAATAGGGATTCCAAATTCGGTCTTCCTGCTTAACAAGTATCATAGTGAATACAGGAATCATGGCAACAAAATCAAAGCACTGCAGCGGGTAATACAAAAAATAGGTGCCGCCACTTTCCTTACCAATCTTACCACTTCAGCCGGTTTTGCAACATTTACATTAACAAGTACACGCATATTGCAGGAGTTCGGGATAATTTCATCGATTAACATCATGGGAATATTTATCCTTTCCCTGCTGCTCATTCCCATTATTTTCAGTTTTCTCCCCGCACCCCGCGAAAGGCACATAAAACATCTTGAAAACAGGGGCGTAAAAAAAGTAATGGGTCTGTTTGAGAATCTTGCCGTCAATCACAGGGTAAAAACATATCCTGTGGCCATAGTTATTGTTGTTATTGCTGTAGCTGGCATTTTCAGGATTAAAAGTACAGGATACGTTGTTGACGACCTGCCAAAAAATGATCCTGTTTATACCGATCTCCTTTTCTTTCAGGAACATTTCAGAGGATTGATACCGTTGGAAATCACCATAGATACAAAGCGTCCCAGAGCTGTTTTTTCTCAGGCAACCCTTCAAAAAATTGATGAATTTCAAAATGGACTGGAAAAATATCCTGAACTTTCCCGGCCTCTATCCATCGCTGAAGCTTTCAAATTCGCACGCCAGTCATTTTTTAATGGCGCTCCGCATCATTACCGGATGCCGGGTAATGCCGAAAGGAACTTCATTATGGCATACATGGGCGATCTGACCGGTGGAAATGATCTGGCTGATTCATTTGTCGATAAGGAAGGAAGGATTGCCAGGATAAGCTACAAGGTGGCGGATGTGGGAACTGAGAAAATAGCTCTTCTTGAAGAGCAGATCAGGCAGGAGGCGGATAAAATATTCCCCTCTGAACGATATGATATAGTAATTACCGGAACCAGCATTCTATCCTTCAGGGGGAATACTTACCTTATAAAAAGCCTGTTTACCAGCCTTTTTATTGCTATACTTATCATTTCTGCATTTATGGCATGGATGTTCTCTTCTGCCAGGATGATGATAATCTCCCTGATCCCGAATCTTGTACCCCTGCTGATTACTGCCTCTTTGATGGGTTATTTCGGCATACCTGTCAAACCTTCGACTGTCCTGGTATTTAGTATCGCATTTGGTATATCGGTAGATAATACCATACATTTCCTTGCCAAGTACCGGCAGGAGCTAAAGGCTACCGGACTTGATATCAAAAGGTCTGTCAGCAATGCAATAAGGGAAGCAGGTGTCAGCATGCTGTATACTTCAATAGTACTGTTTTTCGGATTCGGTATTTTTTCTCTTTCAGGTTTCGGCGGTACCATTGCCCTGGGAGTGCTGGTAAGTTTCACCCTGCTGGTTGCCGTTACATCTAATCTGATCCTTCTGCCCTCAATGCTGCTGACACTGGAGAGGATCATCATCATGAAGAATTTTGAAGAACCACTGATGCATATATATGAGGAACATGAAAACAACGGTCTGGACCAGGAAAATGGAAATGGTTCAAACGTTCCCGGTAACAAAATCATCATGGGTAAAAACTGAATTCTTTGCAGGCTAACCGAAACAGGTGTAAAAACTGATTTTGAAAATGGTGGACCACAATTATGGAAACTTTAAAAAGGCTTGGTAAAATGATTGAACAGGAGATCAGAAACATGGATTTTGCTTCACGGCTGCCACGGGAATTGTACCTGCCTGTTGATTATGTCATGTCCAATGGCGGGAAGCGGATCAGACCGGTATTCTGCCTTCTCGCATGTGAGATGTTTTCCGGCAATCCGGCTGCCGCCCTGAGACCGGCTTTAGCAATTGAGATATTCCACAATTTCACACTGCTGCATGATGATATAATGGATAAGGCTGATTTGAGGCGAAACAAACCAACGGTCCATAAAAAATGGAATGAAAATACTGCACTTCTTTCCGGTGATGCCATGATGGTTCTCTCTTTTGACCTTATATCTTCTGTAAAACCCGAATTACTGCCTCAACTTTTGCCCGTTTTTAACAGGACCGCACTTGAAGTATGTGAAGGACAGCAGCTGGATATGAATTTTGAAGCACTTACCGGCGTCACCGAACAGATGTACCTTGAAATGATAAGACTTAAAACCTCTGTTTTGATAGCTGCTGCAATGAAAATCGGTGCAATTTGCGGTTCTGCATCCGTAAAGGATGCAGAACTGATGTATGATTCAGGAATCAGTCTCGGAATGGCCTTCCAGATACAGGATGACCTGCTGGACCTTTATGGCCGGCAGGAAAAATTTGGCAAAAAACCCGGAGGAGATATCCTGCTGAATAAAAAAACCATCCTTTTGCTGACAGCCAGGCAAAGAGCCGGTAAAGAGACGGGACAAAGACTGAATGACCTGCTGGAAAATGAAAATGATCCTGATATAAAGATCAGAGAAATAAAAAAGATATTCGAAGACCTTGATGTAAGGAAAATTACAGAAAAGAAAGCTGCAAATCTGTTCAACGAGGCAATGGAAAAAATCAACAGCACAAATGCCCGCAACTCCGGCAAATCTGAACTGACAGGATTCATTGAAGCGATAATGACCAGGAAATCCTGATCCATGATCACTTCACTGCCTGTAAATTTTTTGACTGTAACCTATAAGATCACCTGAACGTATAGGATAATCTTAATGGTTTTGCAGAAAAGCATGTAATTTAAATCCATTTCATTCGTTTTGTTTTATTTAAGCAATAACTTTTGTTAAACTCAATTGTGAAATGTCTGAAAGTTCAGGAGAGATAATACAGGTTATCGGACCTGTAGTCGATATAAGCTTCGGATCAAAAGGAAGCAAGCTCCCCAATATCCATGATGCACTGGAAATTAAACGTGATGATGGTTTTGTTGTGATAGTAGAATGCCAGCAGCATATCGGAGAAAACGCAATCCGGGCCATTGCAATGGATTCAACCGATGGCATGAGGCGCGGCCTTGAGGCAAAAAACCTTGGAAGACCCATAATGATGCCGGTTGGTGAACAGATCAGGGGAAGGCTTCTGAATGTGGTGGGCAGACCAATAGACGGGATGAAGGATGTCAATCATGACGGAGGTTATCCGATACATAAAAAAGCTCCTGCATTTGATCAGTTGTCGACCGAAACGGAAGTTTTATTTACCGGCATCAAGGTGATCGACCTGCTGGAACCCTATTCCAAAGGAGGTAAAATAGGGCTTTTCGGGGGTGCCGGCGTTGGAAAGACGGTCATCATAATGGAGCTTATAAACAATATCGCAAAAAAATATTCAGGTCTCTCGGTATTTGCCGGAGTAGGTGAGCGTACCAGGGAAGGTAACGATCTGTTGCGGGAAATGATTGAAACAGGAGTGATACGCTACGGCGATGAATTTATCAAGAGCATGGAAGCAGGCAGCTGGGATCTGAGCAAGGTCGATCTCGATGAACTGCCCAAATCCCAGGCAACCCTGGTTTTCGGCCAGATGAATGAGCCTCCCGGCGCAAGGTCGACTGTTGCCCTATCAGGTTTATCGGTTGCCGAATCTTTCCGTGATGGCGATGATGCAAGTGGAGGAAGGGATATACTGTTCTTCGTTGACAATATTTTCCGCTTCACCCAGGCAGGTTCAGAAGTTTCAGCGCTTCTTGGCCGGATGCCCTCTGCAGTTGGATATCAGCCTACCCTTGCAACTGAAATGGGCATGATGCAGGAAAGGATCACATCCACCAGGAGAGGCTCAATAACCTCTGTTCAGGCCATATATGTTCCGGCCGATGATCTTACAGATCCAGCTCCTGCCACCACCTTTGCCCATCTGGATGCCACAACCGTTCTCAGCAGGAAGATCTCGGAGCTGGGTATCTATCCCGCAGTTGATCCTCTTGATTCAACCTCCCGGATCCTTGATCCGGAAATCGTCGGTCAGGAGCATTACATAACGGCGCAACGGGTAAAAGAACTTCTCCAGCGATACAAGGACCTGCAGGATATTATAGCAATCCTCGGGATGGATGAACTTTCTGAGGAAGACAAGCTTATAGTTCACCGGGCCCGGAGGGTCCAGCGTTTTCTGTCCCAGCCCTTCCATGTGGCCGAGCAATTCACCGGTATTTCCGGTGCGCTTGTATCTATAGAAGATACTATCAAGGGTTTTAACATGATAATGGAAGGCAGGGTTGATGAATATCCTGAAGCTGCTTTCAATATGGTTGGGACAATTGAAGATGCAATTGAAAAAGGCAACCGCCTGCTTGCAGAATCTAAAATAAAACAGGACTGATCCATGCACCTTGAAATTCTTACACCGGATAAAGCAGTATTTTCAGGCAGGATAAAATCTGTTACTGTGCCGGGAACCAGGAGTCCTTTTACTATATTGAAAAATCATGCACCGTTTATCTCATCCCTGGAAGAAGGAGAACTGGCACTGGAAACCCGCCAGGGAGAAAGCATTTTGTATAACATAGGAAAGGGTGTGCTGGAGGTAAAGGATAACAAAATTGTTGTATTAATTGAAAAAATCAAAGCTGCGGAATTGTGAGAATTATTGCTGTAATTTGGTTTTTATTGCTGGTCATTCCCAATAATTCGGTCCATACACAAAGCAGGACAACATTCGCGGCAGATGACGGTCTTGTAGTGGTGGCGGACGAATATTTTATCAATGACAGCCTTCCGTGGATCCTTATGCTTCACCAGGCAGGATCAAGCCGTGGAGAATTCAGGGAAATTGCACCAAAGCTTACCATGCTTGGATACAATGCACTGGCAGTCGATCTACGCCATGGGAAGGAGATAAATTTTGTACCAAACGAAACCTATACGGCTGCCCGTAAAGGTAATTACTCAACTGCCATATCTGACGCCAGAAAAGATATAAAGGCCGCAATGGAGTGGATTTCACAGCGCAGCGGATCGCAGATCATTCTGATGGGCAGCTCCTTTTCTGCTTCCCTGGCAATGATACTTGCAAAGAATAACCCTCTTGCAGCAGCGGTCATTGCCTTCAGTCCCGGAGAATTTTTCGGCCATCCGGACCTGGTGCAAAACGCAGTGCGTAATCTTGATGTCCCGGTTTTCCTGGCATCAACACAACGGGAATATCCCTATATTACAGAGCTTAGTTCAGGTATAAGCAGCAGGTACAAGTATATCTTCACACCCTCAGAGCACCAGGGTGTACATGGGGCCAGGGCACTGTGGGAAAAAGAAGAGTGCAGCCAGGAATACTGGCTGGGACTGCTAATGTTCTTTAACAGCTTAAATAACAATACCAGGCAATGACTCATTCATCTCAACCCTATAAGGCACAGGAAAATGATGAAGAGGCACTTCATGACCGACCTGTGAAATTTCTTGTAATAAGATTCAGTTCAATAGGCGATATCGTACTGACAACAACTGCTTTAAGGTGCCTCAAGCAACAGGTGAAAAATGTCGAGGTGCATTTCCTTACAAAGCCGGGGTTTGTCCCGGTTATCCGTGCCAATCCATATATTGACCGGATACATGTATTTACCAGCCTTACAAAAACCATAAAAATCCTCAGGCAGGAGAATTTCAACTATATCGTTGATCTGCACCATAATCTTCGTTCAGCAATCATAAAATCAGCACTGCCTGGAATATCCTTTTCATTTGACAAGCTGAATCTTGAAAAATGGCTGATGGTGAATTCAGGCATAAACCGGATGCCGGACGTTCATATAGTGGACCGATACCTGGATACACTCAAGCTATTTGATGTTAACAACGACCATCTGGGCCTCGATTACTTTATCCCTTCTGAAGATGAAATCGATGTTGCCGGACTTCCTCCTCCTTTTCAGCAAGGGTATATTGTTTTTGCCATAGGAGGCAATCATGCAACCAAGCGGCTTCCTCCGGAAAAGATCATTTCCATAACAAGAAAGATCAGGCTGCCTGTGATCCTGGCCGGTGGCCGGGAAGATGCAGATCTGGCCGGAATAATAGCCGATGCATGCGGGAATGACATGGTCCTGAATACATGCGGGCTCTATAATATCAACCAGTCAGCTTCCCTTGTCAGGGGTGCAGAGGTGGTGATCAGCCATGATACCGGACTAATGCATATTGCTGCAGCATTTAAAAAGAAAATTATTTCCCTTTGGGGAAATACCGTACCGGCATTCGGAATGTATCCATATTTGTCCCACCCTGATTCAGCGGCTTTTGAGGTAAAAGGGCTTAAATGCAGGCCCTGTTCCAAACTTGGCTATAGCCGTTGCCCCAGAAAGCATTTCAAATGTATGGTTGAACAGGACTCGGGTAAGATAGCCGAGCTTGCAAGGAGGCTTTTTGCGGTTAAAAAGGAGTATAAAGCCTGAACAACCGGTATCAATAAAGGTAATAGTTAAAAAACCCGGTAAAACCGGACCATCCACCACCAGAGGATGGTGGCTTTAACGGAGGACGCAGGTTTTTATGTAAATCACACTGCATACATCGGATCATTGCAGCATCATCCCCAGGGAAAAAACAGGTGCAATCTCATTCCGCCCCGGAATTCGTGCAATAGCGACACTTGCATTTATGGGAAAGATCAGGCGCAGAACATGGAAATTGGTGGTAATGCCACCTCCCCAGGAAAAAAGCCTCTCCTCCATTTCCTCCCTTCTTAAATTTCCGTTTGCCGCAACTGTCCACCGGTTGATCCCAAAATCGGCAAACAGGTCGGCGCTGAACCGCTTAATGTAGAGAACACCGGGAATATTGAAATCGGGATAAAGAAAAGGGAATGAGTAACTGTTTCTGATGATCTGCAGACTCTCGGTGGTTTCGCGGGGATATCCGCGCGGAAAGCGGACCATGCTGGTATAAAGGTATCTTTCCGGATCCTGCCTTTGAAGGGCTCCTTCTATCTTCAAACTATGATGAGGGAAAAGACCCGGAAAGTACAGGGTAAGTTCGAGTGAGCTGATGGATCCCAGAATATCGGGCTCAAATGGTGCATCAAACCGCCGCAGTAAAACAGTCTGACCCCAGCGCGGTGCAAGGTCCCGGAAACTCCTGCGGGACTGCCTGAAGGCCCACAGCCTTGCTTCCATTGTTACCATCCCCCTTTGGTAATCCTGATTTTCGTAATGATAAAGCGAATTGTCATAATTTACAATCAAACGGGGCTGCAATCCGGCAATGTACCTGCCCCTGGAAAGATTCAGCGGAACGTATACCGCACCTGTAAGGTTCAGTTGTGCCGCCGGAGGCATGCCAGGCGGACCGATAGTATCGCTGCCCATGATCATACGGGGTTCACTACCATAATCAAATCCGGCCTCAATGACCGGGTACCAGCCTTTCCAGGCAAAGTTGCCGTGAACAACATGGTTACCTTCTACGTATGAATAACCCAGCTGTGTGCTGGCGGTGTTCAGGAGGTTCTGGGAAAGCAGCGTCAATCCCGGCCATACGGGCAGCTCATCAAACTCGAGTCCCCCGTAATCGAGGTAAAAAGGTGCCCAGCTGTGAAAATTGAAAAGGTTGGCGCCTTTTCTGTAGGGAACAGACTGCCAAAGAGTAGTATCAGTATTGCTTCCGGCTCTATTACCGGATTCATGAAGGGAAAGAGCTTCCACAAGTTCCTCCCTTAAGCCTCTTTGGGGTTCGTCTTCCGGCAGAGGGTCGAAATCTGTAAAGGCAAGATCGAATCCTCGCCAGGTATAATCAGACCAGACAACAGAACCGTCTGGTGAAAAGCTCCCTCCCAATCCCCCGAAAGGTGATGAGGTAATACGATACAGGTTCCCGCTCTCCTCATCCAGAGAAAAAATATTGTCAGTGCCGTACAGGTCGGAGTTAAAACAAATATGTCCATCGCAGGGAAAGATACGTGAAATAGTTGAATGAGACAGTTCCATTACAATTGACCACCGGCCCGTATGCCTGTCGAGAGAAACTATCGATGTTCCCTTTTCGCTTACGCCGGCCGCCAGTATCCTGTTGCCGTCATCATCAAAAACCGGTAACTGGATGTTTACCCCTGAAGGTGCGGACCAGGAAGCGGCCACTTCCCCGGTAACGGAATTCAGCAGCACTATCCGGTCACGATTCTGAAAATCTGTCTCCACTACGGCAATAAAAAGTCCCCCGGGAGCAAAAGCCGGTGAAAAATAGCGACTTTTTGATCCTATTCTTATCGAGTGGCCGGTAATAAAATCGTGAACCCTGATAACAGAATGATCGTTGAGGGACCATCGAAGGTCAGGCTGGTACTCCGTCCAGGCAATACGGCTGCCTGATTGTGCAATAACCGGTGAAGACAATACAGCGGGATGGATAATACTATTTTCATTACCATCCAGGTCAACAATCACAAGCTCATCTGCATGGCCAATACCTGATTTCAGGGCAATTACTGCTGTGTCGCCAATCCAGACGGGATAATGATAGTTAAGGTAGAGATCGTCCTTCCTGCGGTTGATCTTTCCATATTCAGGCAAATCAAGCGTATCATATAACGGCATCAGCTCATCAAAAAATCCGGCAAGTACATCCTGATGCAGCTGTGCTATGTTCAGGCCTGTATCATTTCTTAATGATCGCATAAAGGGAGTAAGGAAATATGGCCTTCTGGCCGTAAAATCTATGGCATTGCTCCATAACCCGGGGCCATGCTCCCTCCTGAGGCCGGAAACCAGGTAGTAACCATGCTGGTAGTGATCGGGTACAAAATCCCTGAAAGAGCCGTGCAGGAACTTGTCATAACCGAAAATGCGGGGCCTGCTCAGCAGAAGGGTACGCATCGGCATGTCAAAAGAGGCTCTTCGCCCCCTTCCCCATTCAGTAAGTACTGTTTCAGTCACCACCGCATCGCCTTCATAAAACCATGGAGGTATCCTTCCGGCAGTTGCACCGATGGCCTGTTCGCCAATAAGCCAGGAAAAAATTCTCGTTACCCCCTGATTCAGCTTGTCCACCTGCACTACATGCCTTTGTTCATGCAGGGCCAACTGCGTGAGCCAGTCTCCTCCCCTTCCGGTCCGGGGATGTATGGGATAGAGCTCCATTCTTCTGGGTGCCCATACCACCATTCCGTTTGATCTGGCATGATGGTTATGTATTATGACAGGTATCCTGCGGGGCTGATGATCGAGGGTATGCCCGGTGGTTTCCCATGATTCCTCAAGAATACGGGTAAGCCTGTAAATTTGCCCGTCAAATGTTTCCGGATAGATTACCCGGAAATTTGTACTGTTTATCTGCCTCCATCTGAGTGAAGCAGGTGACTGCCCGGTCTCGAAAAATTGTGCGAAGAGGCCATGACAATTTAAAACCAGCATGACCGGCAGCCATAAATATCTGTTTTTCACCTTTTCCAATCTTAATTGAACCAAACATTTCAATCACACCCTCGCCGGGAAAAACAGGTCTGTCATCCGCCGGCTTTTTTTACCCTGTATCCTGCTGCCGCAAGGATCTCAACCACTCTGTCACGGAAGTCGCCCTGTATAAGTAATTCACCCTCCTTTGCCGAACCTCCTGTTCCGAGTTTTGATTTTAGAAATTTTGCGAGGTCCGCCAGATCATCGTCGCTGCCCTGAAAACCTTTCACCAGGGTAACTATTTTTCCCTTTCTTTGTTTACGGTCCAGCCAGATCTTAAGATTTTGTTCTGAAGGCGGGGGCGTTCCCGGTTCATGATCCTGATCTTGCTGGTAATTAAAATCCGGATTGGTAGAGTAAACTATGCCGTCGAGATTTTTTTTTCTTCTTTTGCTCATATATCAGTTAAATACTTCCAATGACTTTCCGGATGAGAACCTGACCTTCCCGCGGCAGGATCTTGATTGTGAAAGTTGCCATATCCGGAATGCTGTTCACGACCCTTAAAATCAAGTTTTTATTGTGCCCTTATGCAAAATTAATCAAAACAATTTGGTTTTCAATGAACATCCTGCCGTCCAGGCGGAGAGCTGCGGCAGTAGCGATCAGATCACCTGAGCCGGCCGGAATAGTGCTAAGGGCAGGAAACTCCCGGATGGCCTGGGCACCGGAGCCCACAGTATAAAATCATTGTGGAAACAGGAACACGAAGTGTAAGAGAACCAAAGCCCAAT
>SLGC01000223.1 GCA_007123885.1 Bacteroidales bacterium | reverse complement strand
TATCTTCGGTGCCACCGGCGGTGTTATGGAAGCTGCATTGCGGACTGCCTATGAGATTGTGACCGGACGGGAGGTTCCCTTTGAAAATCTGAATATTACCCCTGTACGCGGAATGGACGGGGTAAGGGAGGTCACCGTCAAAATTGAAGGTACCGTGCCGGAATGGAGCTTCCTGGAAGGTGCAGAACTCAAAACGGTAACTGCTCACGGACTTACCAACGCCAAACTTGTCATGGAAAAGGTGAAATCCGGAGAAGCCGATTATCATTTCATTGAGATCATGGGCTGTCCTGGCGGATGCATCGGTGGCGGCGGTCAGCCGATCCCCACAAATATGGAGATAAGGAAAAAACGTGCTGAAGCCATTTATATGGAAGATGCCGGCAAACCAATAAGGAAGTCCCATGAAAATCCGGAGGTGGTAACCATATACAAGGAGTTCCTGGATGAGCCGCTCAGCCATAAATCACATGAACTGCTCCATACTCATTACAAGGCAAGACAGAGGCATTAGCCACAGCAGTTGTTGCTAAAGTTAAAAGCTGTTCTTCGGGACAGCTTTTGCTTTCTTTGGCAAGCTGTGCATGGCAGATAATCTGGTACAGAAAGTCAGCTATGTAGTTGCCGGTTTTCCTGTTGCCCTGTTGTCCCAACTCCACTACAGGTATTTCTTATACTCTTCCGGCAGGTCAAAATATCTTTGATAGCGCTCCACATCAGGACCATAGGTAGTCACCTCCTTGTCCCGGATCCTGTACGTGCATTTTTCTCCGGCAATTCCTGAAAAGAAGATCTCAAATTCTTCACCTTTTTTATCCCTCATAAATATTTTGACCAGCTTCTTATTGTCCTCTAAATTCAGGGTTTTGTGGCAAACCGGACAATAATAATACAACTCATCTCCCTCTTTGATACCGAAGGAAGGGTGATGCTCCGTAGTGTAATTCCCAAGCTCAGGATTCAAAAAGATCAATCCTTGCTCATTTTCAATTGTTTTGGCAGAAAGGACGATCTTATCGCCAATTCTCAGGTGTCCGTGGCATGTTGGACATAAATAGTCATACTGCATGTAACCTCCTGTTTTTTAATTGTAATTGGAAAACCTGTTCAAAATCTTTATTATAAGGATGGCCGCCTCATTGACTTGCCGGCTTACCATCTCACCAAAATGTGTACATGAGGGCTGTATGCCCAGAATGAACACAGGCATATCAAAGAGGCTTGAAATTTTCTTAAGGGAAATATTATGGGTATTGGTCGTTAACCCTTGCAGTTCTGATGGCAGGGCCAGGCGAAAATAACCCGGTTCCCTTTTAAAATCACAGGCATCTATAATTACAAGTATATCGGGTGCCATCCTGTTGATCTTACCTATATAATTCTCAATTGACATTTCAACTGTCAGGCTGCTGATCCTTTCACCCTGATGTAAATTTGAAGAAATATGCACGCCTATACCATCATCCTGCCGCAGCAAATTCCCTACACCTGCAAAAAGTATTTTTTTCTCCCTGTCCTCAAGTATCTTTTGCAGACCGGGGCATTTGCAACCGGCTGTGTCGTGTTTGATTTTTATGCTCTTCCTGTCAGTCATCCGAATGGTATGGTTTACCTGAAGCCCGCTTTGCAACTCTTCAGCCTGATTCAGTCTGAGATAGTTTTAAGTTGAACTTCCCTGAGGCAATTTGGGCAAAGTATGTTGAACATATCTTTTCTTTTGAGTCCGTCCTCTACCGTGGAATCAATTTTTTCAGGATCCTCGAGTTTAAGTTTTTGATTCAGCATGTTCAAATTGAGAATGGATGAGAATGCTTTCGGTCCCAGCTTCCTGTGCAGGAAAAAAAGATGGTCGCTGGTTGTAATAACGGCATCACAGTTGCGGCACAGCAGAAGCTCCCTTTCCTGGTATTCGATTATCTCTTTCCTGTCAGTAACTGCAATGTCAAATATCTTGTCTGACAGTTCAACTCCCTTGCCGGTGATACAATGTTCCTGGCACTGACCACAGAAGATGCATTTCCCGTAATCGCGGGTAATAGTGCGTATCCCTTTTTCCCTGTCGTCCGATACCGTGATCGCCATCGGGGGACAAACATTTGCACATGTCATACAGCCCACACAAGATTTTTCATTCACAACAGGCTTTCCCCTGTAGCCGGTGAAGGGTTCATGCCCCTTTCCGGGGAAGGGAGTGGTATAGGCCGGTGTGAACAACGATACAACAGCTTCACCGATTTCCCGTATTTTTGGATATCTCATTATGTATGGTTTTGAGATTTGATCATGATTTTTTTAATTATGCTTAGCTGGGTTTACCGGTTTTTCTCAGGGGCCTTTTATGCTTTTGTTTTTCCTGTTCTTTTTTCTCTTTAGATAAGAATGCCCGGTTCTCTGCCTCATAATCATCATGAACACTTTTTCTACCCAGCTTGATACCGAACCTGTATGAACCTTTAGCAAGTGCATGGGCAGCCACAGTAGAGGTAAAGAAAAGCAGTGGAATAGCCACCAGCGCTTTTACGCCGATATTTACAAAACCGAACCAGACGAGCACTCCAAGAAGTATGCTGCATGTGCCCAGCGTAACACATTTGGTGGCCGACTGCAGCCTGTTGTACACATCGGGCAGCCTGACCAGTCCCAGACATCCAAAAATGTTGAACAAAATCCCGGTAGACATCAGTATTAAAGCAATTATTTCATTAATCATAAAAATTATATTTGTCTGATTATCCTTTTTTTATGCAAATATTCCGGCGATGGGTACATATTCAATACATCTTATTCATATTCCTGTGATTCGTCCTGCAAATTTTTATCCCATTTTTCTTTTGACAATTCTGACCAATATCTCAATCAGATTATTTTCGATATCCCTGAAATGAGCTGCCCTTATTCCCCAGCCCTTCAATCCATGATTATGCATATGACTAAAGCCAAGTTGCATCATGCTCGGTTTATTATTCATTAAGGCTTTTGTTCTCAAGATATTTGGCAAGTGCAAGAGTCCCCGTAAAGCTCAGGATAATCCATGCTATACCTATATCCAGTATAAACATCCTTCCGGTATGGATCGCCAGGATGGCACAAATACCCACCACCAGGATCCCAAATATATCCAGGCCGACCATCCTGTCAGCTATCGTCGGCCCCATAATGATCCGGTAGAGGCAGAATACACATAAACCTGTTTGTATGTAAAGAAGCACTTCCAGCATATTATTCAAAGATTTTGTATATGTAATTTTCAAATCTTCCTGAAATTTTCCCGGAATATTCTGCAGGATCTGTTGATGCAATATATATCCAGTGCACATACAGATCGTCCCCTACTATATCTACAGAAATTGTACCGGGCGTCATGGTTATGGAGTTGGCAAGCATTGTGCGCGCAAAAGGTGATCTGAGCCTCAGAGGCACTTTCACGATACCCGGTTTTATAGGCATCTGTGGATGCAACACCCGGTAGGCAACATCAAAATTGGCTTTTATGCATTCCCAGATGAACACAAACAGGTAGACCATAAACCAGAAATACCTGCGGGGTTGGATTAACTTGTATACATTCCGGAAAAAATACCCGCCAAACAGGAGCGTTGTCAGCGCGGCCGTTGCAATTCCGGTAATTATACTTACCGGCTCATAGGTCCATGTAAGAAGCATCCAGAAAATAAAGGATATGATAAAAAGAGCGACACGATACATAAATTTGCTGTGTTATTTGTGTTTATAAGTTAAGAACAAGTCTGGCATATTCGGTCGACTCGACCAGGACATTCACGGCCGGGTCCAGGAGTACCTGCCTTATACCCGGAAAAACAAGCAGGCTCAGGAGCAGGCACAATACAGCAAGGCTTATCATGGAAGCACGCATTACAACCGGGACTTCCCTTGCCGGACTGTCCGGTTCAGGCTTATTGTAAAAGGCATATCGCTGAAACTTCATAAATGAGGCAAGGGTGATAATTCCGGCAATGACGGCAAGAACCGCAAGCAGGTAAAAGCCACCCTGAACTGCGGCAATTATTATTATCAGCTTGCTGAAAAATCCGTTAAATGGCGGTATGCCTGAGATTGCCATGGAGGCGCTGAATGATGACGAAAGGGTCACCGGCATATACCTGGCCAGTCCCCCCATTTTTGTCATGTCCCTGGTTCCCGCTGCATATTCAATTGCTCCTGCATTGAGGAACAGCAGTCCCTTGAACACCGCGTGATTTATCATGTGGAACAATCCGCCGCCAATTGCCAGGGCTGCTGCGGGATTTTCCCCGCCCCTTGCCAGGAGGATCATGCCCATCCCTATGCCGGTAACCACATATCCCATCTGGCTTATGCTGTGGTATGCAAGCAGGCGTTTAAGATCCCATTGCCCTATGGCAAGTATCACCCCGATTATCATTGACAATGCGCCTATCGTGGTGAATACGACAGCCACCGAATTATCGGGAGGGAACATATTGAAGAGCAGCCTTATTATAACATAGACCCCTACCGCCTTTATCAGCACCCCTGAAAGCATTGCCGAGATCGGCGACGGGGCAGAGGAGTGAGCATCCGGCAGCCAAGCATGGAAAGGGATCAGCGCCGCCTTTATACCGAAACCGGCAATCAGGATCAGCTGTATGAAAATATTGAACGGATCCTGTCCTGATCCCTGCATGATCATTGATATATCGGCAATGTTAAGCGTCTTGGTTTGCCAGTAGATCATGATAATTCCAAACAGCACAAGCAATGATGCAAGTCCCCCGAGAACCTGGTATTTATAGGAAGCCTCCAGTTCCGTTTTTTCCACCCCGAAAGCAACCAGGGCATAGGAAGAGATCACCGAAATTTCAAGAAATACATAAAGATTGAAAAGATCGCCTGCCAGCACCACCCCGTTCATTCCGGCTATCATCAGGCACATGAGGGTGTAGAAGTATTTTTCACCCGTATAACGCCTCATATAGCTTATTGCATAAAATGCCGACAGGAATCCCAGCAGGTTGATGATAAGCAGCAGAAACAGGCTTAATCCGTCAAGCACCAGGTAAATTGCAACCGGTATGCCCTCCACGGGTTCCCAGCCGCCGGCCATATATACGACAGTACCGGGCATCCGGAGTATAATATGAACTGCAAGTGCAACAAGGAAAAGCATTATACCGCTTACTGCCGTTCGCCCGAACCAGGGAAGCAGTTTTCCGCCCAGCGGAATCAGGAATGCAGTAAAGAGAGGTATTATGACAAACAATATGATTAACCAGGATTCCATTGATCAGCCTTTAAGTTCATTGATTTCTCTTATATCAAATGTACCGTACTTCTTGTAGAGTCTTATTGCGATGGTCAGCAGCATGGCATTGGTTGCCAGTGCGATGACTATTGCCGTCAGCACCATGGCCTGCGGAAGGGGATCCACAACCGGTGCGGCAGGAATAATGGTGCCGGCAAGTATGGGGGCCTCGCCGCCCGATATATAACCTATCATGGCCAGCATCAGGAACAGGCTGAATTCCATGATGGTAAGCGATATTACCACCTTGATCAGGTTTCTGCGGGTAAGGACCCCGTAGATACCGGTCAGAAACAGCAGGAAACACATTATAAAAAGAGTCATTTTGATATATCCTCCCTGTAGATTACAAGTGCAAGAAAAATAGTTAGTAATGCCGCCGCCACCTTTATGCCTATAAAAATATTAAAAAAGGGTATGACCCCGCCGCTGGCCAGTTGCCCGGGTATGCCGGCCGGCAGGAAATTATTGAAAAAAACCATGGAACCGGCAATTAGTCCGCTGCTCGCCAGCACCAGCGCTGCAATCAGCGCGGCGCTTTCCATCATTGATGATCCTTCCTCCTGCTTCTTCAGCCTGACATATTCGGAACCGTTGGCCAGTATCAGGAGGATAAAGGCTCCCGCAACAAGGGCTCCTCCGGCAAAGCCACCCCCGGGAGTCAGATGGCCGTGTGTGATAATATAGATCCCGTAAACGAAGATCAGGGCACACATCAGCTGTGTAATTTTTTTTACTATAACAGACATTCCCCACATAGCTTAATTTTTTCCGGTTAACCTGAAAATTGTAACCACACCTATGGCAGCGGCAAACAGCACAACCGCCTCTCCCAGGGTATCATATCCCCGGAAATCCCATAAAACACCGGCTACCAGGTTTATGGCCCCGGTCTGCCCGGCTCCCTCTGCATACGCCTCTGCCATACGCATCGAATGTTCCCCGAAACCATCGAGAGGGGCAATGATCCTGTTGAAATAGAAAAGGAGCACCAGCATGAACAATACCGAAAGTCCTGCAATACGGTACTGTTTCCTGTCCACCTGCACATCGAGCTCTTTCCTGGTGCTGTCAAGCACAACCGCCACCATGAATATCAGTGTGATTGTCTCCACCACTATCTGGACAAGGGCAATATCCGGCGCCCTCAGCAGAAGGAAGCAGATCACCAGTCCGTATCCCACAAACCCCTGTGCAATTATTGCCGACAGCAGGTCTTTTGCATGTATGGCATAGATGGCGGCAATGATCATAAAACCCAGGATGACAGCAAGCATAAGTTCCATAGCACTGTTATAAAAGTATTAACAAAATAATAACCAGTCCCCCGACAGCCCAGATCAGGTAAGTGTTCAGGACGCCATCATGCGACCGGCTGAAACCGCCGTTAACCCAGAGCACCAGTCCCCTGAAAAGGTGATAGATATCAAACCATCCCATATATGCCCTGTTGTAGATCCCTGAAAGTACCGGTGCATTGCGGATCGTCTCAAAAAAGCCGGTTGCAGGGTAGCCGGTGATGTCTGAAATTTTTTCACCCCCCACGAAGCTTTCCGCCCTTCTGAACCGGCCTGGAAGCGTTGCCAGATAAATTGCCAGTCCCAGAAGCAGGGCAAAAAGGATGAGTACGGTTACCGTGACGGACTGCCACACGCCAAAAAATTCAAATGGTCCGGTTACCGGGAAGAATAGCCGGGGCACCAGCCAGGTGGTGGCAAATACACCTGCCAGAACACACATCAGTGCAAGGGTTATGACCGGCAGCAGCATTGTCAGTCCGGCTTCCCTTGTCCCGCTGAGTTTCTCAGGCAGGCGGGAGAGGAAGGCCCCGCTGATGAACTTCAGGAAGCTGGCCAGGGTAAGCGCCGATCCCAGCACTGCCACTGCCAGCCAGAGGATCCACAGCCGGTTGACCAGCGCGGCTCCTGTGCCCGATTCTATTATGCCCTGGTATATCATCCATTTGGATGCAAATCCGTTGAACGGCGGGACCCCGGAAATTGATAATGCAAAGATCAGGGCAACAATGAAGGTGACTGGCATTTTGGAGGAGAGTCCCCCGAGCCGGTCCAGGTCATCCTCCCCTGTTGCCGCTTTCAGGTTGCCTGCCACCAGGAAGAGGCCCCCTTTATATAAAGCATTGTTGAACATATGAAAAAGTCCTGCCGCAATGCCCAATGCACTGCCCAGTCCGATCCCCAGTATCATGTAGCCCACCTG
>SLGC01000461.1 GCA_007123885.1 Bacteroidales bacterium | reverse complement strand
TATTCGTCTGTGTGTCAATTAAAAATTGTCATGTATATTTCTCCTGTAAAAACAAGAGTCAAAATTTCGTTAAGAAGTTACAAAATTTTGACAGACAGGAGGAACCGCTTCGCTTTCCCATAAAATTTTTTCATCCGTTTGTGTGTAATTTCGGATAAAAAAATTTCATGTACATTTGTGCCCGACAATTAAAAAGATCTTTTATTATGCGGATACTGAAATATGCCGGAATTGCAATTTTTTTTCTTTTGCTGCTGTACTGGATAAACCGGTATGATGATACAGAAAGTATACCTGATCCCGGAACGGTAGTACCTACAAATACGACAGGGACTGATCCGGGAGATACGGCACCCGAAATTGTTCTTTCCACGCCTGAAGGTAATAAGGTAACCTTATCTTCTCTAAGGGGAAAAATGGTGCTGATAGATTTCTGGGCCTCCTGGTGCGGACCCTGCAGACAGGGGAACCCGGCAAAAGTTGAAGCCTGGCATAAATTCAGGGACAGGAAGTTCGTAAACGCCGACGGGTTCACCCTTTATTCCATATCCCTTGATACCTCGAAGGAAGCATGGATCAGTGGAATTGAGGGGGATGGACTGCACTGGGATTCTCATGTAAGTGATCTTGCCGGCACGAATTCTCCGGTGCGTTCTTTGTACAAGGTAAGAAGTATACCATCAAGCTTCCTGATCGACGGTAATGGAATGATTATTGCCCGGAACCTGAGAGGCGAACTTTTGCTGGAAACTCTGGAACAGTATCTGGATAATTAAAAATAAAATTCATTTACCGGAAGCAATTTAACTGATAAAATATCATGCCAAAATGGCGCACCTGAAATTTGGTCCATTATTTGACAGGTCAAGTAGCCATATAGGAAACCAATAACCTTTTTTATTATATGACAAAAGATAAAAAAAGCATGCATGAAGAAAAGAGAGCCAAAACTGCAAGAGAAAAACATGCAAAAGGGAAAAAAACGGACAAACCCGGAGCTCATGCCGGCATGACAGAAGAAAGGCCGGAAGATATTGAAGATACGGAAGATATTGAAGATACGGAAGAATTGAAGCATGATTTTGAAGATCCTGTAATAATTCTCACTGAAAAAATCAGGGAGCAGGAAAATAAGTATTTACGGCTGGCTGCAGAATATGACAACTACCGCAAACGCACCTTGCGAGAAAAAGCAGATCTCACTAAATGGGCAGGAGCTGAAATAATATCCGATATGCTTCCTGTAATTGATGATCTGGATCGTGCAGTTGAAGCAATTACAACCACAGATGATATTGAAGCAATTAAAAAAGGTATTGAACTGATTCACGGCAAATTCAGGGACTTCCTCAATCGAAAGGGAGTCAGGGAAATAGAGGCCATGGGCGCCGAATTCGATACGGATGTTCATGAAGCTGTAGCCAGAATACCGGCCCCGGACAAAAAAGAAAAAGGAAAGATAGTTGATGTAATCAAGAAAGGGTATATGCTTAACGACAAGGTAATTCGCTATGCAAAGGTAGTGATCGGAGAATAACCTTTTGAAAATTTTAAAGATAAATCAGGCAGGCAAAAATGGCTAAAAGAGATTATTACGAAATACTGGGAATTGAAAGAAATGTAACACAGGCGGAAATTAAATCAGCCTACAGGAAGAAAGCCCTGCAATATCATCCCGATAAGAATCCGGGTGATCCGACTGCTGAAGAAAAATTCAAGGAGGCTGCAGAAGCCTATGAGATATTGGGAAATGAACAGAAAAGGTCCCGGTATGACCAGTTCGGACACGCAGGCGTTGAGGGTGCTGCCGGCGGCTTCGGCGGAGGCGGAATGACAGTGGAAGACATCTTCAGCCATTTTGGCGATATTTTCGGAGGCGGTTTCGGAGGTTTCGGAGGTTTCAGTGGCGGTCAGAGGGGACGCAGGGTAAACAAGGGATCAAATCTGAGGGTTAAGGTAAAACTTTCACTCAGGGATATTGCCAAAGGAGTTGAAAAAAAGATAAGGGTCAATAAATATGTTGGCTGCAAGGCCTGTGAAGGAACAGGAGCCAAGAGCGGCACCGCCTTTAGCAATTGTTCCACCTGCCATGGAACCGGACAGGTAACCAGGATATCAAATACTTTCCTCGGTCAGATGCAAACAACAACCACCTGCCCGGCATGCGGCGGTGAAGGAAAAACCATAACCAGCAAGTGCACTTCCTGTTATGGTGAAGGCATAGTAAAGGAAACCGAGGTGGTTACCCTGAATATCCCGGCCGGGGTTGCCGAAGGCATGCAAATGTCAATTGCAGGCAAGGGTAATGCAGCCCGAAGGGGAGGAATAAACGGAGACCTGCTTGTTGTTATTGAAGAAGAGAAACATCCTGAGCTTATCAGAGATGGCAATGACCTGGTCTATTATTTGTATCTGAGCATTCCGGATGCTGCTCTGGGAGTGCCTATTGAGGTACCCACCGTTGAAGGAAAAGTAAAGATCAAGGTGGAACCCGGGACACAACCCGGGAAGATACTTCGGCTCAGGGGCAAGGGACTTCCCGAGATCAATGGCTATGGCAAAGGCGATCTGCTGGTTAACATAAGCGTGTGGGTACCAAAAAATCTAACCAGGGAAGAAACAAATATCCTGGAAAAACTCAGGGATGCTGAAAATTTTGAACCCAGGCCCAGTGTAGAAGATAAAAACTTTTTTGAACGCATGAAAAGCTACTTTGAATGATCACCGGTAAATTTTTGTATCATTGTACCCGGTATCCTTTGTTGAGTTTTATATGTACATAACACTGAAGCAATTGCAATGGAGCTATTCTCCGCAAAAAATATATCCAAGAGTTTTATCAATCATCAGGCCCTGAGCGATGTAAATATTGCAGTTCCCGAAAACAGTATTTACGGATTACTTGGCCCCAATGGCGCAGGTAAAACAACACTGATCCGCATTATCAACCAGATCACGGCTCCCGATTCGGGTGAGCTTTTCCTCAGGGGACGCAGGCTCAGACAGAATGATGTCCATTTAATAGGATACATGCCCGAAGAAAGAGGTCTGTACAAAAAGATGAAGGTTGGTGAGCAGGTGCTTTATTTTGGAAGGTTAAAAGGTCTTGACAAAAAGACAGCACTGAAAAAATTGAAGTACTGGTTCACAAAATTTGAGATACAGAGCTGGTGGGATAAAAAAGTGGAAGAACTTTCCAAGGGCATGCAGCAGAAAATCCAGTTTATTATAACGATACTGCATGAGCCAGAACTGCTTATTTTTGATGAACCTTTCAGCGGTTTTGATCCTGTTAACGCCAGTCTGCTGAAAAATGAAATAAACGGCTTGCGTGACCGTGGTTCAACGATCATCTTTTCAACCCATGATATGTCTTCGGTTGAAGAATTATGTGACCATATTACCCTTATTGATAATTCAAAAGTCGTTCTGGATGGTGAAATAAACAGAATACGGCAGCGCTTCAAGCTTGATATTTTCCGGGTTGGATTCAGGGGTGATGCAGAAAAGCTGAACAGTATACTCAACAACGGTTACCAGGTGCTTGATCTTGGCAGCACTTCTGCCGGACACACTGCAAGGATCAAAATGCACAGAAAAGATTCAGACAATGAACTGCTGAAGATGTTATTGCCACATTTCCAGATAACATTCTTTCACGAGGAGGTGCCCGGGATGAATGATATATTTATTGATCTGGTGGGCAGGCAAAAAACAGCTGCCGGTTAAACCGGAAGAAAAAATTACCGAATTAAACAAAAGCTCTGATGCAGAATAAAACCTTCCTGATAATTGCCAGGGAATTTCTTACAAGGATCCGCAAGAAGTCATTCATAATAATGACACTGGTTGGTCCCCTTCTTTTTGCTGCAGTGGCTATTGGTCCTGCCTGGTTTGCTACCATGGACGACAGGGAAGTGCGTGTTATAGGGGTTATTGACAGCTCAAAATTATTTATAGGGAATCTGCCTGAAACACAATACCTAAAATTTGAATATCTTGAAAACACCGGTGTAGATGAAGTCAGGGCCAGCTTCTCCGAAACCGGCTATCATGCCGTGCTGTATATAGCACATATCATTACGTCAACACCTTCGGCAGTCCAGCTTATGTCCGACCGGCAACCCTCCATGAATATCAGGATGCACATAGCCAATGCCATGGAAAAGGAACTGGAACGTCAAAAACTTGCTGCATATGATATCGATAATCTTGACAATATTCTTGCCGCTGTGCGGACCAGCGTAAATATCCGTACAATTGTCTGGCAGGATGATGGCGGCGAGGTGGAAAGCAATATGGAGCTTGCCATGATAGTCGGATACCTGGGAGGGTTTCTTATATATATTTTCATTTTTCTTTTCGGTGCCCAGGTAATGCGCGGGGTAATTGAGGAAAAATCAAGCCGTGTTGTGGAAATAATCATTTCATCAGTACGACCTTTTCAGCTTATGGCCGGGAAGATAGTGGGAATCGGGCTGGTGGGACTTACACAGTTCTTCCTATGGGTGATCCTGAGCTTTGCTATCATAACTTTTGTGCAGCAGGTCTTTTTGCGTGATGCACTCAGACCTTCATCCGAAATGGTGGTCGAGGATATGTTCAGCTCCAGCACTCTTCAGCAGGCCCAGCCTGTAGAAAATGAAAATACCGAGCTTTTCGCGGAAATATTCACATCCCTCGGCACAATAAATTTCGGGGTTATGCTGGGGGCCTTCCTGTTTTATTTTCTCGGAGGATTTCTGCTTTATGCATCTCTCTTTGCAGCAATCGGCTCCGCCGCCGATAGCGAAACGGATACACAGCAATTCATGCTTCCCGTCACTGTTCCATTGATCCTTTCCATAATTGTTATGATGAGCGCAATAACAAGTCCCGATGGTGCCATTGCATTCTGGTTTTCAATGATACCCCTGACCTCGCCTGTAATTATGATGGCGAGAATACCATTCGGCGTTCCACTTTGGGAAGCGGCACTTTCGGGAGGATTGCTAATTGCCGCCTTTCTGTTTACTACCTGGCTGGCAGGTAAGATTTACCGTACCGGGATACTTATGTACGGGAAGAAGGTAAACTACGTTGAACTATGGAAATGGCTCAGGTATAGAAATTAATCTCGCCAATATTGATTTACCGGACAGGAAAACAAAATTATACTGCTGATCTAATTCATACAAATGGCAAAGATTCTTGTAATAGATGATGAAAGAAGCATCCGGAATACTCTGAAGGAAGTGCTGGAGTATGAAAAGCATGAGATAGACGTTTCTTCTGACGGAATTCAGGGACTGGAACTTTTAAGGAATAAGGAGTATGATGTGGTTTTGCTTGATATAAAAATGCCCGGGATGGATGGCATGGAAGTGCTTGACAACATCATGACCGATCCGCGCGATATTCCGGTAATTATGATCTCAGGGCATGGAAATATAGATACCGCAGTTGAAGCAATTAAAAAAGGGGCGTATGATTATATAGAAAAGCCTCTTGATCTTAACAGACTGCTTATCACGATAAGAAATGCCCTGGATAAATCCGAACTGATAACCGAAACCCGGGTGTTGAAACGGAAGGTAAGCAAAACCTATGAGATGATAGGAGAATCCCCTCCCATGCGCAAGGTAAAGGAGATGATAGACCGGGTAGCACCTACAGATGCCAGGGTGCTGATAACAGGGAAAAACGGGACGGGAAAGGAGCTGGTTGCCCGCTGGCTTCATGAAAAAAGCTCGCGTGCCCAGCAGCCCTTCGTCGAGGTCAATTGTGCTGCAATACCCTCGGAGCTCATCGAAAGCGAGCTTTTCGGACATGAAAAAGGAGCGTTTACATCTGCTCATAAAGAACGAAAAGGTAAATTTGAACAGGCCAACCTCGGCACCATTTTCCTCGACGAGATTGGTGACATGAGCCTTTCAGCCCAGGCCAAGGTACTCAGGGTGCTGCAGGAGAGCAAGCTCTCGCCGGTGGGAAGCGACAAGAAAATTACCGTCGATGTAAGGGTTATTGCAGCCACCAATAAAAACATGAAAGAGGAAATCCAGGCTCACCGGTTCAGAGAGGACCTTTATCACAGGATCAGCGTTATACTTATCAGGGTCCCGACCCTGAATGAAAGGCTGGAAGATATCCCTCTTCTGGCAGATCATTTCAATGATCAGATATGCAGTGAATACGGGGTGCCAAAACGTATAATTACCGAAGATGCGATCGGGGAATTAAAAAAGATACATTGGACAGGGAATATACGGGAGTTCCGCAATGTGCTTGAAAGGCTGATAATATTGTGCGACAAGCAGATAACCGGCCCGGATGTGATCAACTACTCGCAGCCGATCTCAAAATAGCATGGTCACGGTTTCCAGTCTCCCTGCCACTGTTTTTCCTGCTGTTACCAAACATATTACAAATATATGAGGATAGAAAAAGACGCTTTGGGGCAAAGGGAATTACCCCCGGGGGCCCTTTATGGTATTCATTCACTCAGGGCAAGAGAAAACTTTCCCCATAAAATGGAATTCTGCAGGGAATGGTACCAGGCACTGGGCATAACCAAGCTGGCATGCTATAATACCTACACCTCTTTCCTGCAGACTGCCGCGGAAAAATTAGGGAGTATTCCCCCCACTGTTACACGGATCAGCTTCGATGTACTGGAATCGATGAGCCAGGCTGCCCGGGAGGTTGCTGAAGGCGACCACTTCGATCATTTCATTGTTCCCGCTATCCAGGGGGGCGCAGGGACAAGCATCAATATGAACATCAACGAGATAATAGCAAATGTTGCTATCGGCAAACTGGGGGCCGCTCCCGGAAACCATGATCTTGTCGATCCTGTAGAACATGCCAACATCTGTCAGTCTACCAACGATATTGTTCCTTCATCATTGAGGGTTGCTGCCATGAGGCTTTTACTTGTCCTTGAAGAGGAGATCAACCGGCTGCGTTTTTCAGTGGAAAAAACCGAAAAGCTCCACCGGGGACACCTGCGCCTGGCATTTACCCAGATGCAGGAAGCAGTGCCCTCTTCCTGGGGAATGCTGCTGGGAACATATAATGAGGCGCTGTCGAGGGACTGGTGGAGGGTATCAAAAAGCCTTGAGAGGATCAAGACTGTGAATCTGGGAGGAAGCGCAGCAGGTACCGGAATAACCGTACCCCGGTATTTTATCATGGAAATTGTTCCCGAATTGCAAAGGCTTACAGGACTGCCGGTATCACGCAGTGAGAATTTACCCGATGCAACCGCCAGCCAGGACAGCCTGGTTGAAGTACACGCCATACTGAAGGCCTGCGCAGTCAACCTGGAAAAAATGGTATCCGATCTGCGGCTTCTTGCCTCGGATGTCGCGGGAAGAAAAGAGATCATTCTTCCGCCTGTGCAGGTAGGAAGTTCAATAATGCCGGGCAAGGTCAACCCGGTCATTCCCGAATTCGTGATCAGCGCCGCTCACAGGATCTATGCAAATGATCAGGTCATAACGTCGCTCTCGGCACTTGGCTGTCTTGACCTGAATGCCTAT
>SLGC01000181.1 GCA_007123885.1 Bacteroidales bacterium | reverse complement strand
ACCGGGATTCTTTTTTATTTTACCCAATAAAAAAAAAGAAAATCATGAGCAAAGTTTCTTATCTGACTGAAAAAGGTTTACAGAAACTAAAGTCTGAGCTTGAACATCTGAGAGGTGTTGAGCGACCCGCAATTTCCCGGCAGATAGCTGATGCCAGGGACAAGGGAGATCTTTCTGAAAATGCCGAATATGAGGCTGCCAAAGAAGCCCAGGCAATGCTTGAGTTGAAGATTGCCAGACTGGAAGATTCATTGGCTAATTCCAGGATACTGGATGAATCATTGATCGATGTAAGCAGGGTTCAGATTTTGAATAAGGTAAAAATCAAAAACAAAGCAAGTAATTCCATTATGGAATATCTTATAGTATCTGAGTCGGAAGCCGATATCAAGAACAGAAAGATATCTGTTAATACTCCCATTGCAAAAGGGTTGCTGGGAAGAAAGGTGGGCGAAGAAGTTGAAATAACAGTTCCATCCGGAAAAGTAATACTCGAAATAGTAGAAATATCCAGGTAATCCTAAAAATCATTATTATGGCAAGCATTTTCAGCAAAATAGTAAGAGGCCAGATACCTGCACACAAAATTGCAGAGGATGATAATTATCTTGCTTTTCTGGATATTAATCCTCTGGCAGAAGGGCATACACTTGTAATACCCAAAAAGGAGGTCGATTACATATTCGATCTTGATGATGAACTGCTTGCCGGCATGCATGTTTTTTCAAAGCATGTTGCCAGGGCTATAGAAAAAGTTGTACCCTGCAAGAGGATCGGGGTTGCTGTGCTTGGGCTTGAAATCCCCCATGCCCATATTCACCTGATACCTATAAACAGGATTGATGATATTAATTTTGCAAGGCCCAAGCTAAAGTTTACACAGGATGAATTTGCTGAAACTTCAAAAAAAATAAGAGGCGCATTGAAATAAATTCTTGAGTTGAACCATCTGTGATCCGGATATGAAAGGTTTTTTTCAGATCCGGATTTTCTGTTTCCAGGAATCGATGAAACCTGGATCCCAATCCGATATGCTTACATTTTCAGAGATTTAAGTAGTCTGCAGCAAAACGTAATATTTTATCCGCTGTTTATCAAATGGAAGATTTTGTGTCGCTCTTTCATGCTAAAAGCCTGCCTATCAGACGATAAGCAGGCTTTTCTTGTAGCGGGGGCAGGACTCGAACCTGCGACCTTTGGGTTATGAGCCCAACGAGCTACCACTGCTCCACCCCGCAATTTGCTACAAAAGTAATCTAAGTTTGGCTAACTGCAAATTTTTTTTTGAATATTTCAAGACCCTTAACTACAGTCTTGATTTGCAATATATTGAGAGCGCAGCTTTCATATTCAATATCTAATTTGCTGGCTTATCAGGGTGAATTTTCTTAATCTTATTATCTTTGCAATTAACACAAACTTAATTATGAATGGCGAATAAAAAGACAAACCAGCATTTTTTTAAACGCTTGAAGCATAAATACAGGTTTATTATATATAATGACAATACTTATGCAGAAGTGATTTCAGTACGGCTGACGAAACTGAATGTCTTTTCGATCATTGGAACCTCAGTTATTTTAATAATCGGTATCGTTGTATTTCTGGTTGTTTTTACTCCTGTTCGTGAACTTATTCCCGGATATCCTGATGGAAATATGAGACGGGAGCTTGTTATGAATGCAATTTTGCTTGATTCCATTGAAAATGAATTGCGCATAAGGACGCAGTTTCTGGAAAATGTAACTGATATTCTGTCTGGACGCGAACCCAGAAGTCTTGAATATACTCCCGATACCAACATCAGGGTTGAGGATATCAATTTTGCCAGATCCTATAATGATTCATTGCTTAGATTACATATTCAAGGAGAAGAACAATTCACCCTGGATCCTTCACAAAACAGGTTTCTCTCAGCTAATCCCCTGGCTACCCATTTTATCTCTCCAACCACCGGTATGATCATAAATCGCTTTAACCCGGCACATAACCATTTCGGCGTGGATATGGTAACGGAAGCCGGCCAGCCGGTTCTTGCTGTTTCCAGTGGCACTGTTACTTTCGCGAACTGGACGGTAGACACAGGATATGTCATACAAATACAACATGAAAATAACTTCTTGTCGCTTTATAAACATAATGCTGAACTTCTTAAAAAAGTAGGCGAGGTTGTAACTGCCGGAGAGATTATTGCAATCGTGGGAAACTCCGGTGAACTAACCACCGGGCCCCACCTGCATTTTGAACTATGGCAAAACGGAGCACCCCTTAACCCGGAAAATTATATTGTTTTTTAATTGAGAATCCCGCCATGAACCATTAAAAGCATTGGCATTTTTGATTACTAATTTCAGAAGATGAAGAAAGGAATTGCCATACTTGGTTCAACAGGATCAATTGGAACACAGGCTCTGGAAGTTATAGCCAATTTTGGTGATAACTTCAGGGTTGAGGTTCTGACTGCCTGCAACAATGTTCAGCTTTTAATCGAGCAGGCCATTTTGTTTAAGCCCAATGCAGTAGTTATTGCCAATAAGGTCAAGTATCCCGAGTTATCCGAAGCTTTAAAGAATTATCCAATTAAGGTATTTGCAGGCACTGCAGCCATAGAACAAATCGTGCAGATGGAAACCATTGACCTCGTGCTGGCTGCAATGGTCGGATTTTCCGGCCTTGTGCCTACTCTGGAAGCGGTCAGGGCTGGCAAGGCCATAGCTCTGGCCAATAAGGAAACTCTTGTTGTGGCAGGTGAACTAATAACCAGTCTGGCCCGGGAGAGGAAAGTCTCAATACTGCCTGTTGATTCAGAGCATTCAGCCATTTTTCAATGTCTTGTGGGTGAGCCTGATGCTGTTGAAAAAATTTATCTCACCGCCTCCGGGGGGCCGTTCAGGGGGAAACAGCGGGGTTATCTTTCCAAAGCCACCCGGAAAGAAGCCCTCAGGCATCCCAATTGGAGTATGGGTCCCAAAATAACGATCGATTCGGCTACCCTGATGAATAAAGGTCTGGAAGTTATTGAAGCAAGGTGGTTGTTTAACCTTCATCCGGAACAGATTGAAGTTGTTATACATCCTCAATCCATACTGCATTCAGTTGTCCAGTTCATGGATGGTTCAATGAAGGCACAGATGGGGCTTCCTGATATGAAGTTGCCCATTCTTTATGCCTTTTCATTTCCGGAAAGAATAAAATCTGACTTTCCCCGTTTTAGTTTCAAAGATTACCCAAACCTTAGTTTTGAACCACCCGATTTTGCGAATTTTCCCAATCTTTTTCTGGCATACCAGGCAATGAAAAAAGGAGGCACCGTACCATGCGTTATGAATGCTTCAAATGAGATTGCTGTCGATGCATTTTTAAAAGAGAGGATTGGTTTTTATGATATTTCATCAATTATTGAAAGGACGATGGAAAGGATCCCGTTTATTGAGAAACCAGGGCTTGCAGATTATCAATTTGCTGATAAGGAAGCCCGGATCTATGCAAAGAACCTGTTATCATCCTTAAAAGATGAAGGATAATTAATTTGAATCTGAAATTGTAGAAGATGGAAGTACTAGTTAAAGCGGCGCAATTTTTTTTGAGCCTTTCAATATTAATCATTCTGCATGAGCTTGGTCATTTCATGTTTGCCCGGCTGTTCAATACCAGGGTAGAAAAATTTTATCTTTTTTTCAATCCCTGGTTTACCTTATTCAAGACAAAAAAGGGAGATACGGAATTTGGATTAGGCTGGCTTCCGCTTGGCGGATACGTTAAAATTTCCGGGATGATTGACGAATCAATGGATAAAGAACAAATGAGCCGTGAGCCGGAACCATGGGAATTCCGTTCCAAACCGGCGTGGCAAAGATTATTGATTATGCTGGGAGGAGTAATGGTCAATTTTGTTCTTGCTCTTGTTATCTATTCGGGAATGCTTTATGCCTGGGGAGAACGATATCTGCCGGCCGAAAACCTTACTTATGGAATTCACGCCGATTCACTTGCCATGGAGGCAGGACTGCAGCATGGTGATCTTATAGTATCGTTGGATAACCAGGAAGTAAATCAGTTTTACCAGATCGTTCCAAACATTGTTCTTGATAATGTGCGCACCATGCAGGTGAAAAGAAACGGAGAAATTATTGATATTAATCTTCCTGAGAGAATAGTGCCCGAACTTCTGGCTGGTGAACCTTTTATTGATATCCGGATCCCATTTATTATTGACCGGTTTCCTGATGATTCACCGGCACAAGCCGCCGGTTTCAGGGAGGGTGACAGGATTGTTGGCATTGACGGCCAGAGAATCCCATATTTTCTTGAATTCAGGAATGAGATAGGCAATTACAGGAGCCAGGAGGTAACAATCAATGTTGAAAGAGATGACGAACTTATTGATATAACAATGCAGATTCCCCAGGACGGACTATTGGGTGTCTTCCCGGTTGGAGAGCTGAACCGGTTTTTCGAATTACGAGCAGTCAATTATTCGTTTCTTGAATCGATACCTGCAGGAATAAACAGGGGTATAGAGACATTCAGCAGCTATCTGAAGCAGCTCAGGCTGATATTTTCACCCGAAACCGGTGCATACAGATCTTTAGGCGGGTTTATCACGATAGGAAGCATTTTCCCGGGAGCATGGGACTGGCAGGTATTTTGGAACATGACTGCATTTTTGTCAATTGTGCTTGCCATCATGAATGTATTGCCTATTCCGGCACTGGATGGGGGACATGTTATGTTTTTGCTGTATGAGATTGTTTCCGGTCGCAAGCCAAGCGAAAAATTTCTGGAATACGCTCAGATAGCCGGAATGCTTATTCTTTTGACCCTCATTTTATACGCCAATGCGAATGATATTGTAAGATTATTCAGGTGATCGTATAATCAAAACACTTTTATTTCGTTTATTTATTATTACATTTGCGGACACACTTTAATTTAAAAAAATATGACAGATATATTTGTTTTGGGAGCTATGGTTGGCCCGTGGCAGATTGCTCTTATAGTTATAATAATTCTTTTGCTCTTTGGAGGCAAAAAAATACCTGATTTAATGAGAGGCCTTGGCGAAGGTATAAAAGAATTCAAGAAGGCAACTAATGAGAAGGATGACGACAGTAAGGGCGACAAGCCAATTGAGGAATCTAAATAAGGTTTTCTCTGGCCCGCGGTTTTATACTAAATGATTCATCCTTGAAGTAGGGTACCTTTTCTTAAGCCTGTTCGCCGTTCTGGTGTCTTTCATGAACTTTGTTTTTATATCAGGTCATCCATAATACAGTCGGGAGCACTCCGGGTGGAGTTAAATCCTCCGGATCCGGAAAAAATGATTTTTTCTGCAGGCAGGAATGTAAGTTCCTGCCTGCAGAATTATATTTACATATCATTTCCCGATTTTGTTATGAAATACCTGTAAATTTATGCTGCTGCATTGACTTCGGCATTATAATTGTTATGTGAATTACGGCGTCATGATAAATTTAACACATCAACCGATGATTATCATGACATTCATATGACTTTGAAAAATAAGTTTATTCACATGAGTCAAATTAATTTTAAATCCGGATTTTTACTGACAGCTTTGATTTTTTCAGCATTGGCCATATTGAATTCATGTGGTGAAAGAACTCCCTTGATGCCAAATGTTACCGGACGTGCAGGTGAAGTTGTGGTTGTTATAAATTCACCTGTATGGGAATCGGATGCAGGAAGGCAGCTTAACAGGGTTTTGAGCACTGAATTTCCTGCATTACCCCAGGCTGAACCTATGTTTGATGTCAGACAGATAGGGCATGGCTCTTTTTCAAACATTTTCAAGACCCACCGTAATATTGTTATTGTTAGCGTATCAGGACAATATTCACAGTCACAAATGAATATCAGGAGAAATGTTTATGCCAAGCCCCAGGTATTTCTTGAAATAGTATCTCCTGATGTGGAAGCATTGGAAAGTTTTGTTGCAAGCCAGCATGAGAGGATTATTGAGGAGCTCAACAAAGCTGAGTTGGAACGGATAAAAGAATATAACAGCAGGTATGAAAGAAGTGCTATCCGCTCACAACTTGACCAGAGTTTTAATCTTTCCATTGTATTCCCCCCTGGTTATTCAGTTTATTTAGATACCACCGACTTTGCCTGGATCAACTTCAGTCCGCCCACTCAGGAAAGGATACAGGGAGTTTTTGTTTATCAGTATGAATATACTGATCCCGAAACATTTACAACGGAGTATATGATCAATAAACGAAATGAGTTTTTAAGGCAATATGTTCCGGGCAATGTTGTAGGGTCATTTATGACTACGGAAACAGCAGTACTTCCACTTTTTAACGAATTCATGGAAAACGGCCGTTATTTCGCTGAAATGAGAGGATTATGGAAACTCGAAAATGGGTTTATGGGTGGTCCTTTTGTCAGTCTTACAACTCTGGACGAGGACAGGAACAGGGTAATAACAGTTGAAGGGTTTGTATTTGCCCCCGAGGAAAGGAAACGCAATTTGCTGCGTCAGGTTGAAGGCATTATAAATACTTTAAATATCCGGGAAGCAATTTGACCAACAAACATGTTTTTTGCCTGCTATGTCGAAATTGATACTGGTCCTTTTAATTTCCCTTTTATCCATAACATCCTACCCGCAATCCGGCTGGATTATTTCAGAGCAGATCAGGGGAGAAGATGTTGATGATGTCGCTGAAACAACATTATTCATACAAGATAACAAGATCAGATCGTCTGACAAGGATCATTCATTGATCGTCGATCTTGTTGAATGGCAACTTACCATACTTGAACATAAAAGTAAGGGCTACTGGAAAGGAACTCCTTCCCTTTACCTGGAATATGTCAAAAGATTTACCCTTGATCTTATTAAAGAAGAAATGGCCGGGGCAAATGATCATGATATGCCATACCTTGAGGCATTGTATGAAGATCTGATCATGGATATCAGGATGGGGAGTGATGTTGTTTCATTTATCGGTGAGCTTTCTGTAGAAGTTATTATGACGAATGAACTTGACCGTATCCTGGAATATCCTGTTAACCATTTTATTGTATATCTGGACGGAAGAAGGGTGGAGGAAGTGTGGCTTTCGCGGGATATAAAATTCAGAGATATTTATGATTACGCGAAATTCCGGGAATTTAAAGACGAAATGTCCTGGGGGTATTTATTTCAGGATTACCGCTCTTCTGAAAAGTATATACATCTGCTGAATCAGGGTCTTCCCATGAAGACGGTAGAATTCGATGAAGTTGCTGAAATCAGTATTACCCGGGTAATAGCAGTTGAAAACACCGTCATTGATGAAGTTGTTTTTAAGATACCACTCCACTACCGGCAGATGGAATCTCCCCCGGAAACCCTGCTATTTTGATGCCCGGTCGATTGTTCATTCCCGAACTTTATCGATGGTTTTTCTCTTTTCTGATTTGCCCAAACTATTTTCGATTGATCATTCCCGAACTTTATCTATGGTTTTTTCTCTTTTCTGATTTGCCCAATCTATTTTCGATTGATCATTCCCGAACTTTATCGATGGTTCTCGTGTTTCTGCCGTTT
>SLGC01000295.1 GCA_007123885.1 Bacteroidales bacterium | reverse complement strand
CTCCCGTGCGCAGATCTTTCAGGTGCATCAGCCTGAATCTTTCAGGATACCTCTCAAGAAGTTCGACGGGATCCTGACCGGGATGGACCGTCCAAAGCAGATCCATTTCAAAACTAACATACCGGGGATCAGTATTTTGCACTATATAATCAAATAAAGTTCCATCTTCATAAGGCCAGAATTCAAATCCATGATTATGATAGCAGAAGTATATCCCGGCATCATATAACTGCTGTCCTGCCCGGTTAAAGTCCCTGACAGTCCTTTTGGCATCGTCGATTGTAAACTCAGGCCTTTCGAATGGTATTGAAGCTACGCGTACGTATTTGGCGCCAAGTGTTTCCGCTTCATCAATCACATTCCGGATATCATTGACGATCCTGTTATATCCGACACCATAGGAGGTGCATACCATACCTCTTTCATCCAGGAGAGCCCTCATTTCTTCTGCAGTCTTACCAAAGAGATTTGAAAATTCAATATTGGTAATACCCATATCCTTAATCATGTCGAGCGTTCCGGGAACATCTTCCTGGAACTGGTGCCTGAATGTGTATGATACTACGCCGGGGTCAGCAATATAGTATCTGTTGGAACAGGATGCTGTTAAAAGTAACAGCAAAGTCAGAAGGCAGATGAAAGGATTTTTGTAATTTTTCATTTTTAATTGAGTTAGGGATTCATTAATTCAAACAACAGCCATACATCCGGATCGTAGATAATATCGACAGGTTCGGAGGGAAGATCCAGGATAAATTCATGCCTTCTGAACATTATATCAAAAGTATGATCTATGACTTTATCATTTTCGCAAATAAACCTGATGTCCAGCGGGAAGGTGAATGCCATTTTGTGCTGCTGGATCTGTACTACCTCCATACGGAACCGGTTGTTGCTGAAGCTGGTATTGAATGATAATTGAGGATGGCCTGCAGAAAAAAGCCAGTCGTCGAAAAACTGTTCAAGGTTCTCTCCGGTTATTTCCTCCAGGAGTCTGATAAAATCATCGGAACAGGCATGGGATAATTGATGACGGTTATAGAATTCCACAATTCCCTCGACAAGAGCTTTTTCCCCGATTTTCTGCCTGAGCATATGCAATATCCATGATCCTTTCTGGTAGGTATTGGGATTAAGCAATTCAGTATATTTTTCTTCATGGAAATCAACCACCGGTGCCAGCCTGGTTTTGGAAAAATCAATTATCCTGTTACGATGTGAAATAAATCTTTCGCGTGCGATGCTGTCGCAGATTTGCTGCTCATAATAGTAGTCAGTCAGCCAGGTTGCAAGTCCCTCGCTCAGCCACAGATGTGGCCAGTCCCTTTCGGTGACTGAATTACCGAACCATTGATGGGCGATTTCGTGGACAATCGTACTTTTTAATGACCCGTTACCTGTAATGGAACCTTCATGATAAAAAATGTTTCCTGCATTTTCCATGCCACCGTACCGGGTGGTGGACTGCACATTCGCCAGTTTCTCAAAGGGATACGGACCGAGCATTTCAGAAAAGAAGTTTACTATTTCTGGAGTAACTGAAAAATCATGCAACCCTTCATCGAGGTTCTCGGGATAGACCCAGGTTGAAAATGGGATGTTGTTTATATCTTCATGATATTCAACCGCAAATTCGGCTGCACCAAACACCATCACCTTGGTTGGAATGGAGACTGACGTAGACCAGTAATGGGTTGTCCTTTTTCCCGGAATATTGACCTTTCTTTGCAATAACCCTGTAGCTATAACCTGGTAATGCGAGGGGGCCGTGATCACAAAATCAACAATGGCGCGGTCAGAGGGATGATCGAATGAAGGAAACCAGTTGCGGGCACGATCGGGCCAGTTATCTGCGAAAAATGTCCTCCGGCCGTACATGTTTTTCGACATTATCAATCCGTCCGCCGGAATACCCTGGTAAAAGATCTTGTAAAAAAGTGTATCTGAAGAAATATTCTCAGGAACCGGCAGGTGCAGCCTGTTGCCGGTATGGTTATATCTGATCTGTACTCCGCCTTTCAGTACGCTGTCAACAACCATGCCTGTGTTGCTGCTGTTCCTGGAAACAAGGTCGAGTTCTATCTGATGGGCAGGCTTTTTCAGGACGATTGTAATCCCGGTAGAGCCATTAATTAAGTTGGTAGTATCGTTAACCTCAATATTGATTTTATACTTCAATACATCGATATAATCATCCCTCTGAAGATTGCCATGTATCCTCAGGGCGGAAAAAATAAAAGCTGCAAGAAAAAAGGCTGCAACACGAAACATTACTACTTCAGGGCTTAATATTTGACATAAATAACATTGTCAAATATAAGCATTTGTAATTAATCTTACCTGGTTTTGATCCAAAATCGTTATCAAAATTCGCCAGTAGAAGTATTGAAAAATGGATAGTCATGAGTGGTATTGAGAAATGGATAGTGCTGAATTATGAACCAACAGGAAGATCATTATCAGTATTCGGAAGATCAGTATCTGACGATTAGTTAAACCTGTAGCTGATCTTTATACCTGCTGAATAATTCAATGGATTGCCGGGATAATAATACCGGCGAGGGGCATTGTTAAATGAGGGTGCATTTACAAGGATCATGGATGCATATTTATTGTTGGATATATTTCCGGCAAAAATAAAGGCATCGGCATGAAGATTATCAGAAAATCTTGTTTTATATCCCAAAGTTGCATTGACCACATTATAACCTTCATAAAAACGGCTGTTTGCATCATTCATGGGAATGTCACCAACATGACGGAAATTGAAGCTGGCATATAATCCCCCTTTTAATGATCCATAAATACCTGCATTTACTACCCTGTCGGGAATCCCTGGCAACAGGTTTCCTGAATAATTAATTCCTTCGTCTGTAAAATCTGTGAACCTGAAGTTATTCAGGGTAAGGTTGGGGGTCAGGACAAGTTCATCCGGCATCCACCATGGGCCTGAACCAGTATCGCTACTGCGGAAAAGGATCAGCTGCAATTCACCTTCAAGTCCTTTATGAAGTGATTCTCCGGCATTTCTTCCCACCCATGCATCTTCTCCTACTCTTTCCGCCACAAGCAGATTTTCAACCTGCATCCTGAAAATATTGATATCATAAAACAAGCGGTTATCCAGAATATTGCCTCTCAAACCTGTTTCCAGGTTCCAGCTGGTTTCAGGTTTTATATCCGGATTTATAAAACCTTCCGGTGTTAATGTTTCCGCCAGGGACGGAGGAGAAAAACCATGACTGATTGTCACAAATACCGAATTGTTGCGAAAATACCGGTAATTTGCACTTAAACGCGGGGAAACTATATTACCGTAGCTGTATCTGCCTGAAGGGTTGCCCGTGCCGGCGTTAAACAAGTCCCTGTAATTTGTACTGCTGGAATTCATATTTATCCCTGCGGAAATTTTCAGCAGCATCAAGTCCAGATCCGATTGCAGAAATAAATTATACCATGAAATGAATTCCCGGTTATCACTTATCATTGAGCCTTTCTCTCCTAGTCCCCCAATATTTTCATGTGACGTGTACCCATAATTTTCACCGTAAAGCTCGGTGCCCCCGAGTACCTGCCAGGAACCTGTTGCCGTGGTTCCTGACCAGGTAAGCTTAAGCCTTGTTCCGCCGCTGAACCTGTCTTCATTCAGTACATCAAACGGTCTCATCTCCTTTTCCCGGACCATAGTGGAAAAAAGACTCAAATTGGCCGATAGCGAAGGATATAAATCATATTCAGCCGAAATCCCCGCCAGCAGCTTGTCGTAATCTTCATATCCCCTGGTCCGAAACCAGTTGGCTGCAGCCGATTGCGGATTCATTGTATAGGTGGCGCTGTCAATTGAACTTGGTATATGCGCCTTAAGGCTGGTATAATTAAACAGTGCCGTAATGCTGGTATTGTTCGATGCGCTCAATTGTGAAACGGCTGTCAGCCCGTTTCTTTTGTACTGGTTGTTCTGCCGGTAGCCGTTACTTTGTGTATGATTATAATTAATGCTTATTCCCATGTTCCCTGTTCCGGCATCCACATTCAATGTATTACGATACAGATCCCACGATCCGGCGTTAAAGCTGTTGCTGATCTGGTTGGGATGCAATTCGGGGTTTCTTGCCGTCATGATAACCGTACCTCCGAGTCCTGCACCATATACACTTGTTGCCGGACCTTTTATGATCTCTATTCGTTCAATTACCGAGGGGTCTATATCCTCAACTATGCTGATCCCCGATCCGTTGGTTAATGGTATATTGTTAAGGTATGCACGGATTTTACCGGTTGCATAGGGAACTCTTGCGCCAATGCCCCTGATGGTGATACGGCTTGTGTTCAATGCGCCGGAATGGGCAAAAACACCGGGTACCTGGTTAAGAACGGGTACCACGGTTACAGGCTGTTCTCTTTCTATCTGGCTGGCAGGGATCAGGGAAAGGGAACCGGGTACGTCGACCAGCCGCCTTGAGCGGTTAAATGCGGTTACCTCGACCTCCTGCAGTGAATAGTCTGCCGGATGAAGATGTACATGATAATGGTCCTTACCCGGAATTATTGTTATCGTTGTAGTTTTATATCCAATTGCACTGGCAACAAATTCTTTTTCCTGCAAGTTTTCAATTTCGAAAAACCCTTGTACATCGCTAACCGTTCCCCTTTCCCCGCCGGAATAAATTATATTCGCTCCGGTTACCGGTTTCCTGGTTTGGGCATCCTTGATAATACCGGTTATCTGGGAGAATGAATTCTGAGAAAAAAAGAATATTGCCGCTGTAGCAATTAAAAGCTTTACCATCATATTTTAATTTATAACGGCTGCAAAACAAAACAGGGTAATGTTGCAGCCGAAAACACAATAACCATGCCTCCCGGGTATATACCGGGCAGTATTTTATAAAATAACAAACAACAGGGTAAAAAGTTTGACCGGTAAGGGTCAGTTGCCAAAAAACATCTCTTCCCTTATCCTTCTGATCCTGGCCATGGAATAATCGAGAAGTGATAACAGTTCCTCATCGGCCTCCATTCCGGATGCTAATTCAGAGAACCTTACATAATATTCAAGCGCCTCATCAGGTTTTTTCTGGTCCATATCCAGAGTATATGCCAGTCCATAATGAAGATACGGATTGTCGCCATCATAGATCATGGCCGATCTGTAGGTTTCTGCCACCATTTGCGCATTACCGGACAGCCTGTAAGTTTCAATCAGATGAAGATAAGTTTCTGTCAGCGCCTTAACCGGAGGTGTTAGCAGTGACAAAGAGTTTTGAAAAAAAGCCTCGCTGATTTCGTAATCTCCCATCTCCCTGTATATAATCCCCAGGTAATTGAAAACCTTGAAATCCTTTAACCCGGCAGTAACCGATTTCTCAAGATAATCCCTGGCATTTTCATAATCTTTTGAGAGAAAATAGCAGATACCAAGATACTGTCTTACCCTAACCGATTCATTACCTGCGTCTTCAGCATTTTTTAGCCGTACTATTGCCTGCCCGTACAATCCAAGGGTATAATTAAAAAAGCCGCTCCAGAACAGCAATTGATTGTCTCTCCTGTCAACCTCAAGACCCCGTTCGGCAATCTCAAGCCCCTGCCGGTAATTCTTTGTTATCATATAAAGTTCTGCCAGTGAAATGTTAATTGAAAGGTCTTCACTGTATTTTTCATTTGCAAGCAAAAGCTGCCTGACGGTTGAAGGGTCATCTCTCATTCTTTTGTAGCATATTGCCATATTCTTGTGATGGATGTAATTTCCGGGATCCCTGCGATTTAATTCCCTGTAGATCTCAAGGGCGCGTGACGGCGCATCATCATTCAGATACAATGAAGCAAGCCGCATGTAAGGATCAATGCGGGTAGAATCCCTTTTGATCAGCTCCTGATAAAGTTCCGTAGCCCTGGAGTACTGGTCCATGTCAGTGTACACACGGGCCAGTGCTGACAGTGTCCTGTCATTTTCATAATCCAGCCGGGCCGAATTACTGAGGTAAAAGAGAGTGCTGTCAGGCCTCATCAGGTTCCTGTGTGCAATACCGCCAAAATACCATAACCGTGGATTTTCCCTATCCACCGAAAGCATGTCGTGAATCATTTTCAGGGCATCGTCCCATGCTTCATTTGCCAGAAGAAGCCTCAGATCAGCCATCTCGTCCTGTGCAGCCACAGGAAAACAGAGGGAGATGGAAATAGCAATTGTGATGTAGCTTAAATATTTTGCCATATTTTTCCTGTTGATTGTAAAAACAAATATATAAAAAACTAAGTAATTAGTTATTATGATGCATAGTTTTTTTCTCAACCTTCGTCCATAAACCAGTCATTGACCGGAGAAATCCGAAGACCGGAAAGCCTGGTAATAATAAACAACGCAACACAAATGAGGTGATCTCATGAAAATCAGTAATAGTCACCTGTTCGCTGATGGTAAGATCCGGATATCGCAAAAGAGGGATACTTAACAGGATTTGGAAAGCCAAAAACAGCAATCGGAATTTAAGGTGATCAAATGAAAACCAGGAATAGTCACCTGTTCGCTGATGGTAAGATCCGGATATCGCAAAAGAGGGATACTTAACAGGATTTGGAAAGCCAAAAACAGCAGTCAGAAAAAGGTAACCTTTGAACAGCAAATTTCTTCGGGAACTTCAGGTTTTTAAAGGAGGGATAAGATTTTTTACTTCCATCATCTGAATGATGGTCCTGATGATCTCGTTTTCTGTAAGTGACATCCGGTTGAATGTGACATCAAACCATGTATAGTCGGTATTTCTGCCTTCAAACGACTCTCTGAATCTTTGCCGTTTTTTGTCCATATCAATTACAGATTTTTTTGCTTCTGCAAAAGAGAGGTCATAGCGTTCGCTTATCATAAGGCTCCTCCATTCCAGGGGTGCTTCCAGACTTACGTGCAAAGATTTCATTATATGTTTAGTTAAAACAACACCCCCCCGGCCTATTATGATAACGTTACCCTCCTCTGCAATGGAACGGATAATATCGGCAATTGTCTTTCTTATTTTCCGGTCGCTTTTATAATACTTGCTGGCATAGGATGCGAAAATATCTCTTAACGCGCTTCTCTCTTGATATTTAAATACATATGCGATTTCTGAAGGTTTTACATCAAGCTCCCTTGCTGCTTTTTGAAGAAGTTCCTTGTTCACATAGTCCCAGTCACCAGGTTTTTCTTCGCTTTTGGGTCTTTTATTCAGTTCCTCTATAAGTTTTTGAGTAAGCCTTCGGGCTGAACAGCCACTCTGTCTTGAAATGGTAACTACCGGACCCTGTACCCGGGGTGAGACAGGATTGTCCCTGGCTTCTTTGAGCCGTTTATTAAGGTACTTAAAAAGAATGTCAGACATACTTTGAATTTTCAGATCAGGACTATAAAAATACAAATAATCTTTTTGACTGTATACATAACTCTGGACTGGCGGGTGAATTCCTGCGGGAAATCCATGTTTTTTTCAGTTCCCGTATATTCTATCCAAATATTCTTTTACGTGTTATTGCATATTTAAGTTTCATTACTTCAAAGTATAGTTTTGCAAAAACATGCATTTTTTGAAGATATTGAAAACCAGTCATGGACATTCATTTCTATAGGTTGCATCTGATGTTTTAATATAGTTAATTTTTTTCCGTATAGCTTTAATTAAACATTTCTTCATACTTTTATGATTTAAAACATAAAATTGGCTTTTTAAAATTTACGAAATTTGTACAGCGAATTACTATTGCCCCTGATAACTGCTATGTTCCTGGCTGTGAATATGGGAGCCAGCGGCACCGCACCTGCATTTTCGGCAGCATACGGGGCAAATATTATCAAAAGGCTTGCCATTCCAGGAGTGTTTGGATTATTCGTATTGCTTGGTGCTATTGTGGCCGGTAAACAGGTAGGAATAACCATGGGAAGGGAACTTATGAATCCTGAATTGCTCACTCCGGATGTTCTCACCATTGTCCTGTTTTCGGTGGGGATCTCTCTCCTTGTTGCCAATTATCTTGCAGTCCCGCAATCCACCAGTCAGGCTACGGTATTTGCAATGACCGGTCCTGCTATTTTTTACGGTCAGTTGAATTCACCCAAGTTGCTGCTTGAAATAATTCCCACATGGCTTTTTCTGCCGGTTATAAGTTTTATTCTTACGCTGCTTATAGGCAAGTTTCTGTACAAGAGGATAAAAGAATCACCGCTGATAGATTACCATAAACTTTCTAACCACCTGGTATTGAAAATTCTGGTATTACTTTCTTCCTGCTATGTTGCGTTTTCGATCGGTGCTAATAATGTGGCAAATGCCTCCGGACCAATAGCTTCTATGGTCATTAACGAACTCGGAATTGATGCTGACAGTGAAGAAAACTTCCTGATGATAATTACAGTTACAACGTTGATCATTGCTCCCTGTTTTGCAATAGGAAGTTCCCTTTTCGGATACAGGTTGCTGCAATCCACAGGTAAAAACATTGTTGATTTCGGTCCGGTAGGAGCGACAATCGTCTCTACAGTAACGGCCACCTTGTTGCTGCTGGCATCCGTCACAAAGGGAATTCCCACATCTCTTGTTCAATTGAATACCTTCGCAATAATTGCTGTGGGGATTTCCAAAATGGGATGGAAAAAGGTCATTGTCGACAGGACGGTTCAAAAGTTTTGGGTAGTCTGGATAGTTGCTCCCCTGTTTTCCCTTGTCCTTTCATATGTACTCACTGCTCTGGCACACAGGTACGGGGTTATTATTTTTTAATAATGTTGAACTCAATGAATTTTCAAACTACACATTAGTTTATTAACCCCCGGGTTCTTACTAACTGAAAAAATTTCTTTGTTAAATCCCCGATTTTAGGTATATTGCTTTCTCTGGTAAAGTTTCTTAATTATTAACCTAATAAATTTTTATAATTATGGCTAAAGTAGCTATGCTTGGCGCCGGTTTTATCGGTGATTTTTATACCCGTTCAATAATCAGGGAACGCAGCAAGGATTCCATAATAGTAGTATGTGATGCTGATGTTCAAAGGGCTAAAACTTTTGCCGAAAAATACGGCATACCCGAATCAACAACCGATATGCAAAAGGCCATTACTAACCCCGAGGTTGAGATCGTGGTTGTTGGACTTCCGAACAACTTGCACATGGAAGCAGTCCTTATGGCTGCTGATGCAAAAAAGGCGGTGCTATGCACCAAACCGCTCGGCAGGAATGCCGGTGAAGCCAAAAAGATGCTGGACGCTGTGGAAAAAGCCGGAGTATTCAATGGATACCTGGAAGACCTGGTTTATACCCCTAAAAGCCTGTATTCATTCGAATCAATCAAAAACGGAGTTATAGGAAAGGTAATCTGGGTGCGCTCAAGAGAAACACATCCGGGCCCCCATTCTGACTGGTTCTGGAATAAAGATATATCCGGAGGTGGTGTGATGCTTGATATGGGATGTCATTGTATAGAGATTGCCCGTCAGTATATTGGTAAGGACGTTAAACCTGTCGAAGTGGTATGTTGGGCGGATACACTTGTAAAGCCAATTGATGCAGAGGATAATGCCATTGGTTTTGTAAGATATGATAACGGAGCCATGGCGCAGTTCGAAGTAAGCTGGTCGTTCAGGGGGGGACTGGATCTCAGGGACGAGGTAATGGGTACCGAAGGCACCATCTGGCTTAACAATTTCCTGCGTACAGGTATTGAAATTTATACAGCAGGCGGGAAAAAGGGTTATGTGGCCGAGAAGGTGGAATCTGATCAGGGATGGATATTCCCGGTTGCTGACGAGGTAACTGATCTGGGTTATAACAACATGTTTAACGACATGATATCGGCCTATGAAAACGGCACAGAATGTATGGAAACTTTTTATGATGGATATGTGGTGAATGAAATTATGGATGCCTGCTACCGTTCTGCAAAATCAAAGAAATGGGAACCCGTTAACCTGGATGTATGGAGGGGGCAGGAAAAAGCCGAACACATTTCTGCATTTGAGGAGTTTGATGAAGATCACCTGCTGATTAAAGAAGAGCTTATACCCGATGGAACAACCAAACGTATCCTTAAGAACAAGAAAACCGGTGTTATATCCCAGCATATATTACAGCCATCACGCTGAGGGTGAACGGATATTTTACATTTCCCCGGTACCGGCGTACCGGGGTTTTTTTGACTTTAATTTATATTGCAGGCCACATTATTGATAACTACTGAAAAAAAGTAATGTGCCCGTAAGGTAGGAAAAAAGTGTAGATACATGATCACCCCCTTCAACAGCAACAAGTTCAACATGGGCAGCCCCGTTGGCTACCATGGCTTCATGGGCGGTTTCGGAATTAAAATAAAAAACAAAATCATCTGCTGTGCCATGATAAAGTTGAAGGGGTGACTGTGGTTTCCAGTTGTACCTGTCATTGTCGGCAAGAATATCGATAAGTTCGGTATCAGTTCCTTCAATTATGCCTGCCCGGAAGTTATCTGAAAAAAGTGTGTGAGGGTTCAGCTGTGTATTGGCAAAAACACCTCCTTCTTTAATAATCGAGCTGTAAGGTTCGTTGAAAAAATAGGAATAAGGACGATTAAGCCCGTATATCTGATTATAAGTATCAAGTACCCAGAGAAAATGATTTAAATAGACAAGATCCCTTTCGGTTTCCATGATGTATATTGCAAACAGGGATTTGTTATATGCTCCCGCACCGGCTGTTACTGCAGTTATGGCGAATTCATCACCATGTTGCTCTTCAAGAAGTTTCATGAGCGAAACGGTAGCGTAACCTCCTTCCGAATAACCCGTAAGGAAAAGCTTGTCATTGGTCTTGAACTCCCCGTTCATAATATCAAATTCCCTGACAGCCCTCAGCATGTCCCTTGATGCCGTGGCAAGTGAACTGCCATGCTGATATGGATGCTCTATCTGTTTTGAGATCCCGTAACCAAGATAATCGGGAAGGGCGATCACATAACCCGATGATGAATATAATGCCGAAGCGAAATATTCGGCAGAGGAAAAATTGGAGGGAGCATCCTCATCTGAGCTAAGGGTGCCATGCTGAAAGCTTAGCAAAGGCAATGGATCCGCACCTTTTGGTACTATGAGCGCTCCCGAGGCCAGAATCTCACCGCCGCCGGTGTCAGTGGTATTATATATTAACCTGTAAACCGCAATATCATATTTTGCAAGGTGAAAAGAAACTGCCTCAGGGATATATCCTGTTTCATCGAGGATATCAATAATTTCCGATGTGGTGTACTCAGCTATCAATTTAGCCTCAACCAGGTACAGAGGTTCGGTTAAAGGACTATCTTCCTCTTTTTGGCAGGCTGAAAATACCAGGATCGTTAACAGAACTAATGCTAAGACCGGCGATCTGCCGGAGAATATATAAATGATCCAGAAAGGATGACTAGCTTTTTCAAGCTTTGAAAATCTGTTTTCCATATTTTGCATTATCAATTATTTTGGGACAAATAATTTGCTGTTATTCATGAGGTGAACAATATAACCCTATCTTCAGCCCGAATATTGTACTGTAAATTAATGCCGAAACATATGCGTCCGTGTTGTTGTCTGATTATCCGGAAATTTCGGAAAATTATGCCGGCTTTCCGGAGCACTGACCCTCTGTCCCTTCTCAGGCAGTTAATTTAAGAATTTTCAGAAAGGGCCGGACCATTTTAATAACTAATTTGTTCAGCATCAGCTCCAGTTTTCTGGAGCGTATCAGGAAATTTACCATGTGAATACTCTTTATCCTGTAAATTCTCCTTGTATAATCCAGTTGGCGTTTGATTTCCAATCTCTTTAACATCGATGGTTTCCTGTAGGCAATGCCGTTGAATTTTTTTATATCATATGGCTGCATCAGACCCTTATTTCCTGTTACCTGCATTGCGGTGAAAAATCTGGTTTTTAACCTTCCATCAACCGTTTGCCCGTCAATTATTTGTCCTGCAGGTATTTCTTCAACAGAAATTATATTATCCCTTACAGCATCGGCAATCAAAGCTTCACCCTTTTCCGTCCTGGCGATAACAACGGTATTACCTTTTAAATTATCAAATTTGTCCACCCCCCAGGGATCACCTACAGCTATATCGCTATAGATATTCATCTGGTTGTAGCATAGCAGGCATCGGTAATTTTCATATACTTTTTTTAATCGGTGCCTTATGCTTTGGTTTAAAACATAATCTTTTCCCGATGAATATATTTTCAGGTTGCCAGGCCATCCGCCGGCATCTTTATCCTTGAACCTGAAGCCGGTAACTTGCTCTTTTTTGCAACCGGAAATGTGTAATATTTCGTCAATATATTTTCCTGAATACTGGCCCGAACAGAATAGTCCTATGACATAGGAGGGCAATCCGTTTCCCCTGACCTTGGCAAGATGCTGCAGGCTTTCTGCCTGACAACCAAGTACGACGGCAGCTATATTTTTGTCCTGGTTTTCCAGTATGGTCTTAACGACTGAAGATTGTGCATAAAGGGAACCCTGCCCATTTATAATTTCTTCAACGGATGAGGCAAGAACCGCCCGGGGCCTGTTGTTATCCTTATTAAAGGTATTGATTACTGTTCCCTCTACAAGCTTTCTTTCCAGGAGATAGCAAAGCAGCGCCGTCACAATTCCGCCACTTTGTGACTTTTGTCTTATATGCGGATTCAGGGCATGACCAATATAGCCGGAGAGGCATTTGCCATGAAATATATCCCTTGAGTTCATAGCCGGTGTAATATCCGGATTACCCGGGCAGATCCTCAAACATTTTCCACAGGATGTACATATACTCTCATCAACTTCTGCCAGTAAAAATCCGGCAGCATTTGTTACCATAGATATTGCCCCGGAGTTGCAAATTCCGCAACAGGCACCACAGGCTGTACATAGTGCATTATCAGAAATTAACTGAATGTTCGTCATGCTAAACTATTTTCAAAGCCCGGACGGGTTATTCTGAGGTAACTTCAATAATTTATTGATATGTTCAATTTCAGCCTTCTTCATTTGTCCGCCGTCCACGTCAATATCTTTTCCAAGATATGCGTAGGTGAATTCCGCACCTGCTAATGGTGCAACAATACGGGTTATACTGCCCAAACGGCCAAGACCGAGGGATATGATATTTTTTCCCAGCGAATACAGGCTGAGCAGACGGGCATTATCCTCAATGCTGTTTACCCTGCAAACTATCTTAATTATATCTGCACCCTGCATGGAACACTCCCTGACAATGTGCTCAAGCTCACGCTTGACAGGAGTTTTTTCAGTGTCATAAAATGAAATTATGACCCTGCAGTCGTTGCCCCGTGCAAAAGGGACAATTTCATCAATAAATTCTTCATCTGCATCCCATTCAATATCAACAAATTCTGCTCCAGCCAGGATTGCTGTCTTCAACTTGTTCATTCTCTCTGAATCACCGGTTTTCCCCGGATGGTATGAAATAATGGTTCTGGAAAGTTGCGAACAAATTGTCTCAATCTCCTCATCAGTGATTTTTAGCTGGTCAAGCCTTAATTCTATAAGTTCCTCCGATTTGGCCTTTTCAAGCACCGCCTGATAGCCGGTGTTTCCAATACAGATACATATCATACCGGTTTTTTTATTATTTGTTATCTCAATGTTATGCCGGTGGATTAATTTTTACTCAAATTTAACATTTTTTGATGAACCCTGCTGCAAATTCTTTCCATTCTCAACAGATGATCTAATACTATCTGAACACAGGATGAGTTTTGAACAGGGGGAATTATTGTAAAAATTTAATTACTTTGCAGCTTAATTTAAATTTCAAATTAATCATATCATGCAATTTATCAGAAACATATTTATCTGCCTGATACTTACGGTTCCGCTATCATTACAGGCTCAACAGGAACCTGTTGACCTGGATATGGTTCACCTGATCCGGCAGGAGGGTCTTAAGAACTCACAAATCAGGGATATTTCCTTTTATCTTACCGATGTAGCCGGCCCTCGTCTTTCCGGCAGCACCGGACTTGCAAATGCAAGCAAATGGGCAATTGAGCAGATGGAAGAGTGGGGTTTGAGCAATGTGGACCTGGTTCCGTGGGGCGAATTCGGCAGGGGATGGGGAAATGAAAAATTTTATGTTTCAATGACCAAACCATATTACCAGCACCTGATCGCTCTTCCGCGTGCATGGACAAAAGGCACCAATGGAACAGTTGTGACCAGTCCCGTGCTTGTGGATATAAGTGATGAAGCAGATTTTGATAAATACAGGGGGGAGCTCCAGGGGAAGATAGTTGTCACTCCTGTTAATTCCGAACCCGAGCTCTCTTTTCAGCCATTGGCATCAAGATGGGATGATGAAGAGCTTGAAAGACTGGCAATGTTCCCGGAAGGGACAACCGCATACGGCCAGCCGCGGCAGCAGGCAAGCAGCTGGATAGCCCAGAGGGCATTAGAAAGCCAAATTAACCAGTTCCTGGAAGAGGAAGGTGTTATTGCAAGGCTTCATCCTTCCGGGACGTTTGGCGCAGTGAGGTCGCATGGTAGAGGTTTCAACGTAAATGTTGAACCCCAGCTTGCCCAGGTTGACATGACATTTGAACACTATGGGCGTATAGTCAGGCTTCTTGAAGCAGGCATCGGGGTTGAACTTGAACTTGATATCCGGAACCGGTTCTTATACGATGATCTGATGGGTTATAATGTGGTGGCTGAAATTCCTGGAACCGACAGAAGGCTGAGGGATGAGTATGTATTGATCGGTGCTCACCTTGATTCCTGGCATGGCGCTACCGGCGGAAATGATAATGCTGCAGGAGTTGCTGTTATGATGGAAGTTATGCGCATCCTTAAAGATCTTGATGTGCAGCCACGACGTACTATCCGGATAGCCTTATGGGGTGCTGAGGAGCAGGGATTGCACGGTTCAAGAAGCTGGGTTCGCCAGCGGTATTATGACCCTGCTGATGGCGGGATAAAGCCCGGCTATGAAAAACTTTCGGCATATTATAATGTTGATAACGGATCGGGGAGGATAAGAGGTATTTACCTTCAGGAGAATGATGCACTCAGGCCTGTTTTTGAGTCCTGGTTTGAGCCCCTGCAGGATCTTGGCGTAAGCACTGTTACCATGCGCCGCACCGGCAGCACCGATCATGTTGCCTTTGATGCCGTGGGACTGCCCGGCTTCCAATTCATTCAGGACAGGCTGGATTACGGTCGCGGATACCATACCAACATGGATACCTTCGAGCGAATGCATCTTGCAGATATGATGCAGGCGGCCACCGTTGTAGCAGTGCTGGTATACCATACTGCCATGAGGGATGAGAAGCTTCCGCGGAAGCCTTTTAATCCCTGATATACAGAAAATTCCTGTCACGGATGATCTCCATATTCCACATGGCCTTGATTCAAGATTATAACGGGGACGGATTCCCTGCAGGGGAAAGAAGTACTTTTTCCTGCCCGCTTTAATTCGGCTCAGGTTTTTGAAATAAGCATGCCGGTACCTTAACATGGTAAATGAACTATTAGCCTGCAAGGATAAGGTCCTTGCCTTCAATGAAACCAAGGGCCGCAAAATGATCTTTAATGGCTTTTCCAACGCCCCGTTTTGAGATCAGGTTCAGAATAAAATATTCTGACGGATCATTGATATCCCGGTAAGGAATAAAATTGAAACCGGCCGGTTTACGGGGTTTTACATCGGTAAATCCATAGAAGTTAACTCCATGTTGCAGCAGGTATTCAGCTTTTCTGACAATATTCCTGCTGCTGCCGCAGACTATGATCTTTTTGCCGGGGATTATCTCCTTTTTAAGCCAGCGGGCAAGATATTCATACCGTACCTTTAAGAATGCCTCTTCGGAATAGTCAGGATGGGTCCGCGTCAGTCTTTCATCATGATCATTCCATTGCACCAGGGGTTCGGGTATCTTATAGAATCCTATACCATTATCAAACCAGCGTAGCCAGAGCTCGTAATCTTCCGGCAGGTTTTCTGTTTTATAAAAGCCGTAAAGATCGATAAGCTTTTTCCTGAACATTACCGTTGGTTGAGCAAGAGGAGATTCGATAAAACATGAAAGATAATGTTGCTGGTCGGTGATAATGCTGTTTTGCCAGTCGACAAAAAAAGAGAAGCCTTTACTTCTTTCAGCCGTAGAAAAGAACTTTGATTGTGTTGATACAACACCTGTTCCGGGATGCCCTGCCAGGTACTCCACCTGTTTGCCGATCCTCGCGGGAAATGAAATGTCATCTGCATCCATCCGGGCCACAAGATCTGCACTTGCATGACGCAGTCCGGTATTCATGGCATGTGCAACTCCCTGGGCCGGTTCATGGATGAGCATGATCCTTTGATCTTTCCCGGCCCATTTCCGGGCTATCGCAGCAGATAATTCACATGCGTTATTATTGATCAGAACAAGTTCCCATTTAGTGAAGGTCTGTTCAACAATGCTGCTGATGGCGTGATCCAGCTTTTTACCCGGCTTGTAAAAGGGAAGAAGTATTGAGACCACGGGATTACGGAATGACGGCATTTTATTGATGTTTGTTTTGGAAAGATCACTTTCAGTCCATTAAGCACTTTATAGACGGTTCCGCGAGAAATTACATAAAGCTTCAGCGAAAATTACGTAAAGCTTCAGCAAAAATTGCATGAAGTTTCAGGGAAAATAAACCTTTTTTTAAGGAAAAATAATTCTTCGGGGACAAAAATATCGTTATCCGAAACTGGATATCTGCTCCAATGCTTTCTGATCGACTATCTCTATTTCTCTTCCGTTGATCCTGATCAACCGTTCCTTCCTGAATTCCGACATTGTCCGGATCACGTTTTCAGTTGTTATTCCAAGGTATTCTGCCATCTCCCTTCGCGATATGGGCAGTTCGAAAACCGGCCCGGTATAAATCATTTTGCTGAATTTTAAAAGAATAAAGGCTACTTTCCCATGGGTATTGCGTTTACGGATATCCATTGATTCCAGTATGATCTTGTTTGTTATGGCACTTAGCTTTTGCATAAGATTTAATGTGTAGAGCCCGTTTTTCAACGCGATGGCCTTCATATACGATATATCGATATGACAAAGAACGGAATCTTCCAGTACTGCGACCGAATATGTATGATGCGATTCGGAAAATACTCCCAGCAGGCTGACAAAATCAAAAGGGCCGGCAATCGTAAGGATCTGGTCCTTTCCTAAAGAACCGGTTTTGTAAAGTTTTACCAGTCCGCTTTTCAGGTATGAGAAATTTTTCACCTCATCACCTTCGAGGAAAATGATATCGCCGCGCTTATAAGCCGTGTCAGCCTTTTGACTGCAAAATATTCCAAGTTCATCCTGGCTGAAACTTTCAAAAAAAGCTGTTCTGAGCTCACACTGTTCACAATCACATTTTATTGCCATATCATGAGCAAATTTTATTTATTTCATTCGCCTCGCGTCTTACCATGCTATATTTCAATATCAGGATATGATAATTTCTGCTTAAGGATTGATTTTCAAATATCCGGTCAGTTCTGTTTCCTGAAACCGTTCCACGAAAGTGATATTTATCATAAAGTGATAGTTGTCATACCGGCAAATTATAAACGGATAACTGCCGGTTGTATTTTTGTTCCCGAAATCAATTACCTGAACAGGACAAATTTAATAAAATTAATAAACCATGAAGAAACTGGTAATACTTGGCGGAGGAACAGCCGGAACCATGATGGCCAACAAGCTGTACAATGTCCTTGAAAAAGATGAATGGACCATAACGGTTGTCGACAAACACAGGACTCACTATTATCAGCCCGGCTTTTTGTTTATTCCATTTGGCATTTACGGCAAAGGCGATGTTGAAAAGCCCAGGGCAAATTTTTTCCCTTCCGGGGTTAACCTGGTTTTTTCCGATACAGAGATGATCAAGGCATCCGAAAACCTGGTTGTTCTTTCCGGTGGACGGATACTTAATTACGATTTCCTTGTCATTGCCACCGGTACACAGATACGCCCGGATGAGACTCCCGGCCTTGCAGACAGGCTGTGGCACAAAAACATATTCGATTTCTATACCCTGGAAGGCGCCCTTGCTTTAAGGCAATTCCTGAGATCGTGGGAGGGAGGCAGGCTTGTGGTGGCAATAACGGAGTTGCCTTTCAAATGTCCTGTTGCACCCCTGGAGTTTGCTTTCCTGGCAGAGGCGTTCTTTATGGAAAAAGGGATACGTGATAAGGTTGACATTACATTCGTCACACCGCTGTCAGGGGCCTTCACAAAGCCGGTGGCCACAAAGATGCTGAGCGAGCTGCTGGATGAAAAGAATATAAATGTGATCACCGACTTCTATATTGAAAGGATCGACAATGACAAACAGACTCTTGTTTCTTATGATGAACAGGAGGTACCGTTTGATCTGCTGACTATTGTGCCCGTGAACATGGGAGATGAACTGATTGCGCGCAGCGGACTGGGAGACGACATGAACTATGTTCCGGTCGATAAGCATACTTTACAATCGAAGTCACATGATAACATTTTTGTGATCGGCGATGCCGCCGACATTCCCACATCAAAAGCAGGATCGGTGGCCCATTTTGCCGGTGAGGTCGTACTTGAAAACCTGCTGAATGCTATCGAGGGAAGGCCGTTGACCGCCAGCTTTGACGGCCATGCCAATTGTTATATCGAAACGGGGTATGGCAAGGGGGCTCTGATCGATTTCAACTATGATACCGAGCCATTGCCCGGTACTTACCCGCTGCCCGGGATCGGGCCTTTCGGACTGCTTAAGAATACGCGTATCAACCATTACGGGAAGATCCTCTTCAGGTGGATATACTGGCATATACTCCTTAAAGGGAGAGAACTGCCGGTGGAATCGGAAATGTCTATGGCAGGAAAACGTAAAGTAACAGTATGATCATGAATGAACAAAAAGATCTGCATGGCAGGATGGATGCCATGGAACAGAAGATTGACAGGATACTTGAACATGTGACAAGGCAGGGCTTACAGAGAGAGGCAACGGAAGACCTGGTAAAGGATTTTTCCCTGATCGGGAAAGATATTTACAATAACACCGTCAGCGAGCTTGAAAAACATTCCGTAGAGCTCTCTCCTGATGAACTGCGGCGACTCTCATTAAATATTTTGAAAAATACCGGCAATTTCAATGAGATGCTGGAACTGCTGGAAAGCCTGATGGATCTTAAAAAAGATGCGGTCCCGATACTGAATGAGACTGTCATTGAACTGACCGGCAAACTCCATGAACTTGAAAATAAAGGCTATTTCAGGATGGCAAGGGAGATTGCACAGGTAATTGATAATATTGTCACGGGTTTTGGACCGGATGAGATTCAACGGCTGGCAGACAACATTGTTCCCATGCTCCGTGCCCTGGGGAATCTCACCCGCCCGGAAATGATCGCGGCTTTAAATAACGCATCGGCAGCATTTGAAAAAACAGTGGAGGGCGAAATACCTTCAGTATCTCCCTGGAAGGCGATGCGCGAGATGAACAGTCCCCCGTTCCGTCTTGCCCTTGGATTTCTGATAACATTCACAAAAAATTTCACAAACCATAATAATAACCAGTAAAATCTTAAATGATATGACAAGCAAAACAATTGCAGGATTAACCGTACAATTAAATGATGAAGGATACCTGAAAGATCCTTCCCAGTGGAACAGGGAAATTGCCGAAGAGCTGGCGAGAGAAACCGGTATTGAACTTACCGGTAAACATTTCGAGGTCCTTGAATACCTGCGCGAACAGCATGCGGCAGGTGTGCCTCTTACCATCCGGAAGGTGGGAAAATCCGGCATAGTTGATATAAAGGGGCTTTACACTCTTTTTCCGGGTGGCCCGCTGAAATACTCCTCAAAGATTGCCGGCATACCCAAGCCCGTAAGCTGTGTCTAACCTCTTAATCATACAAAATAATGAAAAGCGAAACAATTGAAAAGCCCCTGAAGAAGGTATGCATCATCTGTGCCAAGGGAAGTATCGAAGATGTATATGCCACCCTGGTTCTTGCCAACGGTGCCGTTATGGAAGGCATTGAGGCGAAGTTATTCTTTACCTTCTTCGGACTTGATGCCATTACTGTAAAGCAGATGAATAAAATACGCACCGGCACACTGGGAAATCCGGCAATGCGGATGCCCGGGGGACTGCCTTTTCCGTCGTTGCTGGGTGCAATGCCCGGTGTTGAAGCCGGGGTATCGGCAATGATGAAAAGCCAGATGGAAAAGCTGGATATACCTCCCGTGGGTGAGTTCCTGGAGATGATAACCGCCGGTGGAGGTGAGGTTTATGCCTGCAAGCTGGCTATGGATATGTTTAAACTTGAGGAAGAGGATCTCTGGGAAGGATGCAGCGGCGTGCTTACGGTCGGCGATTTTTACGCCATGTGCGGGGGTGAGAATACCCAGATAATTTTTACCTGATCAGCCGGTCAGGTAAAAATTCTGTCAATGGAAAGACAGGGTTGCAGAAATAGCGATTCCGGAAATTTTACTGACTGGTTGTCAGGATCCGATTTCGCTTAATTCCAGCCACCGGTCGGACTTTACATCCAGCGCGGCATTTAATTCGGCATGCTTTTGTGAATATTCCTGAAGCTCTCCGGGCGATAGTTTCCCGCCCGAGAGAGCCTCTTCAATATAGGCTTTTTCCTTCTCAAGCTCTTCGATCTCCTTCTCCAGCTTTTCCAGCTCCCGCTTTTCCTTGAAGCTGAGCTTTTGCTTTGCCGGGCTCCCGGCTTCCAGTTTGCCGCTTCCGGGCTTTTCCCTTCCGGGGGAACCCGAAACGGCTTTTTGACCGGTTTGCCGGCCTCCATTCCTGGTTACCGGTTTTTCCTTATCCTTTACCCTGAGGTATTCACGGAACTGGGTGTAGTTTCCCGGAAAATCGCGGATCACCCCGCCACCTTCAAAAACAAATATATGATCGGAGATCTTGTCAAGGAAAAACCTGTCGTGCGATACCACCAGCAGGCAAATGCCTGCGGTTGCAAGATAGTCTTCCAGTACATTAAGCGTCTCAATATCCAGATCGTTGGTGGGTTCATCAAGGATCAGGAAGTTCGGATTGCGCATAAGCACGGTAACCAGATATAGCCGTCTCTTTTCGCCTCCGCTCAGCTTTTCGATGTAATCATGCTGCCGGTTTGGAGGGAAGAGGAAATGGTTCAGGAACTGGGAAGAAGAAAGGACCGATCCGTCGCTCATTTTAACCACCTCGGCTATTTCCCTTACAGCATCGATTACTTTTTGTTTTTCATCAAAGCTTATGCCTTCCTGGCGGAAATAGCCAAACCGGACAGTCTGCCCCTTTTCTATGCTTCCGGTATCGGGCCTTAAAGCTCCCGTTACCATGTTAAGGAAGGTTGACTTTCCCGTGCCGTTCTTCCCTATAATGCCAACCTTTTCAAACCTGCCGAAGGTATACGAGAAGTCGCCTATTACACGCTCCTCGTCAAAGCTTTTGCTGATGTGCCTGAGCTCAAGCACCTTGTTGCCAAGACGCCTGCTGCCTGCCCGGATTTTTACCTCTCCCTGGTCCTGCGAAGCTGTTGCCTTGTCCTTCAGGTCATAAAAGGCATCAATGCGTGACTTTGACTTTCCGGTGCGCGCCTTTGGTGTGCTCCGCATCCACTCCAGCTCCCTTCTGAGCAGGTTCTTTGCCCTGTCTGTGGCGGCCTGAACATTTTCCAGCCTCTCAGTCCGCTTTTCAATATAGTATGAATAATTGCCCGCGTAGCTGAAGATAGTATTGTTATCAAGCTCTATTATCCTGTTGCAGACCCTGTCAAGAAAGTACCTGTCGTGCGTCACCATCAGAAGGGTCATATTTGTCCTTGACAAATAGTTTTCAACCCACTCTGTCATATCCAGGTCAAGGTGGTTGGTAGGTTCGTCGAGGATTAGAAGGTCCGGCTCTTCGATTAGCACCCTGGCAAGAGCAACTCTTTTTCTCTGTCCCCCGGAAAGCTGTCCCACAGGCTTGTCAAAAGCAGTGATGTCCAGCTCTGTGAGTATCTGTTTTGCCCTTGTTTCCCTGTCCCATGCCTGAAGGGCATCCATCCGTGATGTAAGAATATCTATCTGTTGCCGGTTGCCGGTTGCAAGGGCCTGCTCATATTCACCGATAAGGCCGGTTAATTCGCCCCCGGAAGCAAATACCTGTCCGATAACCGTCAGCCGGTCGTCCAGCTCGGGTTCCTGTTCAAGATAACCGATGTTCAGGTTCCTGCGGGAGGTTACATCGCCGCTGTCGGCCGTATCTTTCCCCGAAAGGATATTAAGAAGGGTTGTTTTACCCTCGCCGTTTCTTGCCACAAGGGCAACCTTTTCTCCCTGGCTGATAACAAGGGATATACCGGTGAATATCGTGAGACTTCCGTATGATTTACTGATATTTTCAGCCTGCAGCAAGGGTGTCATGTGATCTGGTTTTGGTCTGCAAAATTAATCAATTAAAAAATAAACTACCTTTATCCCGTATACCACATCATGAGAAAAGAAGAACGGTTCAGGAAAGTGCTTGAATATTTTGAGCGGGAACAGCCTGCCCCGGAAACCGAGCTGGTTTACGGCAGTCCCTACGAGCTTGTTGTTGCCGTGATCCTGTCGGCGCAATGTACGGATAAGCGCGTCAACATGATAACGCCTGCCTTCTTCGGGAGATTTCCCGATGCCTGGTCGCTTGCAAAGGCGGGAACTGAGGAGGTGTACCAGTATATTAAAAGCTGCACATATCCCAACAATAAATCAAAACACCTGGTGGGGATGGCAAGTATGCTTACCTCAGAGTTTGGCGGAAAGGTGCCTGACGATGTGAACCTTCTGCAGAAATTGCCCGGAGTTGGCCGCAAGACCGCCAATGTGCTGGCCTCGGTACTTTATGATCTGCCCGCACTGGCAGTGGATACCCACGTCCACAGGGTTTCTGCCCGGATCGGACTTACCCGCAATGCCAGGTCTCCCCTGCAGACAGAAAGGCAGCTTGTAGATCATATACCCCGTGAAATGATATCCAGGGCCCACCACTGGCTGATACTTCATGGCCGGTATATCTGCGTGGCAAGAAAACCAAAATGCGGGGAATGTGGTATAAGGGGTTATTGCAGGTTTTATGCCGACAGGCAGAAAAAACAAAAAGCCGGTTGAATTGAACCAACCGGCCTTAAAGAAGTATACCAGCGGGAGGTCAGGAGGGCGAAATATTGTCCCCAT
>SLGC01000463.1 GCA_007123885.1 Bacteroidales bacterium | reverse complement strand
TCAAACGTATGAAGCCTCAGCGCAGCCATAATCTGGTCACGGTTATACCGGCTATGCAGCCTTAGCGGGAACGGATAACCCAGGTCAAGCTCCTTCTCCACCACCTCCACTTCAGCCATCAGGTGTTCCGTCACCTCCAGCATCTCTGCCGCCATCAACGGGTTTGCTTTAATAGCTTGTACGCTTTCGCGGAAATCAACGAAGCCGAGCGCGGCGCCGGAGTATGGTTGATGAGTGACGACAAATTGGAAATCAACGAAGCCGGGTTTGGCGCCGGAATTCATTATTTGGAAAGCCTGGAAATAACAGATTATAAAAATATTTATCAGCCGCCCGATGAATTCGCCCTGCACCTCACAGGGATCATTTTGTACCGCGTTTAGTGAGTGGCGACAGGCTGGAATTTGACGGGGATCAGGGGTTAAGCGCTCAGGGCAAACCCGTCCTGAAGTTTGCACAAAGTTTTCAGAAAGAAATTCAATCCCTGAAGGTAAAAAACTACCAGTTAAAATCAGCCAGGATAAATTTCATCACCTACTGGAAGGGTGTCGATTCTGAAAGGGAAATAAAAATTGTGCTGCCGGAGGTGGTTTTTGAGAAGGATGGGGGTATGCTTGGGGCTTCAGTCTTGACGGCAAAAACAAAACAGGACGAGATGAATTGTAACATTATAGCTGGAAGCTTCATGACAAAACTATTGATCCCACCGGGGCTTACAGTACATATTTCGATTTTATCAACAATAGCCTTTCATTTGACCGTTTTTTTTATGTTTGTCCAGATCCGGAAAATCTGCATAAATACTGCAACCTTTTAAACAATACTTCAGTATTATTAAATATACAAAGAAATAGCATGCCGAGGACGGCGCTATGCGCTGCCACTGATGCTCAACGTTATGCAAATTTATCACAATCCAGCTAATTAACATTGGCAATAAAAGCCAAAAATTTCATTATGAACATGAAAAGAAACTATATTATAATCTTTGTTAGTGCTACCGTTTTATTAGGTTTTTATTATACATATACCCAACATTTTCTTGTTGCTTATGAGGAAAAAAAAACAATTTCAGCGCAAAATTTTGAAAATGAACTAAAAAGTTTTAGAGCCCAATTGAGCGAGCAGGAAGGCAACATTTTTGATTCTATTTATCAGGAAAAAAACGCAAAAGTTACAGTTCGAAAATATTTTATTAAAAAACTTGGATTAGGTGCTAATTACGAAACTTTAGCACCTGATTTTTTTGAATGCTCCAGGAGTGTGATCGCAGCGGTTCAGGAAAGCTATCAAAACTTAAACTATATTGATAATTTAAAAAGACAACATACGGATCGTTATGGCGATGATTATGAAACCCTGTATAACCGACTTGTTAATAATAATGAACTTGTTTATAAAACCTCGTCTTTTGATTGTAATCAATTTTTCCCGGATCTTCAGCTGGTTGCTTATGAGTCTTCAGTATGGAATGATATCCAAGCCCACCTTACAAAGCTAAGGTCTGTAATTGTTGATGTTGAGCGGGCGAACTCTACTGCGAGAAATGAACTGCAAAACAGAACAAGGAATAATATAGGGCAGTTTCGGAGCTCTTACCATTCAGCATTTAGAAGCAGAATTGAACGGGAATCTACTTCCCCAGTACAAAGCAGTTTAAATGAATATGTTATTGATGTTGGTGACTTCAGTCCAACAGTTTTGAATCTTGAAACGACAAGATTTAATGAGAACCATTTTAATACAATTCTTCAACAGGAATTGACTGCACAATGGAATGATAACGCTCTTGCCACTGGCGCAAGGCCTTATGCTAATTGTTTCCCTGAAACAAATAGCTGCTCTGGCTTGAATTGTTCAGAAATAAGGGTGAACAATTCTGGGTCAGATGTGATTGTTACGGTTAAAGATAGAAGCGGTCGCGTAGTCAGGCATGCCTATATTCGGGGTAATAACTCATTAACCATTCATTTGCCGGATGGTACGTATCAGACCTTTTTCTATTCAGGCAGAGGTTGGAACCCAAATAAACCGATGACCTCTTCAATATGCTCACAACTGAGAGGTGGGTTTGTGTCTAATGAAAGCTTTACAAAAGACCCAAGTTTTGATAATCTGCGGAGATCTGTGATTACCTATACCTTAACACCAACCAGATCAGGGAATTTTAATACAGTCGGCAGTAGTGCAAGTCAGAATTTTTAGAGAAGCTTTAATATGTTAGAAAGAAAGTTAGTTTACGGAAAAATATAGGCACTGTCTATGTTGGCAATTTATTATAATGAAGCTGTTTGCCAAACAATTCATATTAATTCTATTTCTAAAAATATTGTTCAAATTGAGACAAATTCAAGATCTGGATCCGGTGTTATAGTACTGCTTTGAGTGATAGCAAAACTGCTGTTTTCTCGGGGAATGTATCCCTGGAATGGTGGCTTTGCATCCGGGTAAAAGGTGATGGCAAAAAATACAATTCAGAATTCGGACGGATCAGGAACAGCGATGCATACGCCATGATGCGACCATGAGCATGATGAACCGGTTGATTTCAACACCAGTTATTAAAATGACGGCCATTTCAATGCTAATCAGCACTATCTGAAAATTTTCTACGAAATCCTGAGTGAATTTGTTTCCAACCGCAACCATATATATTACTTGCCGTATTAAGATATACAAGGTAATCTCATTTAAATGCAATGATCTTGAAATCTCTGCTTGCAGCCATACAATACCCACTGAGAACAGCCGGCATCCTTATCATCTTTAACCTGTGGCCATCAAACCCAATATACAGCCAGACATTTGATATAAATGAAATATCCAGGTCGGTCGTCCAGGTTATTAGTCCAGAAGGAACCGGTTCGGGAATTATTATTTCATTCAACGAGGATGTATTTGTGCTCACCAACAGGCATGTTGTTGAAGGCTTTGATTGTTTTACCATCAGTATGCTCATTGATGTGAATGAACCCGCCAAACCTGCCTATATCGCAACCCTTCATTCTTTCTCCCCCGACTTTGACGCGGCATTGCTGAAAATAATGTATGACATTGATGATGATCCGGTAGATGCAGCCGGCATATTCCTCAGCGACAGTGGCTCAGATCAAGGCATCCCCGTTCTGGAACTGGGTTATGACTTGTACGATGTATCCCGCGGTGACGATGTTGCCATTCTGGGATACCCCGGCATTGGGGAAAATGAACTTGTTTATTCAAAAGGAATTATTTCTTCTGTAAAATATGATGAATACAACAATACAAGGATGCCTGTATTGTTCAGAACCAATGCAGACATGGCCCCGGGAAGTAGCGGCGGACTGGCTGTCAGCATGGAAGGAAGAGTTATTGGAATGCCCACTTTCGTGCGAAGTGAAGCACGTACCGGAGGCAGGCTCGGGAACATTCTCTCCTCACAGGTAATTTTGGCATCACTAAACTCGGACAATATCATGACTTCCTGGGAAGATTTTAAAGACCCCCTGAATTTACTTGACAAAGATCTGCTTCCCCATTTTGGAAGCATTGATCTTAGAAGCGGATACTTTTCTGATCCCCATATAATAGAAGTGACAGCTGGCGGAGAGCGTAATGTGAGTTATCTTGGAGTGGAATGTACCGGGTATGCAGCTGCAGGTCCGGATTACCGCCTCTCATGGTCGGGAGACTCTGAAACATTGTTAATTTTTTTTCATGCGGATAACCCGGAAGAGGATGCAACAATGATAATAAAAGACCCCGGAGGGACCTGGCATTGTAACGATGATGCATATGACGGCACCCTTGACCCGGGAATATTCTTCCATTATCCCCTGGAAGGCGAATATCTGATATGGATAGGAAGTTACTATGAAAATCAATACATTGATGGCGGTATTATCATAACGGAGGGGTCATTTGATGATGATGAAGAACCTTTCCCTGACTACAGGCTGGAACCGGCCTTCGGGGTGAGGGATATGTCTGCAGGGTTCCTTCCAGACCCCTTCACTATCTCGGTCATCGCCGGCGGCTCAATTAACGCAGATTATGCAAATCTCGGTATAGATTGTACGGGTTATGTGGCCGAGGCTCCGGACTACAGGATCCATTGGTCAGGAACAAGCTCCCTGTTGAGCATCTATTTCATTGCTGACGATCCGGTTGAGGATGCCACACTGTTAATTAATTCTCCGGATGGCCACTGGCATTTCAATGATGATGCAAGTAACAACACATTGAATCCAATGATCATGTTTCATAATCCGGCAGAAGGCCAGTATGATATCTGGGTAGGCAACTACTATAAGGATGAATTCATTGAAGGTCTTTTATTTATATCCGAAATTATTGAAGACATCCCGTAATACTGCCATAACAGTCATGTGCCGTTTTTGGTTTCGGGGACAGATCCATTGAAACCAACAGCCTTGCCCTCTTCCATGTAACCGGTTCAGCCATACCCCATTCGATATTTATGAGAATGGCCCCATTAGATTACAAATGCAATCCGTTACTCAGGCATAAATGCCACCACCGGATTTGCTTTCAATAGGCTTGGTAAATATTGAATTACTTTATCTGGCCCAATTCCATCTGGTACCAGCCAGAATAATAAATGGACTTGGATTGCATCATTGTTGAACGGTAGCTGCGCTGAACCCCGGATACTATTTCTTCGTGTTTGTCAGGAACAATCCTTCCATATTAGTGAGTATCGATAAGGGGGTTAATTACATATAATCTTTGAAGTTTTCAATAGGCTTATCGAAATTCGGTGACATAATTATTTCTCCTATTGCGGGATTCTGAATGAATTACTCTTTCTTTTTCGGGTCCTGACGCGTATCAAAAAAGTCGATCAGGATAATCGAATTACCATGAACCTTATAAAAAACAATCACTTGTTTTATTAATACAAATCCCCGTATAGCCTTTTCCTTAACCTGTATTGAACCTATCTCAGGAAATTCAGCTAAAATTTCAAGAAAATCATATGTTTTTCTAACGAATGCTTGAACTACTTGCTCGCCCCACTCAGCATGCAGATATTCAATAATCCGATCAAAACTTTTGTCAGCCCGCTTTGACCACTTTATTTCTAAAGCCACTTTTTATGCTTCTTTTTCTGCTGATTATAACTTATCAAATTAGCAGGGTCATTCGATTCCTCTTCGGCAAGCATTAAAACATCCTTTTGTTCCTTAGTTAGCAGGGCATAAAGCTGACCTTCCTCATTTGTTGCAGACTGAATCATCAGATCATAAAACTTCATCAATAAAGCCTCATTATCAATCTTTTCGATGAGGATGTGAAAATTCGTCTTTATATCACTTCGTTTCATGTTTTTCCCTTTTTTACCAAAATTATAAAAAAAGCAACAATGTTTGATTTTTTCCAGATAAATACCAGCCTAACTTATTCAAAACGAAAACTTTTAATTTAAATTACCAGTAAACCGGGTTTGCTTTAAAAGCTGCTACGCTTCCGCGGAAATCAACGAAGCCGGGTTTTGCGGCGAAATTCTGCAACATCATAACGGAGCATCGTCAGCATAAGCTATAAATCGGATGTGGCCGGTAATACACATGCAGCATGACTCTTACTAGTTGGGTGTGAGGCAGCAGTGTTTGTATTTTCTGCCGCTGCCGCACGGGCACGGCGCATTTCGCCCCACCTTGCCTTTGGGAGGTTGAAACTTATCCTCCCAGGCTTTGTTTAAATCTTCCTGCGATATGGATATCCCCGCCTTCCGGGCATTGTCGTCCGAAATCAATTTAGGGGGGCGCTTTTCCAACTCCGGCCTCTCGTATGTTTCAAATGTGTGGTTGCTGGAGTTTCCTTTTACTACCCATTTGGGAATATTGTTGGCCCAGTTGGTGAAACGTGAAAAAAGCGAGTTTATAGATTCAATGGTCTGGGGATTTTCGTCAAGCAGACTCTGGATCATTGTTAATGGGCTAAAATCATTGTTCATGAGCATCCAGTACTGGCCAATCAGCCAATTAATCTCTGCTTCTGCAATTTGCATTTTGCTGAGTTCATCGCGGAACGGTCCGGTTGCATCGTTGACCGGTGGCTGCGGTGAACCCCAGATACCTGCATCCATCACCTTCTCTTCGGTAAACCGTGCACGTGTAACAGATTTGCGGGCATTGATCTCCTTCCAGGTATAATACGGGTCGGTCATGTAAGGGGAACTGTAATACAATTTGCGTTCTTCGATGTCAACCCTCCGGCTTTTCAGAAGGAAGGAGTCCTCTATGGCATGATATAATTCCAGGGCTTTCGTATCCGGATCATAAATAGCTATTAAATCTTCAAGTTCCTTAAAACTGAGGATGCCATACAAGTTTAGCAAACCGAGAATCAATTGCTCACGGCGGTATTTGGTTACATTGGCACGTGCCTTTTCAACAAAAGAGTCTATTACCGGCCGGAGGGACTCAACCAGGTCGGGATAGATAAAGTCCACGGCCTCTTTGCCAACGCCCCTGGTATCCGTAAACCCGATCTGGTCAATACAGTCCCACACAAACGATCGATTTTCCGGTACAGCATGATCTTTTGCATGAACCATCTTCTGAAGCTTGAGTACTTCACTGAAAGGAAGTTGCCGCAAAATTTCCGCAGGAAGAAGCAGTATGACATCTGCCATTCTTTTTGCAATTTCGGCTTTCCGCTGGTTCTGGTTAATACTGATACCAAGCAGTCCCGCGGTGGTTACCAACTCTTTCTTCGTGTGTGTCAGGAACATCTCTTCAAGGGGGAATTCTTCCATATCATTTTCCCTTTTTCACCAAAACTATGAAAAAAGAAACAATGTTTGATTTTTTCTACATTATTGCATACTTATTCCGTTCTCTGCTGGCCATCACCGGTTTTGCTTTAATAGCTGTTACGCTTCCGCGGAAATCAACGAAGCAGGGCTTGGCGCCGGAATTCATTATTTAATGGCTTTACAGCGGAAAGCTTGGAAGTAACCAATGACAAAAACATTTATCTGCCGCCCGATGAAATTACCCTGCACTTGAATCATAAGGATGTCTGGCTGGGCTATTTTACTCACAGGGAATATTTTATTTCATGACTGGTTGAAAATTGATGGGGATCAAGGTTTGAGCGCCCATGGCAAACCTGTGCTGAAGTTTTCACAGAGTTTCCAGAAAGAAACAGAATCCCTGCAGGGGAAAAACTACCAGCTAAAATCAGCCAGGGTGAATTTCATCACCTACTGGAAGGGCGCCGATTCTGAAAGGGAAATAAAGATTGTGTTGCCAAAGGTGGTTTTTGAGAAGAATGGGGAATTGAAGGGACCTCTGACTTGCTATTTTGTAAAAATAAAAAGGTTCGGGCCTTTACCGTTGTGTCATACACACAGAAGCACTATTTAAAAAACAGCGAATTAACTTTATCTGCCAGATTTCTCCTGCTCTTACGGATCACCAAGAATATTTCTGAATTTAGCAACAATATCCTTTCATTTTTATATGTTTGTCCAATTCCAAAAAATTTTTATAAATTCTGAAACATGTTAATCAATACTTCAGTATTATTGAATATACAAAGCAAATCGATGATTTTATTCAATATGCAATATTACAGCCATTTGAAAAATACAATTATATGAAAAAACCTGAAATACGAATTTAGCAAATAATTTAAAAAAAAAAAAAAAAAAC
>SLGC01000398.1 GCA_007123885.1 Bacteroidales bacterium | reverse complement strand
GTGGTAATGTTTCTCAGATATATTCCTGAGGTGGATATGATTATTTATGATCATTTATCGCCCGGTTCACCTAATTTACAAGAGCATTACCGTTATTATGGTCCCGATCTTTCCTACGATGGCCTCAGGTTTGAAAAAGGGAAATGGCTGCATTTTTCTGATATCAACTGGAAATGATCTAATTAACAACAAGTAAATTATAGCATACCGCAGGTCAACCCACTTGTTTTTATTAATCATTTTTTGTGATATGCAGTTCAAGGGGATTCAGGGCAAGTTTGCCATTTTGACCGGTTACTTTAAATAATCCGGAAAAAAGACATAATCTGTTTTTTTAATGCTGATTTTTATACTGGCATCAATATTTTCGATGACTATTTGTCAGTCGACTCATTTGGCACAGGCTTTGAAAAAGCAGGTACAAATTATACGTTTAACTAAAAATATATAGAAATGCAAAAAGGCAAGATCGATGTAAAAACTGAGAATATTTTTCCAATTATCAAGAAGTTTCTCTATTCAGATCATGAGATATTCCTTAGGGAATTGATCTCAAACGCGGTTGATGCAACCCAGAAGTTAAAGACCCTTGCTTCCCTGGGGGAATATAAAGGTGAGCTGGGTGATCTGACAATACATGTCAGCCTCGACAAGAAGAAGAAAACCCTGACCATATCAGACAGGGGTATCGGTATGACAGCTGATGAGATAAAAAAATATATCAACCAGATTGCTTTTTCAAGCGCAGAGGATTTCCTGGAAAAATATAAAGATAAGGTAGATGCGATAATCGGTCATTTCGGTCTGGGATTTTATTCTTCATTCATGGTAGCAGAGAAGGTTGAGATATACACCAGATCCTACCAGCAAAATTCCCAGCCAGTAAAATGGAGCTGCGACGGAAGTCCCCGATACATCATCGATGAGGCCGGCAAAGAGGATGTGGGTACCGATGTGGTATTGTATTTAGCCGACGATTCCACTGAGTTTCTTGAAGAAAACCGTATTTACGAACTTCTCAGGAAATATTGCAAGTTCCTGCCAGTACCGATTGCTTTTGGAAAGGAAAAGGAATGGAAAGAGGGAAAAGAGATTGAAACTGATAAATTGCGGATTATCAATAATACCGAACCGGCATGGACTAAAAAACCAGCCGATCTGAAGCATGAAGATTATGAGAACTTTTACCAGGAGCTTTATCCCGTAAATGAAAAACCATTATTTCATATCCACCTGAATGTTGATTATCCTTTTACCCTAACCGGCATTCTTTATTTTCCAAAACTTAAAAACAATTTTGAAATACAGAAGAACAAGATACAGTTGTACGCCAACCAGGTATTTGTTACCGATTCTGTTGAGGGTGTTGTTCCTGAATTCCTTACCCTGCTCCATGGCGTAATTGATTCGCCTGATATTCCGCTTAATGTATCACGAAGCTACCTGCAAAGTGATGCCAATGTCAAGAAAATATCATCACATATTACAAAAAAAGTTTCCGACCGGCTGAATGAGATATTTAACAAGGACAGAGGTGAATTTGAGAAAAAATGGGATGATCTTAAGATTTTTATTGAATACGGCATGATAAGCGATGAAAAATTCTATGAAAAGGCACAAAACTTCGCTCTGCTTAAAAATACCGATAACAAGTATTTCACCTTCGAAGAATACAGGAAGCTGATAAAAGATAATCAGACAGATAAAAACAAAAACCTGGTCTATTTATATTCTACCGACACGGAAAAGCAATATTCGTTTATAGAAAACGCCAGATCAAAAGGTTATGATGTTCTTGTTATGGATGGGCAACTTGATATACATTTCATTAACCACCTTGAAACCCAACTCAAGGATTCACGATTTGTCCGTGTTGACTCGGATGTAACAGACAAGCTTATACTAAAGGATGAAAGTGCAGAATCCAAATTAACTGCCGAACAACAGAATGATCTTGCCACTATGTTTCGCAGTGTTTTACCTGAAAAACCCGTATTCACGGTATCATTTGAGAATATGAGTGACATGGATAACCCCGTGACCATCACCCAGTCCGAGTTCATGAGAAGGATGAAAGATATGTCTGCAATGGGAGGCGGTATGGGCTTCTATGGAGATCTGCCTGATAGTTTTAACCTTGTAGTAAATTCGAATCATCCCCTGGTTGCAAAACTGGCTGAAGAAAAAAACAAAACCGCAGGCAAGGAACTGGATAAGCTTAAAGAGAAAATTCAGCCTGTTAAATCTGCAAAGGAGGAGCTCGAAAAAGCAAATAGCGGAAAGAAGGATGAGGAAATTAACCAGGATGAAAAAGAGAGGTTAAGTGATCTTGAAAACAAGCTGAATGACCTGGAAGAAAAGAGGAATGATGTTTTGCGAAAGGCTGCCCAGAAAAATAAGCTTGTCAGGCAGTTGATCGACCTTGCTTTATTATCAAATAACATGCTAAAAGGTGAGGATCTTTCAAAATTTGTAAAAAGAAGTATCGATCTGATGTAAAGCTTCTGACCGGAAAATGTGATTTTATCTGACTTTATTTGGAAATTAAGTCCGCAGTCCGTTAATTTGTTTTAGCGGACTGTTTTTAATGGTTATAATACCAGGTTAATTTTATGAATCGTAAGATCACATTTACCTTAATTTTTTTGTTTCTGCTGGCTGTTGCTGAATCACTGGCACAAAAGCACCCGCAATTGCAATATATTTCTCTTGAGGCCGGGTTGAATATGTCAGGGATCCGCTCAGCCGGCCATTATGATAACCATGCAAAGAACCTCGGAACCCGCGTTAGCTTTTCAGCCGGATACTCCTTCTGTGATTTCAAATCGTTAGGAGCTTCTCTTTCATTTGATCAAAAAGGTGCATCTGATCCTATCCACAGAATTGTCACCAATCTGAATTATTTAACCATTCCCGTTTATTTCAGGCTTGCTACAGGTAAAGACCCTAAACTTTTCATTGCAGCAGGGGGTTATTTTTCAAACCTGATCAGTGCATCCAGAAAAGGGGAGGTGTTAGTTGAAGGAAATACAATACCTGTCAACAATAGAATAACTTCAGAATTTAACCGGTTTGATGCCGGGGTCACTGCCAATGGCGGTATGATTTTAAGATTATATGATGATTTCGATTTTATGATTTCTGCCGGAATTTCATCAGGATTAATGAGAATCGAGGATATTCCGGAATCAAGACCAAAGAATTACCGGTTAAATATAAGTGCCGGATATATTTATTATATCGGCTTCAGGTGATACATCTCAGAAAATTGACTGCAATTCTTTTTTGATGAACCCGATTGCCATATCAGTGGGAGAATTTTCTTTATCAATAATTTCTTCAAGTATGGTTTGACTTAATTTTATTGAAGGGGATTCAGGTTCAATACTTTTTGCTGCTGTATTGATTATAGCTACAAGGTGTGAACGGGCATTTTTTATTACTTCCCAGCTCTCCTTGCTGACGTAGATCTGTTGTGTGAGATTATGTTCAAATTCCGCACGTATTGCAGCCAGTAATTCTGAATGAAGCTGCTTGCTGGTCATACCCTGCCGGTTAACTCTCATTATAAGTGATTCGGGTGATATGCGTTCAAGAAACAAAACAAGGCGTTCATAAGCCTGTAACCTGACCGGTAGTATGTATTGATCATTTTTAAACATCATATCCATTTTTTTCAGTTTTTGTTCATTCCTGAGGAAATTTCTGATCAGCAGATATGCAGTCATGAAGACTATTAATGAGGGAAGCAGGTATTTCAGCAATTCAAAAATATGTGACATGGCATTTTTAATTTATGCAATAATATTATTTTTTAACCACAATGCTTAACAGATCAAAGGATTTTTCTTATTTTGGTATCCCTTTACAACTTAAGGGTTCATAATTTAACAATTTGAGAAATGGAACAGCTATCGGCTAGAATAAGAAGACTTTCCGGTTCACAAACCATCGCAATGAACCAGAAAAGCAGGGATTTGCAGGAAAAAGGAGTGGATGTGATCAATTTGAGTGTTGGAGAACCGGATTTTCCAACTCCTCCACATGTAAAGGAGGCAGCAAAGAAAGCTATAGATGATAATTTTTCATTTTATCCGCCTGTAGCAGGTTTTACCGATTTGAAACAGGCAATTTCACGAAAATTTGCTGTTGAGAATAATCTTGAATACAGCACCGATAAAATTCTGGTAACAAATGGTGCCAAACATGCTCTTGCAAATGCATTAATGTGTCTGGTTGATGAAGGAGATGAGGTTATAATTCCTGCACCTTACTGGGTAAGTTATGTCGAACTGGTAAAGCTTGCAGGAGGGGCTTCGGTTATCATTAAATCCGGAATAGAAGATAATTTTAAAATCAAGCCTGCCCAGATTGAAGAAGCAATAACATCCAGGACCAAAATCCTGCTTCTTTGTTCACCAAATAATCCCACAGGAAGTGTTTATACCAGGGGAGAGCTTAATGAAATATCCGAAATACTTACCAGGTATCCAAATATTTTTGTGATCTCCGATGAGATCTATGAGCATATAAATTTCACAGGCAAACATGAATCGATTGCAGGGATTGAAGAGGTTCATGAAAGAGTGGTGGTTGTCAATGGTGTTTCCAAAGCTTATGCAATGACTGGCTGGAGAATCGGGTATCTCGCTGCCTCCACTGAGATAGTAAATGCATGCACCAAGTTACAGGGACAATTTACTTCAGGTGCTTCTACAATTGCCCAGAAGGCCGCTGTTGCTGCACTTTCAGGAGATAATTCCTATACCTACAGGATGAAGGAAGCATTTCTGCGAAGGCGCGATCTTGTATATAAACTTGCAAAAAAGATAGAAGGCATGAAAATATCCAGACCGCAGGGAGCTTTTTATCTTTTTCCCGACATAAGTGCGTTTCTCGGACTTTCATTTGAAGGAAAAAAGATCAATGATGATAATGATTTCTGTCTTTTACTACTTGAGAATGCCCATGTGGCCGCCGTACCCGGTGAAGCATTCGGTGCACCCGGTTTCATAAGGGTCTCATATGCAACAAGTGATACCAGGCTGACCGAGGCTTTTGCAAGAATTGAAAAATTACTGAAAAAGCTGCAATAGGGTGAAATATTACCCGGATTTTAATATGACATTATGACCCACAGGGACCGGATAGACAAAATTTCGACCTTTCTTAAAAAAGATATCTGGAAGGTGAGAATGGATGAGTTATCTCCGTATAAGGTTTTTCTTATAAGGCAATTGCGAATCCTTCTTGTAGCCCTCAGGGGACTTATGGAAGATAATATTTATCTCAGGGCATCTGCACTTACTTTTTTTTCATTGCTGGCTATCGTACCTTTTTTTGCCATGGCTTTTGGCATTGCCACCGGTTTTGGCCTGGAGCAGTATCTCGAGGACCAACTGGCACAAGCTTTTGTTGGCAGGAACGAGGTGCTTGAATATATTCTAGAGATTACCGGTTCCTTTCTTGAAACGGCCCAGGGTGGGGTCCTGGCCAGTGTCGGACTCGCGATACTCTTTTACTCTGTCATGAAAGTGCTTAACCATATTGAAGAATCGTTCAATGAGATATGGCAGATCACAAGGGAAAGAAGCTTTTCACGAAAATTTGCCGACTACTTTTCAATCATGCTTCTTGCCCCATTCTTCATTATTTTGTCAAATGTGGTCACGGTATTCATGACTACCCAATTACAGGAACTTGCACTGCAAATATGGATATTCGGTCCCCTGGCCAAGGCCGTCCTGATAATTACTCCATACCTTCTTATCTGGGTGATGTTAATGATCCTGTACATGGTAATGCCAAATACCCGTGTCAAACTATCCTCTGCCCTGATTGCCGGAATTATAGCAGGGACCATTTTCCAGTTTGTGCAATGGGGTTACATTTATTTTCAGATAGGTGTATCCAAGTACAGTGCCATATATGGTAGTTTTGCTGCCTTGCCCCTGCTATTGATGTGGATGCAGATAAGCTGGCTTATAGTTCTCTTCGGAGCAGAACTCTCTTTTGCCTTTCAGAATGTCGAGCAGTATGAATATGAAAACGAGTCCCTCAATATAAGCAGTTACAACCGGAGACTCATCACCCTGTTCATTGCCCGGGTGATCGTGAAAAATTTTGAAAATGGAGAACAACCTTTTACTGCCCGGCAGATCAGCAATAAATTCCAGATACCCATCCGGCTGGTCAAAGATATCCTCAAAGATCTTACCGATATAAATATGTTGTCTGAAACCAGAAATTTTGCCAAAGATATCGCTTACCAGCCTGCGATCGATATTAACAGGATAACCGTAAAGTATTTATCCGATAAACTGGATCACCATGGAATGACCGTTCCGATTGCCGGTAATTCACCCGAAATGGGGAAAATAAAAGATATTATGGAATCATTTAACCAGGCAATTGAAAAAAACCCGGAAAATAAACTTCTGAAAGACATCTGAAAAAAAATGATTACCTGAAGCATTTTTACCCTCTGAAGGACATAAGACACACTTCCAAAAACTTCTTGAAATTATGAGATTCAGATCAGGTTATCCGCAGGTTTGGAAGAAGTAAAGTTTCTGCACTGATCGTCGGAATGTGGAATTGAAGCTCCATGTGGCGTTAATCTATATATAATCCATTACCTGACCCGAGATCTGCTTCAGTGAAATTTCTGCAAGTTTCGTCTGATACTGTATGGAAAGAAGCCGTTCCTCGGCATCCAGCAGGCTGATTTGGATCTCACGCAGTTCTATTCCTGATAAGACTCCAAGCCTGTACCGTTCAAATGCAATTTCCATGTTCTCCCTTGCAGTTTCAAGATTCTCATACTCCATTTTCAGGAGTCTGAGGTTGTTCTCATAGGCCCTGTAGATGGTCATAAGGTCGGCTTTTATTCCCTGCAGTATCTGCTGATAGGCAAGTTCCCTGTTATGTATATCAATAAGGGCATTATTCAATTCACGGCGCCTGTTAAAACCATCAAACAGGTTTATCCCCACAGTAAGTCCGTAATTCATCCCCAGTGTTCCCTGATGATCCAGTGATCCGGCCTGGAAAGTGTTGAATGTATAACCATATCCGGTATTGAAGTTCAAATAGGGATAAGTCCTTGATTCAATGATCCTCCGGTCATATTCTGAAATAACCTGATTGCTGGAGGCAATAAGCAGGCTCGTATTCCGGTCAATGGTTGCGGAAATAAGATTATCATAAATCAGATCAGTGTTAACAACAATCACGGTATCTGCAGCTCCAATAAGCAGCTCAAAATCGTCGGCTCCTATAAGCTCATTCAGTCTTATCTGGGAGGCGCGGAGTATTTCATACTGCCGGGCCAGCCTTGAACTGTCGGCATTCAGGAATACCCTTGACTGGAGCATCTGCAGCCGGGATCCTGAACCTATATTATACCGTTCCTGGTCAATCCTGTACCTTTCCCTCGATAGTTCCACCGAATACTCCAGGTTGCTCACCTGCCTGTTCTGCTGAATGAAATTATAGTATTCACTGGCTGTTTGACTGATGAAAACCTCTATAGCCAGGCGTGTACTCAGTTCGCCCTGGTTCCTCAGTTCTTCGAGCCTGTTGTAGGTTGTCCTTACCCTGAAGCCGCTGAAAAGATTCCACCCCAGGCTGATCCCTGCATTTGTGGTTGTATTATAAATTCCGGATGTTCTTCCCGTTGAGCCGTCAGCGAATGATTGCCTGGTATTATTTACTGTTCCTGCATGCCTTGTGCTCAGATCAAGTACGGGCAGAAAACCTGCATTACCCGGAGTTACATTGTTTTCCAGGATTTCCTGTCTGTTTCTGACAATCTGAAGAGAATAATTATTTTCCAGTCCTTCGCTTATAAATTCACTTAAATCATATGTTACCTGTGAGTTTACATTAAGTATACCGGTTAGGATGATAAGTTTAAGCAGCAGCAGTCGATGTAACTTCATTTTCTTTGACCTTTGTTTCACTTGAAATATAAGAGTAAATGGCGGGAACCACGTAAAGCGTAAGGAAAGTCGCAACCACCAGTCCCCCGATCACAGCCACACCCATCGCAATACGGCTCTGGGCACCTTCTCCAAACCCGAATGTGAGTGGCAGGATCCCCAGTATGGTCGATATACTCACCATGAGAATTGGTCTGAACCTTGCAGCTGCGGCAAACTTGATGGCCTCCATTTTTTTCATTCCTGCACGTTTTCTCTGGTTGGCAAATTCAACCAGAAGTATTCCGTTTTTCGCTACCAGTCCGATAAGCATGATGATCCCGATCTGGCTGAAAATATTCATTGTAATATTAAAGTACCACATGAAGAAAAGAGCTCCGGTCAATGCCAGCGGTACGGTCATCATGACTATCAGCGGATCCTTGAAACTTTCAAACTGTGCGGAGAGTACCAGAAAAATAAGTACAAGTGCAAGAATGAATGCAAACATCAGGCTCGAGGCGCTTTCGCGGAAATCTTTGGAGTCGCCGGCAAGGGCGGTACGGAATGTTTCGTCAAGCACCTCATCGGATATCCTGTCCATTTCATCCAGTGCGGCTCCTATTGCCCATCCGTCCGCCAGTCCCGCCGAAACGGTTGCCGAGACAAACCGGTTATAGCGGTATAATTGCGGTGGTGCCGTTTCTTCGGTCAGAGAAACCAGGTTATCAAGCTGGATCATATCACCGCTATTGCTTCGTACATATAGCGATTTAAGGTCCAGGGGCTTGTTTCTGTCTTCCCTGTGCATCTCACCAAGGATCTGGTATTGTTTTCCGTTCATAAAGAAATAACCGAAGCGTTGTCCGCTTAATGCAAGTTGCAGCATTTGCCCGATATTCTGGGTGGATACTCCCATCAGAACCGCTTTTTCCCTGTTAAGGTGAATCCTCAGCTCCGGCCTGGTAAATTTAAGGTTCACATCCGCCATCTGAAATGCAGGGCTTTCATTTACCCTGTCCATGAACTCGGGGAGTACCTCCCTGAGCTTATCTATACTTGTTGCCTGAAGCACATATTGCACCGGGAGCCCTGACCGCCGGCCGCCAAAGGTTGACTGTTGCATTACCCTGGCCATGCCCCTGGTCTTTGTTCGTGCAGCGGCAGTCAGATCCCTGGCAATTTCCATCTGGCTTCTTTCCCGTTCGCCGGGCGGGGTAAGCAAAACCCTTACAAAGCTCCAACTACCCCGGGTAAGGGCGAGGATACCCTGCCGCTCATTTTCGGGAACAACTTCGGTGGCCATTTGTGCTATCTCTTCATTATAATCAAGCGACATCTCGTAGGTTGCCCCTTCAGGCATTGATATATTAAGAATTATCTGGGAGCGGTCTTCCAGCGGAGCCATCTCGGAGGGAATTACAAACCATAGCAGGCCGATAAGAGCGAGAGATCCTCCGATTATAAAAAATGTTGCTCTCCTGCGCTGCAGGAATTTGTCCAGTGAATTTTTGTAGCGCAGATTAAGGTTATCGAAAAATCTTTCGGTCGACTGGTAAAATTTCCCATGCTGTTTTTTCCGGGCTTTGAGTAATTTAGTGGCCAGCATCGGGGTAAAGGATAGAGCGACAAAAGAGGAAATTGCCACCGCACCGGCAATGACAATGCTGAATTCCCTGAAAAGCCTGCCTGTTTGACCCTCCATGAACACAATCGGGAAGAAAACTGCAATAAGGGTTATGGTAGTTGCGATAATTGCAAAGAATATCTCTTTCGAGCCTTCCAGTCCGGCCTGGACAGGTTGCATCCCTTTCTCTATCTTGGTGTATATGTTTTCCATCATCACAATGGCATCATCAACAACCAGTCCGATTGCCAGTACAATTGCCAGAAGGGTAAGAACATTTATGGTAAAACCCGCAAGATACATTATAAAGAATGATCCGATCAGTGATACCGGAATTACAAGTACAGGGATCATAGTTGTGCGCCAGTCCCTCAGGAAAAAGAAAATCACCAGCACCACCAGGAAAAAGGCAATAAAAATAGTATTACGTACTTCGGTAATTGATGAACGGATAAACCGGGTGTTGTCGAATCCTATATCAATAATAACATCATCGGGCAGATCCCTTTCCATCATGGCAAGCCTGCGATACACTTCATCGGCAATTTCTATATGGTTGGAGCCCGGCTGGGGCACGATTGCCGTTCCTACCATCGGGATGCCATCTCTTTTCATTATACCCCTTATGTCTTCCGGGCCAAGTTCTGCCCGGCCTACATCGGAAAATCTCACTACATTGTCGCCCGACTGGTATATGACCATGTTGTTAAATTCCCGGGGAGTGGTCATCAGTCCCATGGTCCTTATGGTGAGTTCCGTTGTGTTCCCTTCGATGCTACCTGCGGGGAGTTCAACATTTTCCCGCTGTATTGCATTTCTCACATCCAGTGGGGTCAGGCCGTACCCGGCAAGCTTCCCCGGATCCAGCCACAATCTCATTGCCCACCGTTTTTCACCCCAGATAAGGACCGCACTTACTCCGTCAATGGTTTGCAGCTGCTCCTTAATAGTAAGGTCGGCTATTTCTGATAGTTCCAGTAACGAACGCTCTGCACTCTGAACATTGATGAACATAATGGGACTTGCATCTGCGTCGGCCTTTGAAACCACTGGCGGGTCGGCATCCCTTGGAAGAAGCCTCTGAGCCTGGGCAACCTTATCCCTCACATCGTTGGCGGCAGTTTCCATATCGACACTCAGCTCAAATTCAACGGTAATGCTGCTGCTTCCCTGGCGGCTGACGCTGGTCAGAGAGCGGATGCCGGGAACAGCATTTATTGATTGCTCAAGGGGTTCGGTTATCTGCGTTTCTATAACGTCAGAGTTGGCACCAGGGTATGATGCCCTTACATTTATTATCGGGGGATCGACGCTTGGAAATTCCCTGACTCCCAGGTAGGTCATGCCTATTGCCCCGAAAAGAATGATCAGTATGGTAAATACTGAAGCCAGAACCGGCCGCTTTATGCTTATTTCTGATAGACTCATGGCATGAGGCTTTAATGACCGTTTTGATTAAAATGATAGATGTCAACAGGCATATTCGGTCTTAACTGCATTACTCCCGATGTAAGAATGGTATCGCCAAAATGCAGTCCGCTGTTTATCTGTATCTGAGATTCTGTGCGTAACCCTGTTGTTACATTAACAGACTGGGCCCTGCCTGACCGGTAAACAAAGATTTTTTCCCCGTCCATTTCGGGAATAATGGCTTCGGTGGGAACGGCAATGGCGTTTTCTGTCTCCGAAAGCTGCAGGTCAATATTAGCAAAACGGCCGGGTTTAAGCTCTTCGTTGACATTTGGATAAAGCGCCCTCACGACAACTGTCCGGGTACCGATATTAACCTTGGGATCAACGGCATAGACTGTCGCGTCAAATGTGTCGGCTATCCCGTCAACCGTAAATCTGATCGGGAATCCCCGGTTAATTTCACCCGAATAGCGTTCTGCAACCGAAAATTCAATTTTCAGCGGCTTGTTTTTTACCAGCCGTGCAATTTTTGTGTTCGGATTAACGTAGCTCCCTTCACTGAGATGCCGGAGGCCGACCACCCCGTCGAAAGGGGCTCTCAGCTCGGTCTCTGCAATCCTTGCTTCAATCAGTGCAATATCTGCCTCTATCACCTGCAGTTCCGTAACTACCTGGTCATAGCTTTCCTGGCTGATGGCATCCCTTTCAAGAAGACTTTTCTGCCGGAATTCCCTTTCCTGGACGAGCCTTTTCTGTGCCTGCAGTCTTTGTAACTGGGCCTGCAGGGGGCGGTCATTGATCCTGGCCATCAGATCATTCTTTCTTACATTTCCGCCTTCTTCAAAATATATCGCCACAATTCTGCCTGACGTTTCGAATGAAAGCTCGGTCTCTTCATCCGACAATAATGTACCCGTGCTGTTGATCATCTCGCTCAGAACCTGGGGCTCTACAACCATTCCCTGGACATTCAAAGCCCGGGGGCCAGCCGGCTGTGAAGGATTGCCCGGGGAATTGCTGTTTCCTGCAAGCAGGGGTTTCAATTTCGGATACATAACTATCCCCAGTGCAGCAATTGTCAGCAGGATATAAATCAATGCTTTTACTTTTCTTCTGGTAGCCATATTAAAAACTATAATGATAAATGTGGTTCACCTGAGACTCGAATTACTATAAAAGGTTTAACCGTGCTGTATTCTTATCAGGAATGATATATGTGCAAATTTAACGTTCATAACCTAATAAACGTTCAGATAGTACCGCAGTTTATGCACATGGTATGAATAAAAGGGTCGGGAGAATCTTAAGTCGCACAATATCAGCAGGTAGCATAATAGACAAATAATCCTAAATTATGTTAAAGATTTTGATGGTGAAACTAATCATATTTCCGTTCAACAAATCCTGATAAGCCCGGTCTTATGGGCGGTTCACCACCGTCCTTATGTTGCGGTAATTTCCCGGCGGGACTCTGCCCGAAGGCAAGTCTTTTAAAAGCCGGTTCATATGGTCAGACTGAATGACTTGCTATTCGGCATCTAACCAACTTCATAAATTTCGGGAAAATGAAGGATTATCTGATATCTCACGAAAGCCATGCTTTATTGATATTTTTAACGTGCGGGTTTAATATTATAGAAAAATTATTTTAAAATGTGTCATAATTTAGTTAATATTGCAATCTGAAAACAGAAATTATGTTGAGTTTTTCCGCATTTGTCGCCGTCAACCATCATTTCCATCATTATTATGATGTATAACCGGTATGCAGAAAAACTCAAAAAGATAAATCATCTCAAAAGGCCTGCATACTGATTGCAGGCCTTTTTTAATTACACAATACTTATGGAAAAACTCAAAATCGCGATCCAGAAATCAGGGAGACTAAGTGAAAAATCACTGGATGTCATTGCTGAAACCGGAATAAATCTTAATAACGGCTCAAGAAAACTTATTTCCCTGGCATCCAATTTTCCCCTTGAGATCCTATTTTTACGTGATGATGATATCCCGCAATATGTTGCCGATGGAGTTGCAGATGCAGGTATTGTAGGTGAGAATGTGATGATGGAATCGGGTAACCAGCTCGAGATCCTTGAGAGACTTGGTTTTGCCCGTTGCAGGCTTTCCCTTGCAGTGCCCAAATCAGTCAATTATGCCGGTCCGCAACATTTTGCCGGAAAAAGAATTGCCACATCATATCCAAACGTGCTGCAGGCATGGCTAAGTGAAAAGAATATTCTTGCAGAGATACATGTCATAAACGGCTCCGTTGAGATAGCTACCGGAATAGGACTTGCCGATGCAATTTTTGATATCGTCAGTTCAGGAAGCACCCTGATAAGCAACGGACTGAAAGAGGTCGAGAAAGTATTGGATTCTGAGGCGATCCTGCTGGCATCGCCGCTGATGAACTCCAGGAAAAAAGAGATAATTGGTGAATTTCTCTTCAGGATCCGTACCGTGCTGGCATCCAGAAACAATAAATATATACTGCTCAATGCTCCAAACAAAAATCTTAACAAAATAATAAATCTTCTCCCCGGCATGAAGAGTCCTACCGTACTGCCGCTTGCTTTAGAAGGATGGAGTTCTGTGCATTCGGTAGTTAATGAAAACGATTTCTGGCAGGTCATAGAAAAGCTCCGGTCCTATGGCGCTGAAGGCATACTTGTTATACCTATTGAAAAGATGATAGTTTAAATTTTATACATCCATGGAAATAATAATCAATCCGTTTATTGAGGAATGGGAGCAATTATGCAGCCGCCCTCTTTTCGAGAACAGGAAGCTTGAGAATGATGTAAGATCAATAATGGAGGCAGTCCACCAGGGAGGGGATAAGGTTCTGAAAGAGTATACCAGGAAGTTTGATGGTATTGAAATTGATGATCTGCGCATTCCCGAAGAAGAAATTACCGGGGCGGCAGATTTTCTTGATGTGCGCCTGAGAAATGCAATAGATATGGCTTATAAAAACATTGAAACATTCCATGCAGCCCAGAAGCCTTCTGAGATCACTGTGACTACCATGCCCGGTGTCGAATGCAGCATGCGATATCTTCCTGTGGAAAGGGTCGGACTCTACATACCAGGGGGGACAGCTCCGCTCTTTTCAACTGTTCTGATGCTGGCCATACCTGCACGCATAGCCGGCTGCAAGGAGATAGTATTATGTACCCCGCCTGATCCATCGGGTAAAATACATCCGGCAATTCTTTATGCAGCGCATCGCTCATCGGTCACATCTGTTTTCAGGATAGGAGGCGCCCAGGCAATTGCTGCAATGGCCCGGGGAACCGAATCCATTCCGAAGGTGGACAAAATTTTCGGTCCGGGCAACCAGTGGGTTACCATGGCAAAACAACTGGCTGCAAGTTCAGGAGTCTCCATCGATCTTCCTGCAGGACCCTCTGAAGTGGCGGTTATAGCCGACAGTTCTGTACCTCCTGAATTTATTGCCGCCGATCTGCTTTCCCAGGCTGAACATGGTGCTGACAGCCAGGTTATGCTTCTTACAACAAACGAAAAGATAATAGAAGCTGTCATAGTGGAAATAGAACGTCTGCTGAACAAATTGCCCAGGCGGGACATTGCAGAAAAATCGCTGAAATTTTGCAGGATGATAGTTTTCAGGGAATACGATACCCTGATGAACTTTGTAAACACATATGCCCCGGAGCATCTTATCATTGCCACAACCAACCATAGGGAACTTTCCGGTAAAGTAATGAATGCCGGATCTGTTTTTCTTGGAAATTATACACCCGAGAGTGCAGGGGATTATGCTTCCGGCACCAACCATACCCTGCCTACAAACGGGTTTGCAAGGGCATGGAGCGGAGTAGGTACAGCCGATTTTATGAAAAGGATCAGCTTCCAGGAAATTACCCCGGAAGGATTGCAGTCCCTGGGTCCCGTAGTCGAATTTATGGCCCAGGCCGAAGAACTTGAGGCCCACAGGCAGGCGGTAAAAGTAAGACTCGATTATCTGGTTAACAAAAAGAATCTGTCATGGGATCAATCAATTCACTGATAAGAAAAAATATCAGGACTCTTAAATCCTATTCTTCCGCAAGAGATGAGTATACCGGTGATGCCGCTATTTTCCTTGATGCAAACGAAAATCCCTACTTCTCTCCGCTAAACAGGTATCCCGATCCGCAACAGCGAAAACTAAAAGAGAAAATTTCCGGGATGAAGCAGGTCAGCACGGGAAATATTTTTCTTGGTAACGGAAGTGATGAAGCAATTGATATCCTGATAAGGGCTTTTTGCGAACCCGGCAATGACAATATTGTATCAATAGATCCTACCTATGGCATGTACCAGGTTACAGCTGCCATTAATAATGTTGAATTTCGCAGGGTAAGGCTTAAAGAGGACTTTGGCCTTGATGTCGATGCAATAAGAGATGTTTCCGATAATAATACCAAAATGATTTTTCTCTGTTCACCCAACAATCCAACAGGCAATAGTTTCGCTTTGGGCGAAGTACTTGAATTGTCAGGCTGGTTCGGGGGACTGGTTGTTGTCGATGAAGCTTATATAGATTTTTCCGGGAAACCGGGATTCCTGGAAAAGGTCAGGGATATGCCAAATCTTGTAGTTCTTCAGACGTTATCCAAGGGGTGGGGAAGGGCAGGTATAAGACTCGGCATGGCATTTGGAAATAAAGAAATAGTAGATGTAATGAATAAGATCAAGCCTCCGTACAATGTAAATTCACTTACTATTGAAGAGGCATTGAAGACCCTCGACAATCAGGCGGAAATAAAAGAACAGCTGGGAAAAATAATTTCAGGCAGGGAATGGCTCAGGGAAAAACTTTCAGAATGCCTTCCGGTCAAACAAATCTTTCCTTCTGATGCCAACTTCCTTCTGGTAAAAGTTGACGATGCAAATTCACTTTATAACTATTTAACACAAAGAAAGATCATTGTGAGAAACCGGTCGGGCGTTGCCGGGTGTGAGAACTGCCTGCGCGTTTCAGTGGGCACTGAAACTGAAAATGAGATACTGATAAATGCCATCAATGATTATAAGAAGAGTTAGGCAAATAATCCGGTATAAACCGGCTGTTCAGGCTCCGGACCAACCGGATCAGCATTAGAACTGTAGATCCCGGTGATTACGGCAACTTCACAATTAAATCGTTATTAACTGAAACTGAAAAATCAGAAATATCAAATGAAAAAAGCTTTGTTTTTAGACCGGGACGGAACGTTAATAGTTGAACCACCTGACGACTTCCAGGTTGACTCACTTGAAAAGCTTGAATTCCTGCCGGGCGTTTTTAATGCCATGTACAACATAAACAAATATCTTGATTATGAGCTTGTAATTGTATCCAACCAGGACGGACTGGGAACCGACAGTTATCCTGAGGCTGAATTTACCGCGGTCCAGCAGAAGATGCTGAAGGCATTTGAAAACGAAGGAGTGGTATTTGATGAGATACTGATAGATAAATCATTCCCTTCCGAAAACCTGAAAACCAGGAAGCCGGGCACCGGCCTGCTTGGAAAGTACCTTGACGGGTCGTATGATCTTGAAAATTCGTATGTTATAGGTGACCGGATAACAGATATCATTCTAGCAGCAAATCTGGGCACAAAAGGTATATTAATAGGCAGCCAGGATAAAATGCAGGAAGTAAAGGATGCCGGACTGGAAGCCAGCTGCTCGCTTATCACAAACAGCTGGAATGAGATATTGGATCATCTTCTTCTGACGGAAAGATCTGCAAGTATAGAGCGGGTTACATCGGAAACAAGCATAACGGTCGACCTGTTTCTTGATGGTACCGGGAAGGCCGAAATAAGCAGCGGACTTGGATTTTTTGACCATATGCTTGAGCAGATTGCGCGCCATTCAGGTTGCGATCTAAAGATAAAGGTAAAAGGCGATCTTTACAGGGATGAGCACCATACGATAGAAGATACGGGCCTGGCCCTGGGAAGAGCTTTTTATGAGGCGCTGGGCAGCAAAAGAGGGATAGAGCGCTATGGCTTTTTTCTTCCTATGGATGATTCTGCAGTTCTCGTTGGACTGGATTTCGGGGGGAGGTCCTGGCTGAACTGGGAAGTGGAATTTAAAAGAGAGATGATCGGTGATGTGCCTACTGAAATGTTCTCACACTTTTTCCATTCTTTCTGCGAGGAGGCAAAATGCAATCTATATATCCGGGCCACCGGCGAAAATGAGCATCATAAAATTGAAGCGGTTTTCAAGGCTTTTGCCCGCAGCATAAAGATGGCCATAAGAAGAGATGCATTTAACAATGAACTGCCTACCACAAAAGGTCTTTTGTAACCAAATGGAACATGAAACCCTCATGTTATGGGTCGCAAAAATCGACACAGGTGCATCTGAAAAATATGAACCAATGATCAATAATCGCATTAGATATGCCAGCGGTAAATAAGACAGGGGGATATTACGTTTTAAATATTGAACATGAATTACCTGATAAACAATTAATTGAATATTTTTATTATACTGTTTATCAGGACATTAATAATTTAACAAGTGGCAGACAACATTGCAATAGTCAAATATAATGCTGGTAATATCAGATCGGTTGATTTTGCCCTGCGCCGGCTTGGAATAAAAGCCGAAATAACCGATGATTCTGCCAGGATAAGGGCAGCTTCAAAAGTTATTTTTCCCGGCGTGGGCGAGGCTTCCGGTACCATGGAATATCTGAGGCGCAAGGGGTTGGATGTGGTGATAAGAAGGCTCAGTCAGCCTGTTCTGGGAATTTGCCTCGGTATGCAGCTTATGTGCGGATATTCGGAAGAGGGTGATACGGAGTGTCTTGGAATTTTCAATACGGTGGTTCAGAAGTTCATTACGGGAAAAGTGCCCCATATGGGGTGGAATATGCTGGAAGATACCCGGAGTGAACTTTTCAGGGGAATGGCTGCAGGATCCTGGGTTTATTATGTACATTCATATTTTGTGCCGGAAAACACACATACCGTGGCAACCAGTTATTACAACGGCCGCTTTTCGGCAGCCATGCAGCGCGACAATTTCTTTGCCACCCAGTTTCACCCCGAGAAATCCGGAAGCTATGGAGAACTAATACTTAAAAACTTTATTTCACTATGATAGATCTTATTCCTGCTATCGATCTTATTGACGGAAAATGTGTACGTCTTAGCAAAGGTGATTTCAGTACCAAAAAAATCTATTCCGACGATCCTGTTGAAATGGCCCTGAGGTTTGAAGACCACGGTTTCAGGCGACTTCACCTTGTTGACCTTGACGGGGCAGACCAGGGACGGCTGAAGCATCTGAAAATACTTGAAAAAATAGCAGTCAGAACAGGTTTGCAGACCGATTTCGGAGGCGGTGTAAAAACTCTTGCCGATGCCGATTCCATTGTGAATGCAGGTGCTTATATGATATGTATAGGAAGCATGGCTGTTAAAGATGAAGGTGAATTTGACAAAGTGCTTGATAAGCACGGACATCACCGGGTACTGCTGGCTGCAGATACAAAAGATGATGAGCTGATGATTGCCGGATGGAAAAAGGCAGCCGGTATCCCGGTCCACGATTTTATTGAGAATATGGTAAAGAAAAAAGTCACAAAAATATTATGTACCGATGTAAATAAAGATGGTATGCTGGAAGGAACATCCATGAAGCTTTATGAAAGGATCATGGATCAATTTCCTGATCTGTATCTGATAGCCAGCGGTGGTGTAAGCGGGATCAGAGATATTGAATTGCTTGAAAGGTCGCCGGTTCCTGCTGTGGTTTTCGGAAAGGCTTTTTACGAAGGGAAGCTGACCCTGGAAGACCTCCGGGAATTCCTGTAATAATCCTCAATCTCTTGAATTATTAATCATTAAATCAGAAACAATGCTTTCAAAAAGAATTATTCCATGTCTCGATGTACTGGACGGGAAAGTCGTAAAGGGCGTTAACTTTGTAAACCTTAAAGAAATAGGCGATCCTGTAGATCATGGCAAATGGTACTCGGAGCAGGGTGCCGATGAGCTTGTTTACCTTGATATTACTGCAACTCATGAAAAAAGGAAGCTGCTGGCCGAACTGGTTAAAAAAGTTGCCGAAAAAATCAATATCCCATTTACGGTGGGCGGAGGTGTCAATCAGCTTCAGGATGCCGATGCACTTTTAAGTGCCGGAGCAGACAAAATAAGCGTGAATTCAGCAGTTTTGCTCAATCCTTCCCTGATAGACCAGATTGCCAAATCCTTTGGGAGCCAGTTCCTGGTGGTTGCCATCGATGCCAAAAAAGTTGACGGAAGATGGATAGTTTACCGCAATGGCGGCAGGATTACCACCGACCACGAATTATTTGAATGGGCAAGCGAAGTATGGATGCGTGGTGCCGGCGAAATACTTTTCACCTCTATGGATCATGACGGAGTTAAAGAAGGCTATGCATGCAAGGAGCTTGCAATGTTATCCGAAACTCTTCCCATACCGGTAATAGCTTCAGGAGGAGCGGGTGCACCCGAACATTTCCTTGAAGCATTCACAGAAGGCAAGGCAGATGCCGCCCTTGCTGCCAGTGTATTTCATTACAATGAAATATCGATCACCGGGCTGAAGGACTATCTGAAAAACCATAATGTTCCTGTCAGGTTGTAACAAAAAAGATAATCATGTTAGAAAAAGATCAGAATTCCATACTTGAAAAAATTGATTTCGGTAAGGGTGAGGGACTTGTCCCGGTTATAGTTCAGGATGCCGATACTCTGAAAGTGCTGATGCTTGGTTATATGAACAAACAGGCCTGCGATATCACCCTGCGAACCGGCAGGGCCACTTTCTACAGCCGCTCGAGAAAAGAGTTGTGGGAAAAGGGGGAGACAAGCGGCAATTCGATGAAAGTCAAGGATATGTCGGTCGACTGTGATGCTGACACTATCCTTCTTAAAGTCGAACCAAAGGGCCCTGCTTGCCATACCGGTAACGAAACCTGTTTTGATGAAGCAAACAACAGGGATTTCTCATTCCTGCGAAAGCTGGATGAGCTAATTGCCCAGAGGAAGAAGGATCTTCCGGAAAAATCATATACAACCTCACTGTTCAAAGCCGGAGTGAACAAGATAGCACAGAAGGTTGGCGAAGAAGCCGTCGAGCTTATAATCGAGGCCAAGGATGAAAATAACAAGGAACTCTTCCTTAATGAAGGAGCCGACCTTTTATATCATATGCTGGTGCTGCTGCATCACAGGGATTTTTCCCTGGTCGATGTTGTGGATGTTCTGAAGAGAAGACATTCGTAGCCGCATCTCTTTTCAACCTTGCAAAATATTTTGAAGAATAACCTTATGAACGTAAAGACTTTAAGTTGCCGTTATTTGACGTGATCCCGCCGGCTTCTGCGTGCCCTTTCGGGCGAAACCTCACTTTATGCCGGGAAATATAATTGTTTCCTTCGTTCCTTCTACTGCCACCACTCCTCGTCCGGAATCCGAGTGAGATGCGCCATGGCTGCCTGACCGGCATGCGAAGGCACCGACTCAACCAGCACCTGCCCGAAGTGCAACTGCCTGACATTATTACTGCTCATTGAACAAATTCTAATGCGTTGATGTTCTTATAGTAATAAAAGGTAATCCGTATACCGGTCTTTTCAGTCGAATATATCCCACCATAATCAGGCCTGGAGAAGACCATAATAATTGTTTAACCAATATTACCGGTCATGAGGAAAATATTTTTACTGTTGCTAATAGCGGGTATGTTGATTCCCGTCCATGAACTGAAAGCCCAGAGAGAAACCGGAATATCCTACAGGAACAGGAACCTCTTCGGCGCTGGAATAGCGCTCGTTTCTTTCCGGCATGGCTATTCCGGATCCAGGAGTATAGGCTTTCCTCCGGTGACCGCCTATCTGGAAATCGGATTGCATGATCAGTTCACTGCCGGACCCTTCGCGGGATATGCAAGGCATGACTACTTTTATGACGGCTTTGCCCAGCCCTGGGATTACAGCTGGTCATTCTCAAATGCCGGGGTGCGGGGAAGCCTGCATCTTACAAGGTTCCTCAATAACACGCTGGGACTGGATATCAACGAGAACCGGACAGACTGGTATGTAACATTTATCCTTGGAATGGAATACAGGCAATATTCCACCAGAACAGCCGCGTTTGAAGACCAGTACAGCAATGAATTCCACCTTCTGTGGGGCCCCATGGGTGGAGTAAGGTACTTCCTTGGCAATCATGTTGCATTTTATTTTGAAGCTGGCCGGGGCAACCTTGGAATATTTACAGCCGGATTGTCTTTAAGGCTCTGAATCATTCCTGTTATGCACCGTTCCGTCCAGTGACCGGTATCCTTGAACATCGGCCTTTTTCCAACCCCTGCCTGCCGGCAGGAAAGTAAAAAATCCAGCCGTATCCAAAATCTTTGTCTTAATCCCCGGAAGGGTGCCGGGTAGAACATACATTGTCCTCCCATCTCCCCCTGTTTTGCCCAAATCCCCGGAAAGTGAAAAGTTCCCCGGAAGGGTGCCAGGTAGAACGTACACGGTCCTCCCGTCACCGCCAACCTGTTTTGCCCAAATCCCCGGAAAGTGAAAAGTTCCCCGGAAGGGTGCCGGGTAGAACATACATTGTCCTCCCATCTCCCCCTGTTTTGCCCAAATCCCCGGAAAGTGAAAAGTTCCCCGGAAGGGTGCCAGGTAGAACGTACATGGTCCTCCCTGCTTCCCTCTGCTATGCCCGGTCAACAGAAAGGGGAAAACTCCCGGGAAGGGTTACACCATTTCCCTGAATATAACAAACGGTTATCGGGTTCATGAAAAAAAAATCCCGAAATTTCAGACCTGAATGAGCCGGTTTATCAATTTTTCTTGTATTAGCATATAAAAGGAAAAATTGAATTTAAATTAAACTGGTTGGTTATGAAAAAGAAATATGCGATTCTCTTATTATTACCACTTTTCTTGTTCTTGATATCATGCGAGGAGGACGATGCCCTTCCCGATTTTGCCGTTATTGCCAATGCCGGTCCAGACCAGTCGGCCGAAACAGGCGAAGAAGTTGTTCTGGATGGCTCGGGCTCGGTTGATGAATCGGGCGAAGGAGTGCAGGCTGAATGGTCCTTTATGTCGGTACCTGATGGGAGTGGGGCCACTATTGAGGATGCCGGCTCATTAATTGCCAGATTTACACCTGATCTGGAAGGTACGTATGTCGTCCGGCTGACTATCAGCAATAACCACGGAAGCAGCTCTGATGAAACCGTTGTTACCGCCACCTCGGTTGCCGCAGATGCAATTGAGCTAAGCAGTAATATTACCGAAGACATGGTAATGGAAGTGATTACGCCGGCAGGAGAAGCCGATTATATCGTAACGGCAAATATCGATGTTACTGCCGGGCTGGTGGCAGAGCCGGGAGTTATAGTCGAGTTTGGGTCCGATGCCGGAATGAGGATCCGCCAGGAAGGCAGCATAAAAGCTGCAGGCACCGCAGATGATTCCATAACTTTCAGGGGAACTGTCCGTGTTCCGGGTCACTGGAGAGGGTTGAGGATCGATTCCAACAATCCCGAAAACGAGCTGGCCTTCATGGCAATTTTGCATGGCGGCTCGGAGGGGATCGGAGGCACATCAACAGAAAGAAACCGTAAGGGAAATCTTATAATCATGTCGGATGGTGTCAGACTGAAAGGGCATAATATGCTCCTGGCAGACGGCAGCGAGCATGGTCTTTATATCCACAGTATATCAAATACTTCCATTGAGTTTTCGGAAAACACCTACACCCGGAATGCCAGGCCGGCATATGTTGATGTGCATATGTTTTATCTGCTCGACGGGGAAAGTGATTATACAGGCAATGAAGAGGACTATATCGCCTCTGCTACCGACAGGACCATAACATCGCCGTCAGTATGGCCCAGGCTTAACGTGCCTCTCGAACTGCCCGGGGTTACGGTCGACAGTGATCTGGAGATCCAGGCCGGGGCACAGTTTCATGTCAGGAACGGGAAAGGCATCTATGTCAGGTCAGAAGGATCCTTCAACGCCGTAGGCGAAGAGACCGACCCGATTGTCTTCAGGGGCAGGTTTGACGTAAGGGGACACTGGAACGGCATCAGGATTATAAGCAACAATCCCTCAAACCGGTTGGAATTTGTTGAGATACGGCACGGAGGCCAGGAAGGGCTGGGGGCAACCTCAACCGAAAGGAACAGGCACACGAGCCTTATGCTTGATGAGAATGCCAGGGTGACGGTAACCCGTACCACGATCTCCGAAAGCCAGAGTTACCCTTTCTGGATCAGGGGAGGCGGTAACATGAATATAGAGTTTACATCGAATACGATAACCGGAAATGAGCATGCCGGCTGGGTTGATGCCAGGTTTTTTCACGTGCTCG
>SLGC01000030.1 GCA_007123885.1 Bacteroidales bacterium | reverse complement strand
TTATGAACAATTATCTCCATAAAAGGTTAACCAAACAATTATTCTTGGTATTATATTCTAACTTCTCTAACTTTATAGAACAATCCACTAATTGTTGAATTAAAAAACAAACAAATCATGTCCAATTATCACGAACCGGTTGAAGAACTTAATGATCATGCAAGGGATATTTCAAGAGCCCTGGTGAGTCTTAAAGAGGAAATTGAAGCTATTGACTGGTATAATCAAAGAATGGTAACATCAAAAAATGAAGATCTGAAGCAAATACTTGAACACAACAGGGATGAAGAAATCGAACATGCTTGTAAGGCCATCGAGTGGCTGCGAAAAAACATGCCGGTATGGGATGAAACGTTAAGAGAAGAACTGTTTAAAGATGAACAGGACAGCAAGAATTCAAGTCTGGAAATTGGAAAAATAAAATAACAGCTGAATTATGGATATATTAAAACAACAACTTGCCCCCATCACAAGTGAAGCATGGGAGGAAATAAAAACTCAGGCAAAACGGGTCCTTTCTACTCACCTTTCTGCCAGAAAATTTGTAAATGTAACCGGCCCCAAAGGATGGGATTATGCTGCCGTTCCTGCAGGCCGTTTAATCATCCCCGATAATCAGGACACCGGGGGCGTGGTATTTGGTATAAATAAAGTCCAGCCCCTGATCGAACCGAGAATAAATTTTTCATTAAGTATATGGGAACTTGACAATTTCACAAGGGGAGCCGAAGATATTGACCTTGACTCCATGGAAAATGCAGCCGTAAAACTGGCTGAGTTTGAAGAAAAAACAATTTATTACGGACTTCAGGAGGCTTCCCTTACCGGCCTCAGAGATAGCAATACCAAAGGTAAAATGAGCTTCCCGGATAATATAAATGACCTGTTATCTGTCGTGTCCAAGGGAATAACAAATCTTTTGGCATCATCCATCAAAGGCCCCTATGTCCTTATGGTAAGTCCCGAAAAATGGCAGAAGATAAGTTCACATTTCAATGGCTATCCCCTATTGCGGCAGCTGGAAAAGCTCCTGAATGGTCCTGTTATTCTTAGCCACTTTATTGAGGAAGCGTTCCTGGCTCCTGCCGAGGCAACTGAACTTAACCTTGTGTTGGGCCATGATATCTCCATTGGTTATGAATCCCATAATGAAGAAGAGGTGCGCCTGTTTTTTACAGAATCATTCACCCTGCAGATCAATGAGCCTCGTACCATTATCATGATCGAATAGCAGATCACTTCCGGGCCGGTTCCTCCTCCGGAGGCCGGCCGGAATGTATTTTACCCTGGGTTATTTTGCTCAGATATCCAAGTTTGTAGAAATCAAGAAGCACCAGGCTGGAAAACCTCCCGGAGAGTAATACTCTCACGAGGGGACCTGCCAGATCAAATAAAAACCTGATCAACCACTCAAGGTAAAGATCCCTGGCAATTCTGTGCACTCTCAATAGTCGCACCTGTCTGATAAAATCCTTGTCATTTCCTGTTATTTCCATTAACCTTACCAGGTTTGAAACGGCCTCCCCGGTCTTTTTCAGGAATTGCATATTTTCTTCATCATTAAAATGAAGAACAGGATTATCAATATGATTGATCATGATATTTGCTTTTCGCAGCTGAAAAGCATAAAAGGTATCTTCATGCCCGTATCCGGAAATATCCTCAGTGAATTTAATCTGTTCCAGCACCTCACGGTCAATCAAAAAATTGTTGGTCCTGAAAAACCTGAACGGATCCTTCTTTCTGACCAAAGCATTCTGCCCCTCCCTGCTCACCCCGTATTTCCACCGAAGTCTTCTGTCAGGTGAAGGTACATCCGTGTCATTAACAAGTCCCCCGCAAATAACCTTCGCTCCTTTTGGGATTTCATCAATATAGCGCTGCAGAAAATCATCGGCAACAATAACTGAATCACAATCCAAAAAGAGCAGTTTCCCGTACCGGGCATAATCCGGGAAGAGATTCCTGATTTTGCTGCGACCCACATTTTCCTCGAGAAGTATATATTGATGCTCCTTTGATGCCTCACGGTTAACTGTGCGGTAAAAACCGGACGACCGGTCATCAATGAGGATTATTTCAAGGGTAATCCCGGCTTTGCCGGCCTGTTTGGAAATTTCATCAACAAGTCTGTTAACGTTGTGGTTATAAACAGAAATGCAGGCAGATATCATAGTCAGAAGCTTGAGCAATAAGGTCAGGGTGTAAATTCAACCTCCTTACCATATGCCGTCCCTGTTCGTGTAGTCAGAAAGGCCCTGATATAATATGTGGTTCCTGCAACAAGTTGTGGCGGGGTTATGAGGCTGTTAAACTCAATGGAATAGCTTCCCAGCACCCATTCAGTTTCCAGGTCGGTTCCCGGAGCAATCAGATCAGCAATTGTTGGATCAGGAACTGTGCTAAAACATACTCCATATTCATTTATTGTGATCTCCCTGTTGGCTACAATCCTTCCTCCTGTCCGGTATCCGAGGTCAGTTTGAAAAGGCTGAAATGTCTCAAATGATACAATAGCCACCAGCTCATCATCTCTTTCACATGAGCCGGCAAGTAAGATGAGAACAGAGAATAGACATAATTTTTTAAGATACGCCTGCATGATATTGATCCCTGTAAAGTAAAACGGAGTTATAGATAATCATGGTTAAAATTCTCAAAAAAAACCCGGTAACAGGATTATTTTAAAATATAATATAGTTGCTTAAACCATTATAAACGAAAGTTTTAAACTGGAATTGCCCATCGTGTGAAAAAGGTGAAAAAATTATCTGCATTCATTTGGATAACGATATCTACTCTCAAACCGATGCCGGAGAGGGAATGTCAAATTCAGGCCTGCGATGATCCCGGAGCAATTTGTTGGCCTCGATTGAATGCTCACCAACAAAATGTTCTGAGTCACCATCAAACTCAAGCCACGGGCCGACTATATATTCGGCTTTATCTTCAGGGACGCCCATACCATCCCGTATAATGGAATGTATCTTCATAAACTCCTCGTAGGCAAGTTTATTATCGCCAAACCTTCCGGCCCTGGCATTAAATGGCACTTTCTCGCCCAGCCTGTACGAAATGTTCATCAGATGACCCAGGGTGCTGCTATAATGAGCCGCATACATACTGGCATTGACCATGGAAGGATCATTTGCACGGCAAGCATTGATAAAGCTGCCGATACGTCCACCCGGTGTAACGTTGACCGGCCTTACGGCAACATTGCGGGGCTGACTTCCATTGCTGGAAATATACTCGCGTTCGTGGATCCTTCCTCCATCCTCAAAATAGAACCTGTTTTCGACTTCCCTGGGATATCCCTCATGGTTAACATTGCGCACATTGAAAAATACATATTGTCCGTTTTCAAATTCGGCAATTGCAAACATGGTGTTTGGTGTTTCGGCCTGATCTTCCCATGAGAACCTGCCGCCAAGTGCCATAACCCGGACAGGATGGGTATTCTCAACTTCAGGATCAAGTGCCCAGTAAGCCACATCCAGCTGATGGGTGCCCTGGTTGTTCAGCTCACCGTTGCCGGCCGGCCAGAACCAGTGCCAGTTATAATGTACAAGATTTTCATGATACCGGTCAATTACAGCGGGCCCTTTCCATAAGTTCCAGTCCAGGTGGGGAGGCGGATCTGAATAAGGCTTGAATCCTATGCCATCGCGGGGTTTGCATGCAAATCCATGGGAAACAAGCAATTTTCCGTATTTGCCTGACTGGATCTCCGCAATCTGCCGGGCACGTTGAGCACTGCTTCGCTGTTGAGTTCCATGCTGCACAATTGTACCATACTTTTGAACCGCTGCCAGTGCCACCCGTCCCTCGTATACATCGTGACTGACAGGCTTTTCAACATAACAGTGTTTGCCTGCCTGTGCAGCCCAGATAACCATCAGGGAGTGCCAGTGATTGGGAGTTGATACATCGATGGCATCAAGCGTAGGATCATCAAGAACGCGTCGCACATCAGAAACACCCTGCACCCTGTAACTGTTACCGGTGCTTTCGCGCAGTTCGCCAAGCCGTTGCTCGAGAACAAGCCTGTCGGGATCAACAAGCCAGGTTACTTCCACATCATCACGGCCGGCATAATCCCTTATATGGCTGTTCCCCTGTCCCCTCACACCGCAAACAGCAACGCGGAACCTGTCATTCGCCCCAATGATCGATGCATAGGATTTGGGACTAAACCCCATGGCGCCAATGGTTATACCGGTAGTTCCCAAAATGCTTTTCTTTATAAAGTCTCTTCTTTTTACCATTATTGATCATTTAATTATAAAAATGGATATCTCTGGTATGATATTGAGAAATATTTGGGCACTGCATTGGAAGAAAATCCAATTTCAACTTGATAGCCCGTTTTTATGGTTTTTCCGGGAACCTGTAAATTTTAAACATTGTACTAATTTGGGAGCTTTTATGCCGATCTTTTTATGGTTACAATTTATAAAATGATTTAATCAATCCAAAATAAATATTCTGAATATTCACGCAAGTTAATCAAATCAAAAATAACAGCGGCAAAGCCCGCGAAAAATCCTTGTTTGGAAGGCAGCTGTCGGGATTGAAAAAACCTGGCAAAAAAGTATTCCGGAAATTGATATAGCCGGGGTTCACCGGGTTTCCGATATCCTTCGGTTAAAACTGTGCCGGAAAAAAAGAAAGCCCGCTGAAGTAATATAACAGCGGGCGGACTTTTATCTTTTGAAAGCAGGAGTTAGAGCGCAGCACTTGCAAGGAATGTGGCGGCAAAAGCTATGATAGCGTAGAGCTCGGGGAATACACCAAGTATCAGAGTGTTCCCGAATACATTGTATCCTGATCCGATAGCGGCGATACCGTTAGCACAAACCTGCCCCTGGCGGATTGCAGACATGAGTCCCACGATACCCAGCGCGAATCCAACTCCGAAAATGGTCGCAGCAGCGTTCCAAGTCATCTCGGCGGGAAGATAACCTGTATACCCGGTCATTACAAAATATCCCATAAATCCATAAAGTCCCTGAGTTCCGGGCAATGCACTGAGTACCATGTAACTTCCGAATGCATCCTCGTTCTTTTTAAGAGCGCCTATGGATGCATTTCCACCCATAGATACGCCAAAGGCACTACCAATACCGGCCAGTCCTATCATTAATCCAATGCCAATGTAAGCTAAAATAATCGGTTCCATAAAATTTAATAATTAAAGTTAAGTGAGTAATTTATAATCTATTTTATTTTCCTGAATGGGTTGTATTTTATTCCTCCACCTGTAAATCCGGCATTCTTGTAAAACTCAACAAATGTAAGACGCATTGGATGCACAAAAGAACCAAGGCCTGACATAAAAAGGTTTATTCCATGCCCGAAAATGAGGATCAGGATCATTATTATTGCGCTTATCACAGGAATGTTACCACTCATTTGGAGCGCAAGACTATTGAATACAAAACCAAGGATCGCACTGGCAATCCCAAGGGCAAACAGTCTTATGTAGGAAAGCAGGTCGCCAAGCAACCCGGTAGCCATATTATAAGTATTCCAGAGCCCCAGTCCGAAATTTGCCAGGATGTTCCTGTTTAAATTATTCAGCAGTAGTATCATGATGCCACTGATTATTAGTACCGTATATGTCAACGGCTGAAGATCTGCCATCGGGATCCCTGTTATGTTGCTTACCAGGAATACCAGGATCATCCCTATTATCAGGGTAAGCCATCCGTAGGTACCCATGGCAATCTTCCATCCGAACTGGATGGTCTCGTTTATCGCCTTGAGAATCATTCCAAAGATAATCTGTATGGCTCCCAGGATAACGGCCAGATAAAACAGGAGCATGTTGATATCTGTTCCCCGTTCCTCAAACATAACAGAAAGCTCACGATATACCGGCAGGTTTGTATCATACAGCGGTATTCCAAAAAACACACCGCTTATAATTCCGAAAATAAAGGTGGCGATTCCGAGGTATGAAACAAGTACCGTCAGGGGTTTCAGATCTTTCTGCACCTTTCTTCTTGCAAAAATAGCAGCTGCAACAAGCAATATTCCATATCCCGCATCACCCAGGCAAAATCCAAAAAACAATGCGTAAAACGGAGCAAAGAAGGGGGTAACATCAAGTTCCTTGTAATTCGGTAATGAGTACAGCTCTCCAAGTTTTTCGAATTTTGAAGAAAATCCTTTGTTTTTCAGCATGATCGGTACCTTGTCCTCCTGTGAAGGTTCAGAAGTGATATAGGCAGCCCCGGTGCTGTCCAGGAATCTGTTCACACTCCCGGCCGATTCGGCAGGGACCCATCCTTCCAGTATCATCAGGCGCTCTTCAGCTTCCCTGGCTGTGTAATGAACAGCCTTGTTGTACTCCAATTCCTGTATCAATGAGTTCTTGTAATCTTCAAGTGCAGGGAGGGCGGTTTCGGCCAGATGGTTAAAACGGCTTTCAATGCTTTCGATCTCCTTTTGTATCCGGACCTTTTCCTCACGGACCGAATCAAGGGAATGAGAGGGCATGCTAATCTCTTCAGCCTGGATATTGACATCCTCTTCTCCCCTGGATATAACAACAAAGTATACCTGTCCGCCAACACTACTTATCTCCTCGATAATATATTGCTCCTTCCATTGAAGATTGAATCGTTTTACAGGCGAAACAAAAAATCTTAATATTATACCCTCATCATTGAGTTTCTTAATGGTTTCAATAGAAAAGTTCCCCCATGGCTGCAATTCATGTATCTCCTTATTAATTGAATTCAGCTTGTTCCTGTTCTGGTCGATACGGTGCTGCAGATCAATTATCTCTTCATATACCAGCTTTCCGTCAAATTCTCCGGGAGAAGTTCCGGACTCGGTCAGACGTTTTTTCAAAAAACGTAGTGTCTTATCTACATTGTCGACATACTGATACTGATCCCTGATCTCATCGGTAATTTCAGCTTCCTTTTCCAGTATATGAACAACTCCCAGCTCCCTTAACTTCTCAAGGAATTCAGAGTATTCGCGGTGAAATACCAGAAGGGAATATTTTGTCATTGGTGCGATCATACTATTTCCTCCGCTTGCTGTTGACGGTTTTTAACTATTTTCTGTGATGATTTGTCAAGGTTTTCCTCGTCTTCAAGAAAACGCTTGATTTTCAGGATAGCCTCTTCATAACCGGGTATCTGGACTTTTTCGTAAAGATTCACTTTCTGCGTGGTCTTCTTTCTCGCGTGATCGAGCAGATTCATTTTCCTGTAGAAAAAATCACGTTCGATACCTACAGTTGCCAGTTCCTCCAGAACAGTAATCCCGTCATAAAACCAGTCCGGCGTATTTATCAGGCTGAACTGACGGATCTCAAAATGGATATTGTCCAGGACCGGTGTTTTAACTCCGGCGATCTTCTTTACGGAAAGCTCAACATCCTTTATGGTTATAAGCCCGCCATCAAATTCTGCCCAGAGCCTGTCCATATAGTCATATGCCTCTATCTTCTCCTGGAGCTTCCTGTCCAGAAGTGCAGCATCATCCTTTGCCTTTTTCACTTCCATCCTCAGGGCCGTCTCTTTGTTTTTAATTGTGGGCAAAGCTCTTACCCTGATCTGGAGCTGTTTGTTAAGATCCTGGAGCGCTGTTTTATTATATTGAAATTTTATTGCCATTTATCGATGTTTGTTTAAAAAAACCCGTTGCAACATTGTCTTATTCATTGTTTGGCCAGTATTTTTCAACATACTCTTCCCTTATGCCGACCTCTTCCGGCCGGAAATAGGCAGCGAACAGATCCCAGCCGGTTTTTATCATTGTTTCGGTATCAATGTTCACATCAATAGCAAGAAGCTTCTCTGAATATTCCCTGGCAAATTTCAGGGTCCGTTCATCGTAATCGGTAAGATCAAATCCGTTTTCAAGCTTTGTGCGTGCGTTGGCGGCATCTGCATAAAGACGCACCGCGGTGTTCATCACCTGGGGATGATCCTCACGGGTCTTTTTGCCAATTACAAGCTGCTTGAGGCGGGAAAGGCTCCTGAAAGGATCGACGATAACTTTACCGATGTCGGTATCACGGCGAAGGAAAAGCTGTCCCTCAGTAATATATCCTGTATTATCAGGAATAGCATGGGTAATATCACCACCCGAAAGGGTCGTTACCGCAATAATCGTTATGGACCCTCCGGCAGGGAACTGTACCGCTTTTTCATAAATTTTTGCAAGGTCGCTGTACAGCGAACCGGGCATACTGTCCTTCGAAGGTATCTGGTCCATACGGTTTGATACTATACTGAGGGCATCGGCATAAAGCGTCATATCTGTCAGCAGTACAAGAACGTTCTCATTCTTGTCCACTGCGAAATATTCCGCCGCAGTCAGCGCCATATCCGGTACCAGCAGCCTTTCAACCGGCGGATCCTCGGTGGTATTCACAAAGCTGACAATACGGTCGAGTGCTCCGGCATTATCAAATACATTCTTGAAATACAGGTAATCATCATTTGTGAGTCCCATGCCTCCCAGTATGATCTTGTCGGCCTTTGCCCTCAGGGCAACCATTGCCATTACCTGGTTGAATGGCTGGTCGGGATCGGCAAAGAAGGGTATCTTCTGGCCGGTTACCAGTGTATTGTTAAGGTCGATACCGGCAATACCGGTAGCGATAAGCTCAGAGGGCTGATCCCTGCGTACAGGGTTAACAGAGGGGCCGCCAATTTCTCTCTCTTCACCTTCGACTTCGGGACCACCATCAATAGGAAGTCCGAATGAGTTGAAGAACCTCCCGGCCAGGTCTTCGCTTACCTTCAGGACCGGTGGACGGCCAAAGAAAGTAACTTCGGCATTTGAGGGTACACCTTCCGTGCCTCCAAATATCTGCAGGGTCACGTTATCTCCCTGTATCTTTACCACCTGTGCAAGACGGCCGTTAACAGATGCCAGTTCCTCATAACCTACTCCTTCGGCATTGAGCGAACAGGTAGCCTTGGTGATCTGGGTAATTTTAGTGTATATTTTCTGAAAAGCTTTAGTTTCCATTATGCAGTTTTTCTTTCGTCAATAATATTGTTTAATTCTTTTTCATGTTTTTTAAAACCGTCCGATTCATATTCGGAGTAGTTCATCTGCTTGAACTCGTTTATCACTCTTTTGAAATAGGGGTTCACCTCTTCAAAGGAATTGAAGCTGAACGGGGTATTATAGACTTCAAGTACCTTGTCAAGCATGTATTTTTGCCTGTGAATGGGACTCGCCCTGTCTATTGGATCAAAAGCATCCTGCTGCAGTATGACGAAGTCGATAACCTCCGATTTCCAGAAATCGACGTGGTAATCGACCGGTACCCCGTCATCACCCAGTATATTTATCTGCTCCGATGCCTCCTTGCCCCTTATAAGTATATTCTTTATCAGATTTACGTTATCCACCCATTTTACATCGACATTGTCCCTTAAATAATCCTGCAACTCGGGATATTCAATATATTTTGAATAGCTGTCAATAGGATCTATTGCCGGGTAACGCTTGCTGTCGGCACGTTGCTGGGACAGTGCATAGAAACAGCGGGCCGCTTTTTTGGTCGATTCCGTTACAGGCTCTTTAAGGTTCCCACCTGCTGGGGAAACCGTCCCTATAAAGGTAATTGAGCCGGAATGGCCGTTGTTGAGGTATACGAACCCTGCACGGGAATAGAAGTTGGATATAATGGCAGGGAGGTCCATCGGGAAAGCATCGGGACCGGGAAGCTCTTCCATACGGTTTGACATTTCCCTGAGAGCCTGTGCCCATCTTGATGTTGAGTCAGCAAGCAGCAGGATCCTCAGGCCCATCGCACGGTAATATTCTGCCAGTGTCATGGCAGTATATACAGAAGCTTCACGTGCAGCAACAGGCATATTTGATGTATTGGCAATAATTGTGGTCCGTTCCATCAGCTTGCGGCCTGTCCGCGGATCATCGATCTCGGGAAACTCGGCGAAGATCTCAACAACCTCATTGGCCCTTTCACCGCAGGCGGCAACAACGACTATATCGGCCTCAGCCTGTTTTGATATGGCATGCTGCAAAACGGTCTTGCCACTTCCAAAGGGTCCGGGAATAAAACCTGTTCCTCCCTCAACAATAGGATTAAGCGTATCCATAGTCCGTACCCCGGTTTCAAGAAGCTTAAAGGGCCTTGGCTTGTTCCTGTAATTTTTAATGGGCACCTTGACCGGCCATTTCTGCACCATCGTTACAGCAACCTCCTGGCCTCTTCCATCGGTCAGGACTGCTACTGTTTCATCGACAGTGTAGTCGCCGTCGCCAATAACACTTTTCACCTTGTATTTGCCCAAAAATTTGAAGGGAACCATGATCTTATGTGGCTGGCCGTTTTCGTCAACCTCTCCGAGCCAGTCACCCGCCGCCACCACATCACCGGCTTTGGCCAGCGGCTTGAAACCCCATTTCTTTTCATGATCGAGTGCGGATGTGTAATCACCTCTCTGGAGAAATACACCCTCCATCTTATTCAGATCATGCTGCAATCCGTCATAATTCCTTGAAAGTATGCCGGGTCCGAGGGTAACCTCAAGCATCCCTTGTGTAAACTCAACATCAGTCCCCACCCTCAATCCGCGCGTGCTTTCGAAAACCTGTATAAATGCCTTTTTTTCGAACACTTTTATGACCTCGGCCATTAGCTTGACTTTCTCCAGCAGGATATAGCATATCTCATTTTGCGAAACCGGTCCGTCGACATTTACAATTACAAGGTTGGCAATTACACCGGCTACTTTACCTTTGGTTAAATTTTTTTCCTTCATCTGTTCACATTAATTTTTTATCTGTAGATGCAACCGGCCATGTATGGTCACCTCGGAGAGGAAAATTGTTGTCATGGTCGGTTTCATATGTCGTGTTTATAAAATCTATGTTCTTTAAAATCCTGTTTGCTTGCTGCAATTGCAGCTATTGTCTTATTACTACCTGCTTTTCCGCCTGTCGGCAATATTGAATTCATCAGGGAATTCATAACTTCCCTCCAGGTCATCGATCAGTTTCCTGAACATCTTCTTACCGGTTTCCACATCCATTTCCAGCCAGCGCTGAACCATCCTGATCTTTATAACATAGCCCAGAAGGACCTCAATGGTAAAATAATTGAATGTATTAAGATTGTCTATAAAATCCCATCGAAGCATATCCATCGCCCTCTCCCTTTCCAGCAGATTGCCGGTATCCTGGATGGATATAAGTTTTTCCATGTATTCAACATCGTTCCCAAGGCCGAAATCCCTGAGCGAACTTTTATTGACAGCCTGGACAACAGGATTATCGCCTATCAGGTATTCTCCCTTTAGCTTATGCTTTCGTATGGTCATCCCAGCCACGATGTTCTTGATATTCAGGTCGAATTCAAACCAATCTCTCAAAAAACCATTACCGCAATTTTTTACATGATCATAATACAACCAGGTAAGCTGATCCTCCCAGGATAACTGCTCGAAAACGGGCATTTCCGATTTGAATGCATTTATGAATTTCTGCATATAACCGGGGGTAACAGAAGTATCCTTGATTTCCGCCTCAAGTTCGTCGCGTGTGTATTTTCCCGATTCATCAAAAGGACGGTCCCTTTTTAGCAGCAGGTTGAGCAGGTTGTTGTTATCGGCAGGTAGAAAAAGAAGTTCGACAAGGTGGTAGTCATCAGGATGCAAATGATACTTTAACTCGTTTTTGAATTCCTCTGTACCGAAGGTAAGTTTTTTCTGATCAAGTATAATATCCGGCAATCCAGCAACCAGGTAGTAGTAATTTCTCTCAAACATTATTAATTGTTACTTATTTTTCAATCCAATTAACTAGTAAAAATATTCCGTGAAACCCTGGCAGGGAAAAACAATCCCCCCGGCAGTGTCATAGCCTGGGCCGAATGTTTATTTAGTTGAGTACAGAAGTTCGGTTGTCCTTGGCCGCAGGTAGTTCCGGAAAAAATTTTCAAAATCTTCTTCTGTAAAACTGATCTGGAAACTTCCATCGCGCGGACCTATCTTAAATCCCGATTCCATGGTTTCATCAAATTTCAGTTCCAGTCCCTCCTTGAGAAGAGCTTTTTGCTTTCTGGTAAAATAATCATTGAGCTCTTTCTGATCTTTTTCGGGTAGAAGCAGGGCAACATCAATACCCTGCGATGATTTGGGATCCCAGTTTTTAATGGCGGTCTCAATGATCCTCTTTATAAAATCCCTGTCTTCGAAAGCTTCTTTAATTTCCTCTCCTGTTGATCTGGCAGTAATTAATTCTGTGATTTGTTGCTTTATTGTATTTATCGCCTGCCGGGCCGAAAGCTTAACCTCTGAAGTAACATTTTTTTTAAGCTCACCGGCTTCTTTTTCTGCATTTTCAATTATCGATGCAGCCTTTCTTTCAGCTTCCCTGTGCATCTTTTCAACATCGGCCCGTGTTTTGGCAATGATTTCTTCCGCCTCCCTGTTGGCTTTGTCAACACCTTCAGCATAGATCTTAGTGGTAAGTTCCTGAAGTTTATTTTCCATATGGATAAATTTTTCTTATAAATAATTATTGAAAATATATCAAATCGCTCTTTCTGAAACCGCCGGAAAATCAAGGCTGATTTTCATTCAGCAAAAAAACGCCAGCAAAAATACAAAAATATTCTAAATTGAAAATACCCGGGGGTAATTAATCCTTGTGGATTTTGATGTTATTTCCAGAATTACATCGCCGGCGAAAATATAGAACAGGGGGGAAAAAAAGTATGACAATAGTCATTTAGTGAGAGGAAGAAAGCTGACAGAAAGCAGAAAGATGAACCTGAAGAATATTATCTATCCGTATCAGGTTCCGGTTTATCCGGGCTGCCGGGTTCGGGTCCATCCGCATCAGGTACAGGGTTTATCCGGGTTGCCGGGTTCGGGTGCATCCGTATCAGGTTCCGGTTTATCCGGGTTGCCGGGCTCGCCCGGTCTTTTTTTCTTTTCAGTTTCCCGGGTATAATCCTCAACCTGGTCAGCCAGATCTGTAAGGTCTATCATCTCATTGCCTGCAATTATTTTTTTAGACTCCCTTATTTCATCGGCAATGATCTTCCGGGAAGATTCAGGAAGCCTCCTGAAATTTATCATTTCACATCCGAGTCTTTTCAAAAGGTAATATGTAATTGCCAGTGTCAACACGATAAAGCCGACACCTATTAATGTGAGAGGTTCATAATCTCCCATTTCAAGGACAATGATCTTTCTTGCCATTGCTATTATGGCTACCAGAACAACTACCTCAACATGAACCACGTTACGCCGGAAATAGACCTTGATGGTATCAAGCAGTTCTATTCCTATAAGAACAAGAAGGAAGATCCCGAACAGGTCGAGTACATCTCCGAATTCAAGCATTAAAAACGGGGGACTTATAACAGTCCGTATTATGCTCCAGGCAAGATCAATGGTGGCAAGAATAAGGACAACGGCCATCATTATTATCAAAGAGTAAATTATGTATCTCTCAAGATTTTGAGCGATCAATGTAATTTTTTTTGCCATGAGCTTATTATTTTTAAATAATTCCAATCTGAAACCGATGGGCAGCTTCTGTTTTTTTGATCAGGCTGACCTGTTGTAAATTTATCAAAAACAGCCGGTTTTTACAAAACTATCATCATGATGTAATCCGTTCCGCTAATCCGCAAAATCTGATATTAAATGAAATTTTATGCCAGGGAATCTTTCCCTGGCCATATCAAGTGAATGGGGGGATTCGGCCAAAAACACATCCCTGCCCCATTTATCATGGGCCATATTGTGCAATTTCCTCATTTTAAAATCTTCAAGCTGTGTTTTATCCGGACATTCCATCCAGCATGCCTTGTAAAGCTGTAAAGGCTCAAACCGGCAGGATGCCCCATACTCATGCAACAGCCTGAACTGAATAACATCAAACTGAAGAGGCCCCACCGTCCCGATAATTTTTCTTCCATTGGCCTGATTGACAAACATCTGTGCTACACCCTCATCCATAAGATGATTCAATCCCTTTGCAAGCTGCTTGGACTTAAGCGGATCAGAATTCTCAACATATCTAAAAAACTCGGGAGAGAAACTTGGTATACCCTTGAAGTTGATCATTTCCCCTTCCGTAAGAGTGTCTCCGATCTTAAATGTTCCGGTATCATGCAGTCCCACGATATCTCCGGGAAAAGCCTTGTCTACAACTGATTTCTTCTCGGCCATAAAGGCTGTCGGATTGGAAAATTTCATATTCCGGCCGGAGCGGGAATGTAAATAGGACTTATTACGTTCAAAAACCCCTGAACTGATTTTAAGAAATGCCAGTCTGTCCCGGTGGTTTGGATCCATATTGGCATGAATCTTAAAGACGAACCCGGTAAAACTTTTTTCACCTGAACTTACAGTTCTTTCCTTTGCCTCTGTGCTTCCCGGATAAGGGGCAATATCAAGAAAACAGCCGAGAAGTTCCCTGACCCCGAAATTGTTAAGCGCAGAACCAAAAAAAACCGGGGCCAGTCCGGCATCAAGATATCTTCCATGGTCAAATGCAGGATAGCCGGCTGAAGCCAGTTCAAGCTCCTCTTTCAGGGTTTGCGCCTGCTGCGGAAAATATTTGTCTGCCTGGCCTGACAGGATACCGGCGATCTCAATATTTTCGGGGGACCGGTGACTGTCACCCGAGGTAAAAAGGTTGAGTTTCTGCTCAAAAATATTATACAGGCCCTTAAAGCTGCGGCCGCTGCCTATCGGCCAGCTCAGGGGACATACCTCTATTTCCAGCTCATTTTCAACTTCATCAAGCAAATCAAAAGGGTCAAGAGCAGGCCTGTCCATTTTATTAATAAATACTATCACGGGCGTTTTGCGCATCCGGCATACTTCCATAAGCTTACGGGTCTGGGCTTCAACTCCCTTGGCGGCATCAATAACAATTATTACGCTGTCTACAGCCGTCAGGGTACGGTATGTATCCTCTGCAAAGTCCTGGTGACCTGGTGTATCAAGGATATTGACCTTATAGCCTTCATATTCAAAACCCATTACAGATGTGGCCACAGAGATCCCTCTTTGCCGCTCAATTTCCATGAAATCACTGGTGGCACTTTTTTTTATTTTGTTGGATTTTACGGCACCTGCAACCTGAATGGCTCCTCCGAATAAAAGCAGTTTTTCCGTAAGGGTGGTTTTACCCGCATCGGGATGACTTATTATGCCAAATGTACGCCTTCTTTCTATCTCTTTCCTGAAATTCATTGTGTTGTAATTAGGGTGCAAAATTAATACTTCCCGGACAAAGAATAAAAGATCACACCGGAAAAACTTTTTTGCTTCCGGGGGAGAAAATTAACCATTATATCTGCAGGCTTTTTAGTTTAACTTGTAAACCCGCGTCCCCGGCCCCGGGGTCGCGGTAATGTCCTGGCGGGGCTTTGCCTGAAAGGCATGTGCGAAGTAAAAATCGGGGTTAAAGCCAACTCCTCCGGTGGTGGATAGTCCGATTTTAGCGAATTTTTTACTTTATGGACTAATAAGTTAAATTTGTACCGAGAGTCATGTTTTCCCATTTGATTGTTTAATTATTTTGGAACAGCGTTATTTCATAGAACTTGCCTTTAAAGGAACCGCATATAATGGATGGCAGATTCAGCCCAATGCACAGGGTATCCAGCAGGTCATTGAGGAAGCAATTGCAATTTTGATAAAGGAAAAAGTAAGGGTAACCGGGGCGGGAAGGACTGATACCGGGGTTCATGCCAGCTTTTATGTGGCCCACTTCGCTACGGCTACCGGTTTGACCGGGCAACTTCCGGAGTCCGTTCGCAAGCTCAATCATATACTCCCTCCCGATATTGCCATAAAGAGCATTTACCCGGTCGGACCGGACGATCATAGCAGGTTCAGCGCCCTGTCACGAACCTACAAATATTATATCAGCCTCAGGAAAAACCCCTTCAGGCAGGAAACAAGCTACCATATCAACTACAGGCTTGATATAGCCGCAATGAATAATGTGGCAGCGGAATTATTCAAGCACTCCGATTTCAAATCCTTTTGCCGATCAAATTCAGGTGTAAAAAACTTTAACTGTCATATAATGGAAGCAAAATGGGAAGTATATGATGACATGCTTATTTTCACCATAAAGGCTGACCGTTTCCTGAGGAATATGGTCAGAGCCATTGTGGGCACAATCCTGGATGCAGGTACAGGAAAAATTTCCGCAGAAGAATTCATGAATATAATCCTTGCCAGGGACCGGCGGAAGGCCGGGACATCGGCTCCTGCCAATGGACTTTTTATCACAGATATTGAGTATCCGGCGGAAATTTTGTCGCAAAAGAAAAATTTTGATGAATCCGGATTTTTTGTTTCAGGCACTTAACTTATTATAAACCAATTACAATGACCATTCTCAACAAGCTGATTACTTTTTGTTTACATGCAACCCTGGCGCTTCTTGCCACGGTTGCATATACTCAGGACCGGCGGGCAATGACCCTGGAAGACGTGATGAATTTCAACCATATCCAAACACCTGCCATTAGCCATAATGGCAGGTGGCTGGCTTATGCAGCATGGCCCGACCGGGGCGACGGTTACGGTATAGTGGTATCTGCCGGCAATGATGTTGAATACCGGATTGAAAGAGGGGCAAATCCACTCTTCTCACACTCGGGAAACCGGGTGCTTTTCACCCGGATCCCGCCCCTGAAAGAAAGAGAGGCCGGTAATGGAACAAATACAAACAATGCAGCGGTATTGGTAAATACTTCCGACGGGTCTCAAACAACCTTCAAAAATATCAGGAGTGCTTCATTCAGCACCCTTTATGAGTATCTTTTCATTCACAAGCATCATGAAAAGGATACCGCCAATAAAACCGATGAAAAGCTCAAACAGGCAGGCTCTCCCCTGCTGGTAAAAGATCTCGGCAGGGAAAAACAGGTAACCCTGCCTTTTGTTGACCGGTGGAGGGTGGACAGTCTTTCGTCTTTACTGGTATTCACCGTTAAGGATACACTTGAGGCCAACAACGGATTGTATTATCTTTCACTGAGCGACCTTGATTCAGGCCCTGCAGTGATAGATACCACGGGCAACCCCAGGTTCAACAGCTTCTCCTGGCACGAAAGGGAATCGGTGCTGGCATATACAAGGGCCGAAGAGATGGAAAAAGATAGCGCTGAAACAACGGTAGTATGCCTCTGGAGGACAGGCGGAAGCGGACCTGATCCTCTTCTGACGCAGGACGATGCACCGGAAGGATACTTTCTGCCCTTCGACAACAGCCTGAACTGGAGCAACGACGGGCAGCGGCTCTTCTTTGGCTTCAGGCCCCGGCGTTTTGCAGCATCATCCAACGAACAGGTAATTTATGGATCGGTTATTGATTCATTGGCCATGCAGGCAGATACAGATATCTGGCACGGTGAAGATCCGCTGATCAAGACTCATGAGAAAAGCCTGTGGGGACAGAGTACCAGGCAAAACCTGGTATCGGTTTTTCACATAAACGATAGGCGGATGGTGCAACTGGCCGATGAAGAAATACCGGATGTTATTCCATCAGCAAATGGTGATTTTGTGCTGGCCCGGACCTTCCGGCCCCATAGTAAAAGAATAACCTGGGAAGGCTGGCTTCGTGATATATATATTATAAACATCCATACCGGTAAAAGACAGCTTGTTACCAGAGAGCTCCGGGATCTGACATCCCTCTCTCCTGTTAGCGGTTATCTCTTATACTTTGAAGGCAATCACTGGCATGCCCTTGATATATCAGCCGGCAGCACAATAAAACTAACTGCCGGCATTGATGTGCCCTTTTATGACGAAACCGATGACACACCATCGCCTCCTTCAAGTTACCATCTTGCGGGATGGCTGGAAGATGGCGAATCGGTGCTGATTTACGACAGGTACGATATCTGGCGTGCGAACGCACGTACAGGAAACATGCAGAATATAACAGGGGGCACTGGCAGAAAGGACCGGACAGTTTTCCGTATAAGAAAGCTGGATGACCGGCAGCTTTTTCAAAACAGGGAACAGTTGTTCCTGGAGGGCTATAATGAAAACACCAAAGTCAGGGCACTATATTCGGCCCGCCCCGACCGCCAGGCTGTCAGCCTCCTCAGGGATGACGGGGTCAATCTCAGGTTCCGGCTTCTTTCGGGAGATGAAAAAACCATAGTATTCAGCAGGGAATCATATAATGTATATCCCGACCTGTGGGTTACAGGCACCCGTTTCAGAAACCCGGCAAGGGTTAGCCGCCTGGGAGAGCAGATAGACCAGTTTAACTGGGGCACGGCCGGGCTGATTTCATTTAACTCGGCCGACGGCATTCCCCTGCAGGGAGTGGTTATTAAACCTGGTGATTACGATCCTTCAAAAAAATATCCAGTTTTTGTATATTATTATGAAAAGTTTTCCCAGAGACTCCATGAATTTAACCAGACGGTGATCAATCACCGGCCCTCATTCGGATACTATGCCAGTAATGGTTATATTGTTTTTCTGCCCGATATTCATTTCAAAGAGGGACGGCCCGGCATGTCGGCGGTAAATTCACTGGTGCCAGCTGTTAAAAAACTTATCGATGAGGGTATAGCCGATCCGGATGCAATAGGTTTGCACGGCCACTCCTGGAGTGGTTATCAAACGGCTTATGTGGTAACGCAGACCGATATATTCAGGGCTGCCATAGCAGGGGCTCCCGTCTCAAATATGACCAGTGCCTATGGAGGCATCAGGTGGGGAAGCGGACTGGCCCGGCAGTTTCAGTATGAAACGGGGCAGAGCCGGCTCGGATCACCCTTATATGAAAGACGGTATCTTTATATAGAAAACTCCCCGCTGTTCTATGCACACGAGATAAATACACCCCTGCTTATCATGCACGGCGATGCTGACGAGGCGGTACCCTGGGAGCAGTCCATCGAACTGTACCTTGCCATGCGGCGCGCAGGGAAGGATATCATCTTTTTACAGTACCGCGATGAACCCCATCACCTGCGGAAATATCCCAATAAAGTCGATTACACGATAAGGATGAAGGAGTATTTCGACTATCACCTCAGGGGCCATGAACCTGCCGGCTGGATCATCGATGGAACGCCTTACAGGGGAAAATAGCGGGAAAGGCCTTTATACCAGGTCGCATGCATCGGCAGGCATCCAGTGCGCATCCTTTCCTTCCCACTTAATGTTACAGCCTATCGGATTGGTCATGGGCACCCGTAGGGGTTTTCCTTCCAGATGATCATCCAGGGCATTTTCCAGGTCATTCACGGTCATTTTTGAAGTATCTCTTGGATAATCATTTCCCCTTCCGGTATATATAAGCTTTCTTTCACTGTCAAAAACAAAAAAATGGGGGGTCCTCAGGGCACCGTATTTCAATGCTACCTCCTGTGATTCATCATAGAGGTAAATCCAGGGGAATTTATACTTTTCCATCCGTTTTACCATATGAGGAAAATCATCTTCCGGATACGTGTTTTTGCTGTTTGAATTAATTCCGACAAAACCTACCCCATCAGAAGCATATTTTTCGGCTGTGGCACGGGTTGCCTCATCCGATCCGATCACATAGGGACAATGGTTGCATGTAAAGAATACTACCAGCACCCGGTAATCATCAAAATCTGAGAGTGACCATGTTTTCCCGTCTGTTCCGGGCAGGCTGAAATAGGGAGCTTTTTCGTTCAATTGCAGGGTAAAAGCCATATCACGATTTTTTGAAGTTTAAATTTATGATTTTCCTTATCAACAAAAGGAGTCTGATAAAGTTCAATCGTATGTGTGAGGTTTCTATTCACCCAGTGGCAGCTTTTCCTTTATTTTATCCAATTCTCTGATAAGAGCCTCCAGTTTTGTAAAGGTTGGTTTTGAAAGCGGACAAAGAGGTAATCTTAGATTATTGTCAATAAGCTTCATTATAGAAAGGCTGCCCTTTACTCCTGCGGGGTTCCCTTCGGCAAAATGGGTATCCATTATATCCAGGAGTGCATTTTGTATTTGCTGTGCCTTCCTGAAATTGCCCTTTAAGGCAAGCCTGACCATTTCCGAAAGCTCCCGGGGAAATGCATTTGCAGATACAGAGATAACACCTGATGCTCCAAGCGATATCATAGGCAGGGTAAGCTGATCGTCACCCGAGATGACCAGGAAATCCTTTGGTTTGTCTTTTATAATATGGTTTATCTGGTTAAGGTTGCCGGATGCTTCCTTTATTGCCACAATGTTCCTGAAATCGTGGGCCAGCCTTACAGTTGTTTCTGCAGTAATATTGCCCCCGGTACGTCCGGGTACATTATAGAGTATCAGGGGAAGTGTACATGAGGATGAAATTTTACTGTAATGGTGGTATAATCCCTCCTGGTTTGGTTTATTATAATAAGGAGAGACAGATAAGACAGCGGCCAGGGGAAGATTCTCCCTGCAAACTGCTTTTACCGACTGCTGCACCTCATGAGTATTATTGCCGCCTATGCCCATCACCACAGGAACCCTTCCGTTAACCGCCTCAATTACAAAGCTTATAACAGCAGCCTTTTCATCTGCGCTCAATGTAACTGATTCTCCTGTTGTTCCAAGTGCGACAATATATTCGACATTTCCTTTTATAAGATGTTCTACAACCTTTCCCATCGATAAAAAATCAATACTGTTATCTTCCCTGAAAGGTGTGACAATAGCCACTCCGGTACCATGTAAAAATTCCGTGCTCATAATTTCTGTCCCTTTTTATTTATTATGCTTAAATAGTGACTGAACTGCTGAATCAGATATTTTATATCCCTGCTCTCTTTAACATCAATGGTCAGGTCATCATAATTATAACCTTTGGTAAGTTTGCCGGCCTTGAACCTTGCCCGTGAAAGGGCATACACATATTCAACCGGGAAGTAATTGTCCAGGCTGAGGTTGATCAGTAGATCGAATTCCCTGTTTATAAAGTCAATTACAAAATCTGCCTGTGGTTTGTAATACCAGTTCAGGTCTTTCAGACAAAAGAATGTGATCCCTTTCTTTAAAAGGTAAAAGACCGGTATATCATGAGCTTCAATAAATCCCAGTCCGGTAACCTGCTTATTATTGCCCGAAAGTTCCCTGAGGAAACCCTGGATGGCCACGAAATCTTCTTCATTTGTATGGTGAAAAAGAATTCCGGTTGTCATGGCTGTGTCCAGATTAACAAACTCCTTGTTCCGGGAAAGATGGTTCATCTCCTGATCAAGGACATATCTGCCTGTGGCTTTTTTGATTCTTTGCAGGAATGTCACAATAATTGCTTGAAGAATGATTAAAATGCAATATTACTAAAAAATATCAGGCTGTGATACAGAAAAACACCAAACTAATCATGATTGATCATTCCGGTTAATTCATTTTCAGTGATTACGGGAATATTCAGCTCTTTAGCTTTTTTTAGTTTTGCCGGACCAATGTTTTCTCCCCCCAGAAGATAATCCACATTGGATGAAACAGCTGAAACATTAGTTCCTCCGTTCTGCTCAATAATCGATTTAAGTTCGTCGCGGGAATGTTGGCCGAAAGTACCTGAAATTACGAATTTTTTCCCGGTCAGTTTTCCTCCGGCTTCTTTCCGGCCATCCTGCTCATTTTCCATCCTTACTCCGGCATCTTTTAATTTTTTTATTATGGAAAGATTGGCAGGCCTCGAGAAATAATCCATGATGCTGGAAGCGATCCTTTCACCTACTTCATCTACGGCAAGAAGGTCTTCATAACCGGCCTCAATAAGCTTGTCAGCCGAAGGAAAGGCAGATGCCACCTTACGCGCTACGGTCTCACCCACAAAACGGATTCCCAATGCATATAAAAGCCTGTTCCATGGAAGCGATTTTGATTTTTCAATACTTTGAATGAGTTTTTCGGACGATTTGCGGGCAAATCTTTCAATTCCCATAAGATCCTCAACTTTGAGATAGTAAAGATCAGCAGCATCTTTTACCAGGCCCTTTTCTGCAAGCAGCTTTACCGTCGCCCCGGCCATATTGATATTCATTGCCCGGCGACTTACAAAATGTTCCATCCTGCCGAGGATCTGCGGGGGACAGGTATCTATGGAAGGACAGTAGTGCTTTGCCTCACCGGGCATTTTTACAAGGGGAGAAGAACAGGCAGGGCATGTATCTATATATTCAACAGGTTTGCTTCCCGGGGTACGTTTGTTCTTATCGACTCCTGTAATTTTCGGGATTATATCGCCTCCCTTCTCAACATAAACCATATCATTTTCATGAAGGTCAAGCATCCTGATCTGCTCTTCGTTGTGCAGTGAAGCGCGTTTGACTGTTGTACCTGCCAGAGACACAGGTTTGAGATTTGCGACAGGCGTGATCGCGCCTGTTCGCCCGACCTGGAATCCCACGGACATCATCCTGGTGACGGCCCGTTCGGCCGAAAATTTATAGGCAATGGCCCACCTGGGTGTTTTGGCCGTGTAACCAAGTTTATCATACAATCCGAAATCGTTGATTTTAACTACCACTCCATCGGTTTCAAAGGGCAGTTCAGCCCGATGCAGATCCCAGTGATCAATAAATTCGAATACATCCTTCAGCCTTTCACACTTGCGGACTTCAGAGATCTTAAACCCCCATTCCGAGGCTTTCTTAAGGTTCTCATAATGAGATCTAAAAGGAAGGCCCTCTCCTATCACCCGGTAAATAATGCAATCCAGGGGGCGTTTGGCAACAATTGAAGAGTTCTGTATTTTCAGAGTTCCTGCAGCAGCATTCCTGGGGTTGGCAAAAAGAGCCTCACCCCTCTCCTCCCTTTGCCTGTTCAGCCGGGAAAAACCTTCACGGGGAAGCAGTATCTCACCCCTTATTTCAAGTTCCGCAGGGTAATCTCCGCGGAGTTTCAAAGGAACACTTCTGATCGTCCTGACATTCGCGGTGACATCATCTCCCTGCCTGCCATCGCCTCTTGTTACGGCCAGTTCAAGAATACCCTGCACATAGGTAAGGCTCACAGCCACTCCGTCATACTTCAATTCACACACATATTCATAGGAGGTTGAAACAAATTTCCTGACCCTTTTGTCAAATTCGACAAGCTCTTCACGGGAATAGGTATTGTCAAGGGATAGCATGGGATGTTTGTGTCTTGCCTGCCTGAATTCCCGGCTGATATCGCTGCCTATCCGCTGTGAAGGTGACGCAGGATCGAAAAATTCCGGAAATTCATTTTCAAGAGAAATAAGTTCATCCATCAGTTCATCGTATAAACGATCACTGATCACCGGTTCAGCCAGAACATAATACCGGTAATTATGCTCATCGAGCTCTTTTCTTAATTCAGAAATTTTCCTTCCGGCAGCTTCTCTTTCCATAATATGTTTAAGACAAAACTATTTTAAATTTCACGCGAACAATCTGTCAACCACCACCTTCTTATTGCGGATTGCCTGGCTCCCAGGACATTACAGCACCCGGGCATGGCAGGTTTGCAAGGAAAACCAGATGGGATTGTGATCCGCTGCCATACCGCAACTGTAAAATTATAAAATTTAAGCCATATGGCTTTGATTGTTGATAAAGTTGTAATAACTCTTACCGTGTAGAACAAAACCATTTGAAATTATACCTATATTTGCATTAGGATTGGTTCCTGGGTGCATATTTCTGCAAACAGGATGAAAAGGG
>SLGC01000446.1 GCA_007123885.1 Bacteroidales bacterium | reverse complement strand
TTACCCAGATGCAGGAAGCAGTGCCCTCTTCCTGGGGAATGCTGCTGGGAACATATAATGAGGCGCTGTCGAGGGACTGGTGGAGGGTATCAAAAAGCCTTGAGAGGATAAAAACTGTGAATCTGGGGGGAAGCGCTGCAGGCACCGGAATAACCGTGCCCCGGTATTTTATCATGGAAATTGTTCCCGAATTGCAAAGGCTTACAGGACTGCCGGTATCGCGCAGTGAGAATTTACCCGATGCAACCGCCAGCCAGGACAGCCTGGTTGAAGTACACGCCATACTTAAGGCCTGCGCAGTTAACCTGGAAAAAATGGTGTCCGACCTGCGGCTTCTTGCCTCGGATGTTGCGGGAAGAAAAGAGATCATTCTCCCGCCTGTGCAGGTGGGAAGTTCAATAATGCCGGGCAAGGTCAACCCGGTCATTCCCGAATTCGTGATCAGCGCCGCTCACAGGATCTATGCAAATGATCAGGTTATAACATCTCTCTCGGCTCTTGGCTGTCTTGATCTTAATGCCTATATCCCCCTTATCGGTCATTCCCTCCTGGAAAGCATCAGGCTTTTGTCGGCATCCTGCCTGGTCCTTCGCACAAAGCTCTTTGATAACATAGAGATCTCCAGCGTCACTTCCCAAAACACCCTGTTTAACAGTCCCGCCATAGCCACCGCCCTTATCCCCTATATCGGCTATAACAAAGCCTCCCGACTGGCCAGGCTGATGAAGGAAAAAAAGCTCGATGTATTTGCTGCCAACAGCGAACTGAAGTTTGTTGAATCCGGCAGATTGGCTGCAATAATGCAGCCTGGTAACCTGCTCAAAACCGGCTTTTCTCTCCGGGATCCCGAATTTGGCTGAAGCATATCGCCCTGCAATCGGAAACATCTATATGAAGGAAAATATTTCCGGCCAACCGCAGGAAAATAAACAATACCCGAGGCACTGATCAGGTTGAAAACAACCAAACCCGTCACCGAAAAAAATTTAGTAGTTTTACAAGATAAATGATGCCTGATGATCATGACAGAGTAATTCCCCGATACAATTTTGCAATGATATGGTTGTCCGGTAAAGCTTATTTTAGTGGTTTTGTAATTGATCCCTTTGCCAGGAAGTGTTGTCCAATGCAAAAAATTTTCCGCCTCCTCCTTTATCTATCACTGGTCTTCTTTCTCTGGTACCTTTACCGGGCCGATTACCTTGTTTTCAGGGACATCCGTTTTGACCCCTGGCTGCTGGCAGCATCCATACTGCTTTTGATCGCCGGCTTCCTGGTTGTTTGCCTGAGTTGGGGAACTGCTCTCAACATTAGCGGCAAATCGGTTGGTTTTACTGATGCGGTTATATCTCAGGGAACATATGTCTTTGCAAAATACATCCCCGGAAAGCTCTGGGTTATCCTGGGCCGTGCTTCCTGGTTCAGTCCTGACAGATCCGGACTTAAATTTCTTTCGCTGGTGTCATTACAGGAGCAGCTGGTTTTTCTGTGGTGGGGACTGGCTCTCAGCCTGCCCCCCACCTTTTTTATTCTGCAGAAGCAATGGCTGGGGCTCATCATTGCCGCCGGCACCGCCTTGCTTACGGTCCTGTTATTTTCCAGCCGGTTGTACAGGTACTTTTCCAGGATTATAAGCAGGATCTTTAAAAGGAATTGGGAATTCAGGCCCATGAAATGGTCGTTCTTTTTTAAGGTGAGCCTGCCGGTTCTCCTTTTCTGGCTCTTATGGTCGGCAGGTTTCTGGTTCCTGATGATTTCCGTGTTTGATGATATACCCGCTCTTCATGCCTTCATTTTTCCGGCCGGAATGACATACGGCTTTATGGTGATCTTCTTACCGGCAGGCATTGGAGTGCGGGAAGGAATACTGGCCGCCTTTCTTATGGCCGGTGGCCTCACTGCGGAAAATGCGATCACGGTATCGGTCATATCAAGGTTCTGGTTTATTGCCGGCGAGATCTTCCTCTTCCTGCTGGCATGGACTTTAAAGTTAACCGGTGTTGGTCAGCCGGCCTCCGTCGCTGAAGCAAATTGAACCCTGACCCGCGCTATCTGTTTATCGGCACTGCCGGTCCTTTCACTATTGTACTGTCTGACCAGACTGAAATTTAAAAAGCCAACCCGGACGGCTCCCGGTTAGCTATTCAACTCCCGCGGGAATAAAGGTGCTGGTTATCCTGGATATCCATCCACATGGCAAACAGAAGCGATTGCATTGAACTGACCATCAGGAACATGAACATTATGGAATTGAGAATCGGCCTTTCTCCCACGGCATCACCCATATAATATGACAATATCCTTACGGCAAAGGGGATGCTCAGGAAAAAAAGGATGAAAGCCATATTGTACAATATAAAGAGCGGATGAAAATCCCTGATAAAGTACTTCAGCCACATCCTTTTGAAAAAAGATCTCAGCAGAAGCCAGGAAAGCCTGGGAATTACCCTGCATATCTTCATTTTCGACTTTTCGCCTATCCCGTAGACGGGTTTTATCTCAACCTCCCTTACGGTGCACAATGCAATATTGAGTTTTACCAGCATGTCGTTGGGCATTCCGTATTTTTTGTAGATCCTGTGCAGCGTGATAGCATTGAGAGCCTTTTTTGAGATAGCGCTATAACCGGTCTGTGTGTCGGAAACCTGCCAGTATCCTGAAGCCAGTTTGGTCAAAATGGACAAAACCGAATTACCGAAAAACCTTGTTTTCGGGATAATTAGTTCAGAACTCCCGTGGATCAGCCGGTTGCCTTTTACATAATCTATCCCCTGACTGATTACCGGACGACAGATGCTCTCAAGCTCAGAGGGATCCATCTGTCCGTCGCCGGCCATAACCGCGCTGCAGTCGATGCCATGATCCTTGCACCACTTGTAACCCCTTGCAATAGCTGAACCGACACCACCGTTACACTGCATATTGATCAGGATGATCCTTTCGTTTTCGGGATCGGTATTTACTATTTCAGAAAGAGGAAAGAATTTTATCTCCTCTCTCATCAGTCTCTGCAGCTCCTTGCTGGCCTGTTCATAGCGGCCGGTTATCTCTATTGCTGTTATATTTTTTATTTCCGGCGCCCTGTTACCTGCCCCCAGAAGGCGGCGTACTATTTCTACGGTGCCGTCGGTCGAGCAGTCGTTCACTACTACGATCCTGTCGACAAAATCAGGCATTTCGTTAATAACCTCCTCTATCTGGGTCTCTTCGTTGTATGCCGGTACAACGACTGCAATTGTCTTATTCTCCAACATTATCTTTGGTTTTCATCCGAACAAACTATTATTATCAGGTTTTAAACAACTAATTATATTTTGCATGTCAATCATATCAGTATTTCAAACGGATGGAAACCGCATGGTTTGTTCATGTTATTTTGTCTGCCGAAGGTTGATGCGGTTTTCATATATCCATTCTGCATCGCGCAGCAGCATGGTGTCAAAAGAGACATTATTTTTCCGGGCCTTCTTTCTGATGTAATTGATCATGGGCGGACTGGCCATGATCTCTTCGCTTATCCGTTCAACGGCCCATAATTTTTCGTAATGCTCCCGTCCCCTTGATTCAAGCAGGATCAGTGCCTGTTCCTTCAACCCGGCAGTTTCGGAAACTGCTTCGCTTTGTGCGGGCATGAGGCTACCGGCGATTTGCCCGGATACCTTCAGCTTGTTTTCAATCCACGTAATCAATTCCTCATCAGATGGAGATCTTCGCCATCCATACTCCACGGGTTCCTCTGGTTCCCGCGGAACCTCCCGGTAAATGCCCTGCCTGGCAAGGTCATGGTCGGGGAAGGTGATAAGGCTCCAGTACCTTTCTGTGGGACGAAGCTTCAGGAAGGTCTCCCGGTACGCCTCACGGTTCATCCACCACCAGTGAATGGCATTGTTCACGTACTGGCGGGTCTGGAAAAGATTAAAAAACACCAGCAGAGCCAAAAGTCCAATCACGGGCATACGAAGTAACCTTCCCCGCCTGACGGTTACATCGATAAAAGCAGCCAGCGGAATAGCCAGAAGGGCATATGAATCAACAAAGGACCGGAGTCCGAACCCCCCGCCATACCACCAGTTCCACCATGAGGAAAGGATATATATATTCAGTATCATGAAAACCGAGATCGCCAGGGCCGGTCCCCTTTTTTTGACAAATAAAACAATTATCCCCGCAAGGGAGAACAGCATTATGGGTGTATATATCAGCCAGCCTTTTTTTACACTGAACAGGATATTTAATACCTGGGGATTATTGAAGAAAAACCTGCCTCCGGCTTCTCCATAGGTAAAATAAAATATTTTGCCTGAAACCCAGTGCCAGTAAATAAACTGTGGAACCCATACCAGGATGAAGCATATAGCCATAAGGGCTATCCAATGAGATCTTTTAAGAAAAAATAAAAACCGTTTTTTAAGGTCATTTAAACTACCCGTATCCCACAGAAAGAAGATCAGCAAAACGATAATGTTTACCGGCCTTATCAGGGTGATCAGTCCGGCCAGAAATCCTGCCGGCACAATAGTCCGCTGTGAAGGTCTGTCGTAAAACCTGATTGTTAACCACGTAAATGCTGCGATAAGGGAAAAGTTATATACATGGGTCATCGGAGCTTCATAGGTGGAGTAGTAGAAAAGGTTGGTGCCAAGGGTTACAGCGATTATTGCCGTGGCAACAATGTATTCGCCGACATACCTCCGGAGCACGCTTCGAAGAAACAGCAGTCCGGCCCACAGGTAAAACAGGGCTCCGAAAGTAAGGGCAAAACGGTAAGGCCGGGAATAGCCGTCGGCTTCCCAGGGGGTAAATATTGCCACCGTGTGCGCAACGGCAAAGAAAGGGGAATAAAGCGCAGACATGGCCATGGTGGTTATTATGGCATGCTTCCCGGTGGGGGTTTCAACCGGCCAGATAAGATCACCGAATTTATCGATATCGGCCCTGCGGAATTCCAAAGAGAGGTCATTATAGATAAAAACCGCCGGCAGCCATGCATAATAGGATTTTACATCCCACTCTATAACGCCTTCGGGGTGATTGTACCGGGCATGCCGGAAATTAGTAAGAAAGACAAGTATCAGGACAAGTCCGATTGAAATGTTGATTATATTTTTGCCGGTCCAAATTAATTGCATATTATTCATAATGCAGCGGTTAATTGACAGAAAAAATCATCTGGCACACAAACAATGGTAAAAGTACATGAATTTTACATCTTGCAAAATACCTTTACCCATCACATTTATCCGGGGAATATATTCCAGGTTGAGGCGGGTCATCGGAGTAAGCCTGAGACGGGTGACCACTGATTTATTCCATGATCAGATCCTGTCCTTATAGCGTCATTATCGGGTCTGCAGCCGGGAGGTGAAAGCAAACCAGGCTAAAATCAGCAGATCTATTACTGTGGATTAACCTCTTTGCCCTGAATTTGAAGGTGGGTGATCTCTCCGGTGATCCCGAACTGGTATTCCGGGTACTCGAAGATCGGGAATCTTGGTTCGGTCTCCCCAATTGAATAACCCCAGATGCTCTGGTATTCACCAATATCCTCCCCCATTTCCTCCAGCTGGTTAAGATATTCACCCACGGGTTTATTTTCGACAATGATAATTTTGCCCAGTTTGTTGATGATTGGACTGTGCCAGCGGTTTTTGTCATGGTCGAATTCAAGTATGCGCCTTCCCCAGCGTGTAATGCCAATTGTGCGGAAAGTCATGCTCTTGCCAACTGCCGGCAGATTGATCACATTCCGGTCTGTAGCCAGAAAAGGGATTTGTGCCTCTGCGCGCAGGGTTTCAAGGTTTTCAACCATTTTTTCTGCATCCCGGGCCAGATTGACTAACCTGGGTTTCAGGTGCTCAGGAATTTTCCCTATATATTTTTCTTCTATCTGCTCCTGAACCGCCCTGGCATTGGTGGCATAATTGAAGGTGTTTTCGTAGAAACCTTTCACCGTAAAGGTATAATAGGTTATAACACCTATATCATTCAGTACTTTCCGCAACATGGCCGTATGCCCTCTTCGTGAAGCGGCGGAAGTGAATACAAGCTGGTTATGGACGGTCCATCCTGCCTCAATGATCCTTTTAACGGCAAGCCGGGTTTCGGGGGTGACTTCCATGGGACTCTGGAAATGGGTCTGGATCACAAACTGCCTGAATCCTGCCTCACTGGCTTTTTTCCTGAAATCTGCAAGGATGCCCGCAAGTTGCGGGGTAACCCTCTGAGGCAGGTAGACAAGCAGACGGGTTCCGAGACGGATCCGTAACATCTCTGCATATTTTTTCCCTTCCGGCCTCTTCCTGTTCGCCTCCTTTTTTCTCAGGGCCATATCGTAAACCTGGTTCAGGATATTTTCGAGAGAGCCGTCCCGGCTCATCAGTGCATCTCCTCCGGTAATAAGAATATCCCTCAGCTGGGAGTCGTTCTCATAATAATCAAGAAGGCGCCTTAATTTTTCATCCCACGTTTCATCGGGCCTGAGCCAGTCCAGGTTGAAATTGAGATTGCCCCTCTGGAAGTCATACATGCGCTGGCATGAAACACAGAGTCCCCCGCATGCCCTTCCCATTGTATCGGGTATCATGATGGCAACCTCGGGATACCTGCGGTGCACATTATGGTGTGAGGGCAGCAGCCAGCCGGCGGCATTGGGCTTGCCAACCTCCACCTTATCTTCCTTTTCCCAGGCCTCGATGTTCCCGAACTGTTCTATAAGCTGCTTGCTGTATATAACGTAATGGCGTATGGCAAGGTCGGCGCCGGCCGTGCCGGTCGTCCCTGTGTTCAGGAGTGAAATGTAATACGGGTTGACAAAAAACGGGATACCCTTTTTCTCAGCCTTTTCAAGCAACTTCAGGGTATCGAGGTCGAGCGAATGATCGAGCATTTCATTCAGCAGTCCGGGCGAACGCACGGCGAAGCGGAGATGAAACCGGTAATCGTCCCACCACTCCCTGACTTTTTTTATTTTCTCATTTCTGCTCAGCTTTTTATCAAAAGAGAAATCTTCATCGCCGGTGGCGCAATCCTCTATTTTGTCAGCCAGTATTCCTATAATCCTTTCCTTGTTTTTCTCCCTGTCACTTACAATCTTATCCTGCATACCGTGGCTCCACCGGTTCATCCACTCCTCCACCTGATCACGTCCCGGAAGCGACTGTGGCAGCTGTCCGGTCAGCTGACGAAAGAGCCGGATCATATCTTCGAAAAACAATGGTTTGGAGCCTCCCGCACCCTTTTTAACGGCCAGCCAGAGAAAGTTGAAAGGATCGTTGAGCATTTTTTCACCGCCCATGTAGGGATTCTCAAACTCCCGGCCGGCATTGTCAAGGTAATCGAGTATGCGTATTGCAGCCATATCTTTCCATCTAAGCTGGTTCAAGCATTCATATCCTGCTTCCTCCCGACGGTAATATGCCAGGGCACAACTGTTATCTTCAATCACTTCAAGAGCCCAGTTCCTGACAAGTTCAAAGGCTTTTTCTTCAGTGTCCGATTCCCGGAATATTCTTTCAAGCCTTGGATTTTCAAGCAGGAGGCGTCGTAGTATTTTTAATGATTTTAAAGACAGAGCAATTTTTTCAGGATAATAATGCATAATAACCTCTTTTCGGAATTGTATTATTACTCGATTTAAACTGTAATTTAAACGGCAAAAATATGGAATGTATTATTAATTACGGGAATCGGTGTCAATAATATCCGATGGACCGGAATTTAGCTCTGCTTTAGGACAGAAATATAAAAAAATTTCAAAAAACCGCCAATTTTAGGGCAACGATCCTCTGTCACCATAAAAAACCTTTAATTTTGTGCCAGTATAACATCG
>SLGC01000093.1 GCA_007123885.1 Bacteroidales bacterium | reverse complement strand
ATGCATGATCATATGATAACCTAATATAGACAGGTGAGATTTTAAAACAAATTTATCAAAATGGAACGGAATAATATCCTTAACATCCCCAATATTTTGGGTTTCTACCGCATACTCGCTTTTCCCCTTGTTTTATATTTTGCACTCTCAGGCCGTCAGTCCCTTTTTGCCATATTTCTTACCATAAATTTATTAACCGATGTCCTGGACGGATTTATTGCCAGGAAGTTCAATATGGAATCAGATTTTGGAGCCAGACTCGATTCAATTGCTGATAATCTGACTTACCTGCTCGCATTTGTTGGAATATTCGTTTTTAAGCTTGAGGAATTTCTTCCTCACCTTGTAAGTTTCCTGATTTTTATCGGGTTCATGTCTTCCACGCAGATCGTGTCGCTTTTAAGGTTCGGCAGATTTCCCAGTTTCCATCTCTATTCAACCAAAATAGGGGGATATATACAGGGTGCATTTTTTATAGTGCTTTTCACTCATGGTTTTGTCACCCCATTTTACTATCTGATGATCTCATGGGGTATAATGTCAGCACTGGAACACGTTATAATACAATTTATTATTCCCGGAATGCGATCGAATGTAAAAGGTCTCTATTGGGTGCTGAAGGAAAGAAACAGCCAGCCTGCTGACCCGGGCATCCAATACAGGGGCCACCATCTAAAAGTTAAACAAAATCAAAACGGCAATCCTTCTTCAGACGAGAAATTTGGCAGGTAATTTTGTCTAAGCCTGTTTTTTGATCAATTAATTGTTTAACTTTATTTGGTATTTTGTTAAATATTTGCAGATTGATTAATCTACTGCTTAAAAACCAAAATCATCTGCATCATTTTTGTTTTTATATGATCTTTTATTCTGCCTTTGATCATAGTTACCTTTGGCTGCCACTTATCGGTTTTATAGTGGGATTGCTTGGTTCAATGATAGGAGGAGGTGGAGGATTTGTATTCCCTCCTACACTGATCGTGCTTTTTAAGGTTCCTGCACATGTTGCTGTCGCCACTTCCCTTGCGGCAACCTTGCCAATATGTCTGATGGGTACCATGGGACATTACCGTAATGGCAATCTTGATATTAACACAGGCATAATTTTCGGAATAGCGGGAATATTTGGAGCTATAACAGGTACCTTTATAACTATCCGTCTCACATCAAATCAGCTGCAAACCATATTCGGTATATATACAATTCTTCTTGCAGTGATGCTGATGGTTAACAATTACAGAGATAAGAAAACAAAGCAAAGCACCAGGAATAATATCCGGCAGTTTTTAGGGATAATTCCAAAAGGATCCTTTTACGGATTCACAGGCGGGATGATCAGCGGCACATTTGGTACCAGCGGCACTGCTCCTGTTTTAACCGGCCTGCTTGTAAGAAAGCTTCCTGTAAAATTGATAGCCGGTACATCTTTGATGGTTATTTTCATTAACACCCTGTCAGCTCTCACGGGTCATCTGGTCCTGGGGATCATAGATCTGACACTGGTCTGGCTACTCACAGCCGGCACAGTTATAGGGGCTTTCAGCGGACCCAAATTAACTGTCAGAATGAATCTTCCGGGAAAAGAGAGCAGTATTAGACATATTTTTGTTTATGTGTTGCTTGTATTCGGAATTTTAGTTTTGATCACCTGAAGTTATTTTATCATGATATTGAATATTTATATTATCATTTTCATCTATTTCATTCTTGGCGGGATCAGCTTTTATCTAATCTACAGAAAAAAAGACAAGGAAACGGCCCGGCGGAACCGGAACAAATACATCAGTTATCTGATTATAATTCATCTGTTATTTCTCAGTATCGTGATCAATCCCATAGTATTCCATTACCTTGCAATTATTATAATCCTGGTCGGGCTGGGGGAAATGATCAGACTCTTCATAATATCAGGATACCACAGCAAGGGCTTTTTCAGCCTGCTGCTTTTAATATATTTTGTTTTCAGCACAGGATTCATTTGTTTCAGCCGGATGGACTACAAACTGGTACTTTTTACCTTTCTCGTAATTGCAGTATTTGATTCCTTCAGCCAGATAAGTGGCCAAATACTGGGAAAAAATAAAATATTCCCGGGGATAAGCCCCGGTAAAACGATAGAGGGATTTATCGGCGGAGCCATCATTGCAACAGGCAGTTCCTATCTGCTGAAAAGCTTAATAGACTTTCAGGGTTTGAACATATTACTATTGGCAGCGGGAATTGTTGTTTCAGCTTTTATCGGCGATGCAGTTACATCAATGTATAAAAGAAAATACAACGTCAAGGATTTCAGCAGCCTTATACCAGGTCATGGCGGTTTCCTTGACCGTTTTGACAGCCTGATTGCTGGAGCCACCTTTATTACACTGCTTGATTTTTTTGGAATATAAAATGCTGTACTGAAATAATATGATTTCTCCGGCAGAAAATTTCCGGAAATCCAAAATATAAAATAGCGTAAAAATGAGTAGTCACCAAATAGGATTAACCCTGGTTTTTTTGATCGCCATATTATTGCTGCTTATCTTTAATGAAATGGTTTATCGCAGACTTCATCCCAAGGGTGAAATTACAAGGAAACTCGCTCATTTTCTGGCTACACTGTCAACTGTAACATTCCCTTTCCTGTTTGATCATCATTTGTATGTTTTAGTGCTTGCAGTCATTTTTTTTGCTTTATTATTCCTGAGCAGAAAAACACGCCATTTGAAATCAATTCATGATATAGAAAGAAAATCACTGGGAAGCTATCTCCTTCCTCTTGCCATTTATCTGACCTTTCTGGTATCACATATTCTTGGCAATCCATTCCTCTTTATACTTCCAATACTGATCCTGGCAATCTGCGATCCGGTTGCAGGAATATTGGGAATGAACCTGATGGTATATAATCATCAGATACGGATTTTTAAGTGGAAGCTTAACAAAACCAGCACCGGATCAATAGCCTTTTTTGTATCCAGCTTCATAATCAGCATTATTGCCCTTTATTTTTACAGGATGAGCTTTGATCCCAAAACTTTCTGGGTAGCTCTTCTTGTTGCCTCAGCAGGCACATTGACCGAGATGTTAAGCTGGAAGGGAACAGATAATCTTTTTATACCTATGTCAGTGCTGCTTGTCCTCCTCATTTTTCTCTGATACGGTATGATCCAGTCATACTGTCTGGCTAATATTCATTCGGAAGTTAAAGGTCTATAATGGATGCTGAAAAATGGGAAAGGAAGGATTAACGACTGAGGATTTATTTCCCATATTTCAATAGCCGTTGTGGGTAATTATCCACATTCTGAACCGGTTATATACAAGAGATTAAAAAAATATCCCCGCACCGGCCGTCACAGGGATATTTAATAAATTATTCACTTAATGCTCATGTTCATGAGAATATTCTTCTGCTTCTTCATAAGTTTCATGAATTATGCCTGCAGGATGCTCCGATGGTGCGTAAATGGTATATAACTTCAGATCGTTGTTACCCGTATTTATAACCTGGTGCCAGTAGCCTGCCGGAATAAATATTGCCCAGTCATCAGAAACCGTTTCATCAAAATAGAGATTGTCCTCCGATTCACCCATTAATACACGTGCCTCACCCTGTTCTATCCTGATAAACTGATCATGATCTTCATGTACCTCCAGGTCAATGATTTCACCCGGCCTGAGAGACATCAGCACCATCTGCATATATTCCCCCGTCCATCTTGCTATTCGGTAATAATCATTGTCAACTGTGGCTTCTTCGATATCCAGTACCCAGGGGCTTTCACCCATATCTTCCAGATCTTCAATTGCCGGGCTTCCGGCCCGTCGTTCCGGCTCACCGCAGCTGGCGGTTAGTATCAGTGCGATGGCAGCCGGAAACAGAACTGCTGTTAAAATGGTAAGTGCTTTTTTCATGATGGCCTATTTTTATTTTTAAATAATTGGTTTTATATTCAGATCATAATATGGCCATATTCAGTTAAAATACCGCATATCATTCTCGCTGCACTTATCCCTGCAGTATTTATTTAAAATAACAACCATCAGACATGAATGTTCACTCCCGGTAGCCATTACCGGATCAGCTCCCGTAAAATCCGGATCTTTCTGCAAGCAACCAGATTATTCACTTTCCCTGAAAGATAAATTTCCCGGGGCATCCGGAATAAACCCGGGATCTCTTAATCTCAGGCATGATGAACCGCTGCCACCTCCTCTATCAGCTTTTTGTTAAATGCCGGCAGGTCGCCAGGATTCCGGGAAGAAATTAAATTGTTGTCGACTACGACTTTCTGATCTACCCAATTGGCTCCGGCATTCTGCAAATCCTTTTTTATGGAAAAAAAGGATGTCATTGTACGGCCATTAACAACTTCAGCTTCAATTAATACCTGGGGACCATGGCAAATTGTTGCAACCGGCTTATTGGTTTCGAAAAACCTCTTTATAAATTCTACCGCTTCCTCACTCCTTCTTAATTTATCAGGATTTATAACACCACCGGGCAGAACAAGTGCATCATAATCATCGGGATTTGCTTCATCTACCTTAACATTAACTTCCAGTTCGCGGCTCCAGTTTCCATGATTCCACGCTGTAATTTTCCCTTCTTCAGGTGCGATAATAAAAACCTCTGCACCATGATTTTCAAGCTCTTTTTTAGGCTCGAACAATTCCGACTCTTCAAATCCATTGGTAGCCAGAATAGCAATTTTTTTACCTTTTAAATGATGCATAATTATCAGTTTTTGAATTAAACAGAATTGTAATTCCCTCCGGTTTCACAAGCATTCAAAAAAGAGAGTCATTTTTAATTTAAATGTCATTGAAATAAGATTTCACCTTATTGATACAAAGAAGCACCGGTTTTGTTCACTTTTTTGCTGTAGGAAATACTGTAAGCATTCAATAGTCAGAGTAAAAAAACCATGAAGTTTGACCCGGTCGATCTCACATTAAATATAATTCTAACCTTTAGAAATAGCTGATATGACCTTCATGAAATTTGGAACACAGAATACATTCGTCAGGCCAGAACCAATTCATGGAGAAAGCCGGTCGATCTCATGGATTGCAAATAGAAAATATTCCCGGAACCGGCAGAAAGACAGTCCATAATACAGGTTACCTACGATTTGCCGGCCATACTTTCAGGCATTTTGTTCAGATCAAGCTTTAGCGGATCTATCACATCCCCCCAGTAAATAGTTCTGTGCGGGAAGGGGATTTCGATATTTCTGCTGTCGAAGGCATACTTCAGCCTCTTCCTGTATTCCCTGCCTATATTCCATTGCTTTATCGGCTTTGTCTTTATTCTTGCCCTAATTACCACGGCGCTGTCGGCAAATTCCTCAACTCCGAAAACCTCAATAGGCTCAATAATATCATCGGTGAAGGCAGGGTCGTTTCTTAATTCCTCGCCAACCTCCCTGATCACATCCATCACTGTTTGAACATCCTCTTTGTAGGCGACACCAATATTAAAAACAATTGCCGACCATTCCTTTGTCATATTGGATAGAGTATTGATCTTCCCGTTCTGGAAAACATGCACGGTGCCGGAAAAATCCCGAAGGGATATTGTCCGCAATTCAATTCTTTCAACAAGGCCGCCGGTACCATTGATAATGGCGACATCGCCCGTGCGGATCTGATTTTCACTGATTATAAAAAAGCCGGAAATAAAATCCCGTACCAGTTCCTGGGCACCAAAACCTATAGCCAGTCCCAGTATCCCGACGCTTGCAAGAATGGGACCCACATTAACACCAACCTTTTGCAGGACCAACATAAGAAATAACACCCAGAGCATAACCAGTAATACTTTATGTGAGATCAGGGACAGGGTATTGATCCTTTTCGTTGCTTCGTAAGTATCCCTGGTCTCACTTTTTTCAGCCTGCTCTATCAGGACATTTTTCATTTTCCCGATAAGCATGCCTACCAGCCTGAAAGCTACCATAAATAACAGGATAATTATCAGTAACCCGGGTAATTCTGTCAGCAGCCAGTTAACACTTGTATCAATTGCCTCTGTCCAGAATTTTTCTCCAAAAATACTTTCCATAATTTTAATTTTTAAGTTATATGATTTGAATAGAAATTACAGTGACCTCTTCATTTAAAGGGTTCTCCCCTGCCCATATAAAATGGCTTTTACACTATCAAACTTAATCAGGCGGCGGTCCATTCACATTAGCATTTTGAACCGTTATTGTTGTTTATTTTCCTAAGATAATAATTTATCATAATAATCTCAATGCTGAATCCGGAATACACCGGTGTTATTGTTTTTTTAAATGTTATCTGTCCCCGTTATTCCGGTTTCCCGGGTCCAATCCTTTTAAGTAGTCCCCTGCCCTTTTGTTTGCTATATTATATCATGTCAGAAATTGCTATATTAGTAAATATTATTATTCATCTTTGCTGTGGTAAATATTTTAATAATAAAAGCCGGATAATATGAAAAAGGTAAAATTCATTATTACATTGATAGGTCTTGTTATGTTTCCTTTGCTTATTATTGCTGGTTGTCCCCGACATATAAACGAAAGGACCTTTGATAAAGAAGTCCAGGTTCTTCTCTATCAAAGAAACTGCGCACATTGTCATGGAAACAGAGGAGATGTCGGAACCGATTCGGTTTACCTGAATGAATCTGATATGTCTGAAGAGCAAATAGCCGATGCTACCCGTTATGGAGTTGGAATGATGCCGGGATATGAAGATAAGCTCACTGATGAGGAAATAGAAGCAGTGTCAAATTATGTTTATGAATTTCTCATCCATTCATCACGATGATTTATCCGGTGCTTTAAAGTATCCAGGATCTACTATTTGTCCACCTCTTCCCGCGGTGTTTATAACTTATTATTCTTTCCTCTTCCCGGGAGTAAGATAAAAAAAACTATACCGGGGATTCCCTTGATCAGGGAAATATATGGAAGATACATTTATTCCGGATCACTATGTTCCCTGATAATTTTTAACAGCTGACTATGCACGGAAGGAGCAGCCGCCAGGAATGTAAAATTTTCCAGGGGTCCTGACAGTCCACCGCTATAATCGGTCACCTGTCCAAAGAAATCGGTGTATAATCCGCCTGCCTCTTCTATTATTACCTGCTGAGCTACATTATCCCAGATTTTGCTGGTCCTGTTCAGAAAGGCACCGTAACTTCCCCTTGCAACCATGACAGTGTCAAAAACACTGTTGCTCACCCGCAGATTCCTTATACCCAGGATGATTTCAGCAAGCAGGCTGCATTCCTTCCTTGTAAAGCCAGGGTTTTCCCGGTGCCCGTCAATACCATACCCAACAAGCACATTATTAAGGTCCTTTTCTTTTATTACATTTATTCTTTGCGAATTGCAGAATGCACCCTGTCCTTTTTCGGCAATATAAATATCCGAAAAGAAAGGCAGGGCAATTCCTCCTGCAACAGGAGTGAAATCCTTCATTAATCCAAGCATTATCCCGTAAAGGGGGCTTCCATGTGCAAAATTACTGGTTCCGTCGACCGGGTCAACTACCCAGGTATAATTGGAGTTATTATTAATCACCCCTGCCTCCTCGTCTATAATATTAAAACCGGGATAAGTTCTTTGAATATTTCCGGTCAGCAAATTCCCTATTTCCAGGTCTGTTTCAGTAAGAACCTGGTTATAATCTCCATCCTTGATGGTCCCTGCAACCTGGCCGAACCGTTTTCTGGCGATATCGGAGGCCTGACCGAGAGATTTCAAAATAAAATTGTTGAATTCCATAAGTTAAATGTACATGAAATTTTTTTATCCGAAATTACACACACACGGATTAAAAAATTTTATGGTAAAGCGAAGCGGTTCCTTCTGTCAGTCAAAATTTTGTAACTTTTTCACGAAATTTTGACT
>SLGC01000177.1 GCA_007123885.1 Bacteroidales bacterium | reverse complement strand
CAAGGATAACATCCACGTCTGAATCTATAACCCGCTTGTATGCATCAAACCCCAAATGACAATTTTCATCCGGTATATCAATTCCGCGATGCTCCTTTAAATGTTTCCGGCAGTTAGCTATACGATCCGGCAATACATCCGCCAAAGCCGTTATTTGTAAATTGGGTCCGGCATCCACGAAATTTAATGCTGCACCTGTACCCCTGTCTCCGCATCCTATCAGACCTGCCTTCAATGGCGGTCCGTCAGGAGCTATTACCGGAATATCAGGCATTATATATCCTTTTCTCGAGTCACAGGAAGTAAAAAGTCCACCTGCCTTGAAGGCACCCATTATGCTCAATAAAGAAGCATTTCCGATAAATTTGCGCCGGCTTAATGATGTTGATCTATTATTCATAGTAATACATTTATAATTTAATAATTATTAATTCCTTTATGATGGCCATGATTAATACACTTTAATACAGGGTTATTTGCTGTGATCTTTGACGACCAGGAATGCGCCCTTCCTTTGCAGTCACACGAAGTGTGAATTTTTCGGCATACCTCATAGGCTTTGCCTCGGGGTAAGTCGAAAAATAGTAAATTCTTTATTCCGCATTCTTCCTGTTATTGTTTGTTAACCCAGATGGGACTGGACCATGCAAGACTTCCGTTTGACTGGATTACCCTGACATAATACCAGTCGGTATCACCTGTTTCAGCCTTATCATTTATTTCAATTTCTGCGGTGTAATTATCAGAAAAAACCAGTCGATGGATCAGCACAGATTCCGATGTAACCTCACCGGTAAAAAAAATATCATTCGATTCGGCCAGCTCGCCCAGTGTTATATTATGGTCGATGCCGGAAGGCTCAGTGAGCGACAAAAGGAGCTCGGTTTTCGGTGTGCCTTGAATTTCAAGGATTATACTGTTTGTAGCATAATCTTCAAATGCATCTTTACGGGATGTATGTGACTGGAACCGGCAATTGGCACTATCTGCGAATGTTATTCTGTTTCTGCGGTCTTCATCAAATGGTCCCGATTGAAAACATGGAGTGGCTGATAAGATCTGCCCGTTTTTAACGTTAACATCAAAATTCCAGTCAGCAATCCTTGGTTCACCAAGCCAGCTCCAGGGGCCCCAGCCGTATTCAATACGGCAAAGCACGGGATTATCCCAACCCGTATCATCATTAGTCCTGTCTACTGGAAAATCACGATATATAACTTTGTTGTTACGAAGTATCTCCACCCTGTCAATCTCATCTTTTCCTTTTACCCTGACATAAATATTCCTTGAACCCGTGAAGGGGATACTCTCTCCCATATAATGCCCGTTGAGGCGGAAATCCAGTTCAATCCTGTCTGCACTCACACCATATGTTCGCCGTGCCCTGATTGCTTCCATTACCGATTCGCGCGTCAAGGTATCAGCGAGCACCGCGGTCAGCCCCTTACCATATGCACCGGGATGTCCCAGATGACTATCGGTGCCTGCGACAATTCCAACCTGGCTGCCGGTCGACCAGAGATGCTGAAGTGTGTTCCGGGTATATCTCCCCCCCATACTATGACGTCTGTAAGGTGACGGCGACCGGTCCCTTTCAGCATTCCCGTGTGTTGAAAAAACCTCGACAACAGGAGTTATATCAGTCCCGCTCAGGTAATCCCAGTTCTGTCCCCTCCAGTCGGCATAGGCAGGATGGTGCGGGATCAGTATGGCATTATTGGCCCTGGCAAAGAGTTTTAGTTCGTTCATATCTGCAGGATAGGCAAGCTCGCCCTCACTGCCCGGAAAAATAATATGAGAATCACCAAAATAGCTCGAGTGCCATTCATATCCGATAAATGATACAAACTCACCGGGCTTATAATAATCATTTGCATATTTTACCACCCGTTCCCAGTCTTTTTCTTTTACACGACTGAAGGCTTCCCTGAAACCAATATCATCAAAGGGACTTCTCTCAGGCTGATCATGCCATTGGGTGTGCGGGGTAAAACAAAAAAAATCAAGGTGGTTCCGGGCAATATCATACGATCTTTCCAAAGATCCCCTGGCATATCCAACATTGCAATGGTTATGCAGATCACCCCAGTAGATGTTTTTGTCAGATACATACTGTCCCGTCTCCTCTTCTGACCGGCAGGCAGATACAAGGATTACCGATAGTATAAAAAGGGAAAGATTTACTTTCATTTTCAAAAAGTTTGTGAAATTATCATCAGGGTTAAATTCCTTTTTAATCAAAGCGATCAAACAATCTGCACCAATAAAGCTGGATCCAATATAAAAAGCCCCTTAAAAACTCCTTTGAATGACATCGCGGGACTTTTATCAGGGGCTTTTTGAATCATATTATCACCAGCCCGGATTCTGCTTCATGTTCGGATTTAACACAATCTCCTGTATCGGTATGGAAGTCAGATAATCACGGCCGGGATTGAAACCGTATCCATCAGGAAGTATTTGCTGATAAGGATCGTAAAATCCATCTTCGTCAACTGCAAATACAATTTCCGTGAACTGGTCTGCTCTTGCCCCCCTGGGTCTTTTGCCAACAATAAGATGTTCCGCGGCAGCCCACCTGGCTATATCATCCCAGCGAAATCTTTCTCCCATAAGTTCAATCCGTCTTTCCCGCCTGACCTCGTTTATCACGGGCGAAAGTTCAGGGAAATCCCAGCTGGGATCTGCTGCAATATTATCAATGACCAAATCGGGCATCCCGGCCCTGTCCCTGAGCATATTGATCGATTTATCCAGATCAGACTGGCTGATAGTGCCCAGTTCTGCCTTTGCTTCAGCATAATTGAGCAAAACTTCCGCATACCTGTATATAATCGAAGGATTTTCTTCATTACCATAAATCTGGTTAGCCATATGCGGATCGTAACCTTTTCGCATCAGATAACCTCCAGGAGAATTAAAATCCATTCCTGTATTCAGTCTCTCGTAGACCCAACTCCAGTAATTCTCAATCTCACCTGCGAAATTAATGCTCCTGACAGCATCAGGAGGAGCAAAAGTCTGAAGCATCCGGGGATCCCGGTTCTGGAATTCTTCATTTAACGTGGAATGTCCCATGAAAAGCGGACTTACGGCTATGGGAAGACCATCGGTACACAGGTACGAGTCCGCAAGTTCTTTGGTTAAGGTATTTCCCAGAGGGTTCCTCATCCTGTAATTCCTTTCGGTTTCACCGGTATAAATAAATGCAACGCCATGATCCCTTTTTGCATAAAACATTACTTCGGGATTATTTGAAAAGTCTTTTATAATACCAAACAGGTTATAATAATCCTCATTTGGATTACCGGTAGAATAGATATCGTACAGGCCTGATTCCATGATCTGGGTAGTTGCCTCAACAACTTTGTTAAAATACTTGTTGGGGTTAGGATTACTAACTCCAAAAGGAGTGCCGGCGTGATATTTTTGCCATGTGCCTTCATAGAGTGCTACCCTGCTTTGCAAAAGAAGGGCCATCCACTTGTTGATCCGGGAGGAACCGTTGGTCTTGTCAGTCCTCAGATACATGGATGCCGTATCAAGGGATGCGATTATTTGATCGGCCACAAAATTCCTCGGGTCACGTGGAGCATAAAGCTGGGACGATTCTGTTCCTAGTTCGGTAGTTATCCACTGTATATCACCATACTCCTTTAGCATGTTAAAATAGATAAGAGCCCTGAAAAAATGTGCTTCCCCGACAAATTGTTTGTATGAATCGAAATCGTGATACTGCTCGATCTTCCTGTAATTGTCAAAGAAAAAATTAATGCTTCGCACATGGTTAAATCCCAATCCTCCGGTATTCCTGACAGTTCTTGTACCTTCAAAATGTGTGCTGGGAGTTTGCCCGATGCGGTTGTCAGCACCATCACCGCCAAATCTGCCATATTCGGGGAAATGGGTATGGTTGTAATACTGGTTAATGTAAACCCTTAGATCAGCAGGAGTTTTAAAGAAATCGACCGATGTAATTTGATCCAGGGGACTTCTCTCCAGGAAATCTTCCTGGCAGGCATTAAAGCTGATGCTTAATGCCAGTAAGCAGGTAATTATTGCTATATATTTCATAATATGCAGATTTTTAGAATGTCAGGTTAACACCAATTGCAAATGTTCTTGGAAGAGGATATATAATTCCGGCCCTGTAACCACCTAAATTCTGGTCTGAAGCAATAGCTGTTTCAGGATCCATATTCCGGGGAAGGGCCTGTATTGTATAAAGATTTTCACCGGTAATGTAGATCCTTGCCCTTTCGATCATTACCCTGTTAACAACACTTTGCGGGATATTATACCCAATCTGAAGATTTTTAAATCTCAGGTAAGCGGCATTCTGAAGATACCTGGTCTGAGCGTGAATGTTTTTACGCATTTCAGCACTAAAATATGGTTTAGGAAGATATGCGTCTGTGTTTGGACCAAACATGTTTGTTTCATCGGCAGGCCGCCAGTAATTAAGATGTTCCGAGTCCTGTAGTATATTGGAAGCCCCGAAGGCATTGAGCATTCCCCATATCAGAGCCGAGCCGTGATGAGGATAATATTGACGGCTCAGTATTCCCTGCCAGAACATGCTGAAATCAAGGTTTTTCCAGTTAAATCCGCCATTTATTCCAATGCTGTACCTTGGTGAAGTGTTGCCGATAATGGTCAGGTCACCATGATCATCCACTGTCCTCTGCCCGTCATCAATTCTTCCGTCTCCGTTAAGGTCTTTCCACATAATATCACCATGGCTCCAACGTGAGTGAATATATGACTGGTCCGGCATATTGGCCAAATCTTCATCATTCTGGATCAGCCTGTCGGTAGTGTAACCCCAGATTTCTCCGGCAACTTTCCCTTCATACCAGGAATCGATAAGCATTTCCGGATTCTGGTATTTCAGTATGGTTGTTATATTATCACCAAGACTCAACCTTGCATTATAAGAAAAATCAGTGGAAACCCTGTTTCTCCACGAAACTGCTAATTCGAAGCCTTTGGTTAACAACTCTGCATTGTTGCTCTGGGGCGCACCTGTTCCAAGAAGGGTGGGAAGCGTAATTGAAGGACCAATCATATTTGTTGTTTTCCTTTCAAACCAGTCAAAGACCACATCAAGCCGGTTATTCAGAAAACCTGCATCAATCCCCAGATTGAAAGATGTTATTGTTTCCCATGTCAGATCATCACTGATCAGACTTGGTACTCTCGCGATTACTGGCAGAGAGTCGTCCATAATCCAGGGATGATCGGCCGAAACCGGTATTCTTGAAAGGTAGAGGTAATTGGCGACATTCTGATTCCCAAGTGAGCCATATGAACCCCTGAACTTTAACCTGTTGATGTAGGGTTCAAGCGGAGCCCAGAAATTTTCGTTTGAGATCATATACCCCACAGAGCCTGAAGGAAAAAATCCCCATCTGTTCTCTGGAGCGAACCTGGAAGAACCCTGGTTACGTGCACTTAATTCCAACATGTACTTGTCGGCATAAGTATAGTTAAAGCGCCCAAAAACACCTTGCGTTGCCCAGTGTGACATATTGTCATTGATCTGAAGCTGGCCAAGAGCGGTACTCAGGGAGGGAACAGCCTGGGTGATCAGATCATCTCCCCTTGCCCACAAAAAGGTAAAATGTTTATATTCCTGTTCATATCCCGCCATTAAACTTGTATTATGATTGCCCAGAGCAAAATTATAGGTAGACACAACATTGAACATTCTGTAGATATCATTATTAATCTCCCTTTCATATGCAGTAAATGGCCTTCCGATATTGTTCATGACACCGTATCCGTCTTCCACCCACACAGGATGGGGGTTTGCATCAAATGTCCTTGTATATTTATTATAGTTGTAGGAAATATTTGTTTTCCATCCACGGACCGGCTCAATTTCGGCTCTCAGCGTTAACCACAGATCATTCCTTTCCGTCACGTTCCTCCCGGCACCTTCCAGCAATGCTACCAGGGGACATTGGAGGGTTCCATTAATATTGTACTTGGGCATCATGGGTGCAAAGGTTGCAGCCTCCTGTATCACACGGATCCTTGGGGCGCTGGTCTGTCCTTCGGGATAATCGGTTTCGGTAATCGCATAACGGGTATTAAAACCGATATTAAGCCAATCGGTTACCCGGGTGTCTAAATTAGCCAGCAAATTATATCTCTTATAATGATCGTAACCAAACCTGTACATACCATCTTCATCAAAAAATCCAGCCGAGGCATAATACTGTGTGTTCTCATCTCCACCGGAGAGGCTGAGATCATGCTTCTGCTGCATTGAAAAGTCCCTGAAAAGTTCCCTCGGCCAGTTATAGCTTGCATTGCCATGCCTTCTGCCGGCCCATAGTCCGCTTATGGGATTATCAGGATCATATTCATAGGGAAAAGTCCCTTCCATATGACCCCTGATCCGTTCCAGCTGTTCCTCAGGATAGAGTGGGGCAGATCCTGCATTTGCTGCAGCCTGATTGAAGGCTGTAGCCCACGTAAGCGCGTCCACCTGGTTAAGTGTCATATTCCAGTTTTTCGCTGTCACATTAGTGTTGTAGTTGACAACCGGTCTCCCGGACTGCCCTCTTTTTGTTGTTATCAAAACTACCCCGAATGGTGCACGTGCACCATAAACTGCAGATGCAGATGCATCCTTCAGGATGGTGACACTTTCAACATCTTCGGGATTCAGGTCATTCATATTCATTTCGACACCATCAACCAGTATAAGAGGCCGGTCATTCCCCCTGATCGATCCCATTCCCCTTATGTTCCATGTACCGGAAGAGCCGGGTTCCCCCCCTCCATGCGAACTGATTGCGAAATGCAGGTTTGCAGCGGTGCCTTGCAAAAGAAATGACATATTTGGTGCCGTCCTGTTGGCAATAGCTTCGCTGTTAACTATATCTACCGATCCGGTCAGATTGATCCTCCGCTGGGTTCCGTAACCGATAACAACAATTTCCTCAAGTCCTATAACATCTTCATGCAGTGCAATATTAATTACATTCCTGTTTTCTATTGGTACAGATTGGGTCAGATACCCGACAAATGAATAGACCAGAACAGCCTGAGGATCATTAATATTTAAACTGTACTGGCCTTCTATGTCGGTTGTTGTACCTGTAGTAGTACCTTCAACGACTATTGTTACACCGGGCATCGGATTATTAAATTCATCGGTAACAGTACCGGTTACTCTTGAGTTCTGCGCAAGTATCTTGTTGTTGTGGGTGAGAACGATCAGTTTATCCTCCAGTACCCTGTATTCAATATCCGAGTTGAAAAGCAGATCATCAAGGATTTTGCCAAGCTCTTTGTTCCTTGCATTAACACTTACTTTGCTTAGCCATGAAACAGTTTCATCATTGTACACGAACCGGTAATCGGTAATTTTCTCAATCTCCTTGAAAACTGCTTTTGCCGAAACATTATTATGTCTCATGGTAAGCTTAGCTTCCTGATTGAATCCTGTTGCATATATATTCAGGAAGGCTACGCTGAATAACAGAAGTGATAGTTTCATGATTTTCAGGTTTTTTTTCGCAGGCAAAAGCCTGTAGGAATAGGTTTTGATTAAATTTTTCATAAATTTGAAAAGTTTTCATTAAGTTAATACCTGATAATTGTTTATTGAAGGGTATGACTAAAACGGGAAATATTCGCAGTGTTTCCCGTTTTTTCCAAATAGGATGTTCCTTAATAAATTTTACATTTTATCAAGATGGTATAAGGAGGTTTTTTATCATAGGCAAAGATTTTTGGTTATTATAAAATTAGATTTAATCTATGGTTATCAAATTCTCTTCTATTTTAAAAGTATAATCGAACGGATGGGCGATTTTTAATGCTTCCAATACTTGCTCGATTGTTTCATTTCTGAAATTGGCAGTGAAAT
>SLGC01000322.1 GCA_007123885.1 Bacteroidales bacterium | reverse complement strand
ATCTTAAAAAGTTTTTACGGGAAATTTTCATAATTGAAATTAAATTTATTATTCAAAATGATTGATTTTAAAAGAAAAGCCGGATTCCCTGCAAAAGGAAGATCTCCTGCAAAAAATCACCTGTTATTGTCGCATAAATATAATGAAAAAAATAGCTAAAAGAGTTCAACGATTATATCAACTTTCACAGACCTGTACATTTCATTACATGATCCATCCTTAACCGCCATTTGGGACCGATCCCTGGCGTCAGCCAATACAGGAGACAGGATATTCATCGCAATTGCAGGAAGCTGTAATTTCGGACAGGGTATTTTTGGTTTGTTACTTTATTTTTTTATTATCTTAGCGCGGTAAAAAGTGTTTCCTGTCTGGTAATACCTCATCTTCAGGGTTTTAACACAAATGCATCTTTTTGGTTTTTTTTCAGTAATCCTTACTTCATAAGGTATAAGTAGAACATAATATTGCATAGAAATTATGAAAAATAACGGAACAGCGCCTATAAGGTTTTTTAACGGTAACCATATCCCGGTGGAGCTTCACAAGGTCAGGATAGTTCAGAAATTGCATCTCAAACCGATTGATGAGAGACTTGCAGCTATCGATGAGGGTGGCTACAATACTTTTCTTCTGAACACCAAAGATATTTTTCTAGACATGCTGACCGATTCAGGAACAAATGCCATGAGCGACAACCAGGTCTCATCGATGCTGCATGCTGATGATGCATATTCCGGTTCTCAGAGCTATTACCGGATGGAAGCAGCCCTGAAGGAAGTTTTTGGCATGGAATACATCCTGCCTGTCCACCAGGGAAGGGCGGCCGAAAATGTAATATCAAAGGTCTTTATTAAAGAGGGCGATATAATCCCGATGAACTACCATTTTACGACCACAAAGGCTCATATGGAGATCAACGGCGGGAAGGTGCTCGAGATTTACCGTGATGAAGCTATTAAAATAAAAAGCAACCATCCTTTCAAGGGAAATATCGACATTGACAAACTAAATGATGTCATTTCCGGGTATGGAGCAGATAAAGTCGCTTTTATACGACTTGAGGCCTCGACAAACCTGATCGGCGGACAACCTTTTTCCATGGCCAATTTGAGGGATGTGCGCAAAATTGCTGACAGGCATGGTCTGATGGTTGTTCTTGATGCGTCCCTTATCGGGGAAAATGCCTGGTTCATAAAACAGCGGGAGGAAGAGTTTAAGAATACGCATATCAAGGATATACTTCTGGAAATGTGCGATCTTTCCGACCTGGTATATTTTTCAAGCCGCAAGGTGACCTCGACAAGGGGAGGCGGCATCTGCACCAATAACAAAGATATCTACATGAAGCTTCGCGACCTTATTCCCCTGTATGAAGGGTTTTTGACATATGGCGGGATGTCAGTCCGCGAAATAGAGGCAATGGCGGTCGGACTATACGAGACAACCGACGATACAATTATCAGCCAGTCACCTGCATTTATTGAATATGCCGTTGGTGAACTTGAAAAAGAGGGAATTCCGGTGGTGACCCCTGCAGGTGCGCTCGGCTGTCATGTAGATGCAATGGGATTCTTACCGCATGTTCGCCAGGAGGAATATCCCGCAGGAGCCCTGGCATCAGCCTTATTTATAGTATCCGGGTGCAGGGGCATGGAAAGAGGAACCATATCCAGTGAACGGGATGAGACCGGAAAGGATATACTGGCCGATATGGAATTGTTGAGACTGGCTTTTCCGAGAAGGGTTTTCACACTGTCCCAAACCATGTTTTTGCTTGACAGGATCAAGTGGCTGTATGCCAACCGCGATCTGGTGGGCGGGTTGAAATTTGTAGAGGAGCCTCCGGTCCTCAGGTTCTTTATGGGACGGCTGGCACCTGTAAGTGACTGGCCCGTGAAGCTTGCTGAAAAATTCAGGGCCGATTTTGGCGATTCGCTTTAATTTTAGTCCACGATGGGGTGATGTTACCTGCGCGATAGGGAGCATGAAATGAAGGGGTTGTCTCAAAAGGACATCCTCTTTTTATTTTGGGAAATCAAATGCGGGCCGGACATACAACTGCGGATTGATTATATTTAAAAAGGATGCAAACTCATTGGTCTGCATCCTTCAAATGCTGATTAAATTATCTGATCCTGGCTGGCCGCTGGCCTTACACGGTTCGGCCATTGGAATATGGCCATATCTTTTCAGACAATTTTCCTGTTAACCTCATCCCAGGTAACGACCCTTTTCTCCACGTATGCTTTCTGAGCCATCACGCATGCCATACCCTCATCAAATGCAACATCAATATTTACACTGGGACGTCCCCCGTCACGGATACATTTTATCCATTCACGCAGGTGAAGATGGTTAACATCAACCCTCCGCCCGTTTATCGTGGTGGTTGTAAGACCGCGTTCAGCATAATACCTTTCGGATGCAGAGGTGACGGCATCAACCTGGCCGGAGCTGGGATTGAATGAAACCATGGGCGAACGGGGATCTATTATACCTGCCGATATGGCCTGCTGGTATTTGGTGGAATTCCTGTCGGCATTGATTGTTATAGTGTTTCCTATCTCCATTGAGCCGTCATGTCCCATTATGACCCTTCCGCGCGGACGGCTGGAAGAGAGATTGCCACTGTAAAGAAGCGTCAGTTCACGGTTGGGATATTCAAACACTATATGCAGCATGTCGGCCATATCCCTGCCGTCTTTCCAGAAATATATCCCTCCCGAAGAGGTCACCGTCTTCGGAATACCCAGGTTCAGGATCTGGTTCATCGCATCATATTCATGGGTAAACAGTTGCCCGATCAGACCGGTTGCATAGTCAAAAAACAGTGTCCAGTTGTAATACCGGTACTGGCTGAACGGCACTTCGGGTGCTGGCCCGAGCCACTGTTTCCAGTCAATTGTATTTGCACATCCCGGCTTGGGGTTGCCGTTTGAATTCATGTGCCTTACCCACGCACCGTGTGCGGTATTCCTGTTGGATGCAGTCTGTACCAGGGTTACTTTGCCCAGCATATCCCTGTTAATGAGCTCCCTTGCCTGCTGGTAGATTACGTTTTGTGTGATCTGGTGTCCAAGCTGGTATACCACCCCGCTTGATTTTACGGCTGAGTAAAGGGCATTAACCTCCTCTTCAGTATTGGCAACACTTTTCTCGCAATATATATGCTTGCCTGCATTGGCAGCATCTATAGTCATCTGTCCATGATGATGGTCGGGCGTTGCAATAATAACAGCATCAATATCCGGGTCTTCAAGCATCTCGTGATAATGCCTGTACCGCTTTACCGGTAGTTTCGGGGCATTTTCACCTCCGGGACGGATCTCGTTTCTTGCGACCGCCATTCCATTTTCAGTGTGCAGATCGAACACATCGCTTATACCTGTCAGGGCCACATTGAGATATTCCTGACCGAGCCATTCATCCAGGGTACCTCTTTCCTGTCTTGTCTTTACATCATTTGGATGCATAAACCCAAGTGAATTGGCCAGCTGGTTTCCTCTTACCCCATAACCAATTATGCCCACACGAAGCAGGTCTCCGCCGGGGTTATTGCCGCTGCCATAATCTGAAGCCGGAAATTTAATTTCATCCAGCCTGAGCTCTCTCATTATCGCTTCCCGCTTTCCCAGGTCATAATCCCTTTTCTTAAGCAGCTGGTGACCGAACAAACCCAATACCGGCAATCCGGCAAGAGCTTTCACCATTTTTCTGCGGGACATCCCGGATTTGTTTTCTCCCGGCCTATTCTGCGGGTTATTATTTTCCTTTTCCGGGGTTCCTTGTTTATTCTCATTAATATCACTCATTCAGCAACTTCTCCTTTTCTTTTGAAATTACCAATAAGGGCATCGAGCCCAAAAATTTTACTCGTCGAAAACAGGGCCAGTGTAAGCAATGCTCCTGCCTGGATCAATGTTTTATTTACAATCAGGTTATGTCCTTCAACAGGCATCGAATATTCCACACCAACAAGTGCGGGACTGTTCATCCAGTACATCAGGACGAGTATGAAACCTGCTACTGCAGCAACTTTAAAAAACAATCCGACAATTAAACCCAGTCCAATGGCTATCAATCCCCAGACATTCATAAAATCAACGACAGCCAGAACTGAGGGATTGGATGTAACCCATCCCGAAAAACCTGCCAGGACCCACTGTGATTCCTGCAGAAAACCAAAAGAGGTCCATTGGGGATTCATTGCCTTGGCAATGCCTTCATACAGGATGTGCCAGCCCGTAAAAAACCGCAGAAGAAGCAGTGCCGTTAGCTGCGGTTTTGTATAGTTATATTCATTCATCTTAAAATTGTATATATCAATATTTACTCACCTGCTCAAATCATTCAGGTCATGTTATTCCTGCTGTCACCATCTGTATTATAATAATAACAGGCATTAATTTTGAAAATTGTCCAATTTATAAACTTTTTGGAAGTTCACCAAAAATGTTTATGACTTTATTCGGGGTTTTCACAATTTTTATAAAAGTGGAGCAACCTGATCATGGGAGGTTATTCCATTTGGTAATTCAATAAGCTGGATATTGCGAAAATGTATCTCTGCGCCTTCAGATTCAAGACATATATAACCTTTCTTCTGTGAAGCCTGGCTTATGCCATTGACAAATTTCCCATTTACCGAGAGTTTAAGCACTCCATCGACAGCAACAACAACATATTTGTTCCAGGTTCCCATCCCGTAACATCTGTTTTCAAGGGAATTGCTCCTGTTGGTATCGCCCATACGATTATCGGGCAGTGTTTCAACCCCTCCTACCCCGAAAAGATGACCGTGGACATAGTATTCATGCCACTCTTCAGGTATCCTGGTTTCGCGACCTTCGAAATAATCCAGCTCCAGCATCTGCACTTCCACCCCGTCAGGCAACACGCGACCTTCGGCCGGATTGGCGTTGCTCCATGCAAAGAGTCCTGAATTGCCGCCACGCTCCATGAACTTCCATTCAATGATCATTATAAAGTTCTCATACTGGTTCTCCGATCTTACCACCCCGATAGGCAGACCTTTGCATATAAGCACGTCACCGTTAACGGTCCACGTATCATCATATGTATTAACATTTACCCACTTCAAAGGTTCAGAATGATTTGAACCCGTCATAACATCATTCAGGCTGATCTTCCTTCCGAATGTAAATTCAAAATCCTGTGCAGAAGCATTCATGCCTGAAAATACCAGGATCATAAAAATTACCGGTATAAGGATTGGTTTGGATATTATTTTCATAAATAGTAAGATTTAAAAATTAGTAATAGTTTATTTGTTTTAATGACGCCTCGTGTTTTTAAAAAAAATGAAAAACACGAGGGTAAAAATAATTAATTTAAAATTCAATTATCAATTTTTAACAGCAAGATTTTATTTGAGAGCTGTACCCTTCCGGGGATAAAAAAGAAATTCTGCCGCCAGAAGTGCAGGGTATCTGTTTCAGGATCGTTTAAAAATTCCCCGATTGGAATAGCTCCTTTCAGTTAATAATTCTTCCTGTACCGGATGGCCGTTCCGCCGGCAAACGGAAACCCTGTAATGACTGATTATAGCTCCCTGACCTTGATGTTGCGGAACCAGACTTCGTCGCCGTGGTCCTGGACACCTATAAAACCCGGTTCAAGTCGGGCGAATATCTCATCGGGAAATTTGCTTTCCCCGACCATCCTGTTCCATTCAGACGTACCTATCATGGTATGAACCACATCGGCATCATTCTGGCGAATGGTAAGATGAGCATTATCGAGTATAATTTCAACCGTGTTCCATTCACCTGCCGGACGGGTATTCTGAACAGAAGGGGGTATCAGGTCATACAGCGAAGGAGCAAACTGTGTGGGATTCAGATTCGGATGTGCATCGTTATCCAGTATCTGGATCTCGGGTGCCGTATGCCATATCGGTCGTCCTTCCATCTCCTGGGCCAGTATAAATATACCGCTATTGCCGCCTTCGGAAATTTTCCAGTCGATCTTCAGATGAAAGTTGAGGAATTTCCGGTCATAAATAATATCTCCGGCCCTTTCCCTCATATATAATGTTCCATCTTCAACCACCCATCCTTCGGGGAAGTTGTCACCGTTATAACGTCTCCATCCTTCACTGCTCTCTCCGTCAAACAGAAGGATCCATCCTTCGGACCGTTCTGCCCTTGTAAGAGAATTATGTTCAGGTGATCCTTCACAGCCGGTTGTTATGAAGATTATAAAAAGGGAAATAATCCCGGTTACCAGGTATGATCTGACTTTAGCCATAGCTTTTTGATTTTATAGGTTTTATTATTATATCCGTAAATGATTACGAGTGTGTTAAACTGGACAGGTAAATATAAATATTTCCTTTCACTATTCAAGCATTGTCAAAATTATGACCGGTGCAATAAGATCTGTTTTTGTTCCTCTATATGCGGATATCCTCAACTGTATTGCCGGGTCTGTCCCGTCCGGGGGAACGGATTATTTCAGCATGTTTAATCCGGATTCACGGAACACTTCTCACCAGCTTTTCATAAAGTCCTGATTATATTTTCTGCAATAACCGACCCGATTCTTCTCAAATATTCTGGGGCATTACTGAAGGAATCAGCATCATTTGAAGCAAACTGCCGGACAGGATATAATTCAATGGCATTTAATTTTTGCCTTAGTGTTTCTTTGTCACCTTCAATTATTCCGCCTACCCCTGCAAATGGTATCTGTTTTTTTGCGGCTATTGCAGCAATCGATGATACTACCTTGCCATAGGCTGTCTGCCGGTCAATCTTTCCTTCCCCTGATATGATCAGATCGGCTTTTTCGACAGCATCCAAAAATGATGTCAGTTCCATTATGATGTCAAATCCACGGCACAATTTTCCCTTGCCATACGCCAGCAGAAACAGGGCTGCTCCGCCGGCAGCCCCGGTACCGGGATGTTTGTCCGCATCAAATCCTGTTTCTTCAAAAATGAGCCGGGACAAATGTCTGAGGCCGCTTTCAAGGATTGATACAGCCTTTTCATCTGCTCCTTTTTGTGGTCCGTAAACCCTGGCTGCGCCCTCTTCGCCATTTAGCACATTCTGGACATCACATGCAATTAATATCTCGGCTTCCCTGAAAAGCGGGTGAAGATTATCACTGTTTATTCCCGATATGCCGGAAAGCCTGCCCCCCGATACTGGCATGATATCCCTGCCATCCTTGCCGGTAAAACGAAACCCGAGAGCAGATGCAATGCCTGTGCCGCCATCGACCGTCGCACTTCCTCCTATGGTAAGTATGATTTTCTTTATTCCCCCGTCAAGGGCATCCCTGATCAGTTCACCCGTTCCGAAAGTCGATGTTTCCAGCGCATTTCGTTCACGGCGGTCGAGCAATTCTAGTCCTGAAGCACGTGCAAGCTCGATAACTGCAGTATTTTCATCCTTAAGCTCCAGGTATTGCGATGTAACCGGACGGTACAGTGGATCATTGACAACAAGATCCTTCCAGCTGCCTCCGCGATGAAAATGGATGCAGGATGCTGTTCCATCACCCCCGTCTGCCACCGGGAAAACAGTGATCCCGGCTTCCGGCAAAACTTCTTTTATCCCCTCGCCCAGGAACAGTGCGACATCCCTGGATGAAAGGCAATCCTTGAAGGAATCGGGTGCTATTAATATCCTTTTAAATCTGCCCATAAGTTTCATTCCGGTAAATAAGGTTAGCAATCAGTTGAAATTATATCAGGCATTTATGAGATGCCCACGATCAGCGACAGAATGTAGATTACAATCATTGTAACTGTTCCCAGTATAAATGTTCCCGTTGAATAAGTCTTGTATGCAGTTCCCACATCCAGGTTGGAAAATTTTGAGACAACCCAGAAATAGCTGTCATTGGCATGAGATAT
>SLGC01000073.1 GCA_007123885.1 Bacteroidales bacterium | reverse complement strand
TTGCCCTTATCGTCAATACCGATGTACAGCTTGCCACCGTTCGCATTGGCAAAACCGCATATCCATTTGAAGTATTCGTCCCGCCAGTTGGATTTGTATTCTATGTTATGGGATTCACTCATTTCAACGGTGATTTTAATACTGATTAGTTAAAGACTGCAACTGACGCATTAGCTGAAGCTTTAAAAATGTTGCAAATATATAAGCAAAATCTCAATGCAACCGGAAGCGGAAACAGATTTTTTTCCTTCTTGCTGTCTACAAGAGAAAAACAGTAAATATAAATCTCCCGCCAATATCAAAGGAAAAGCCTGTTAGCCAGAATAGCCTCACAGTTGATAGTGAACAAGGATTACGTTTGCTGCCATATAACGGTACCTGCGAAAATGCAGTTCCGTTATTCTATTTCAGGTGTTTCACAAGGGCATCGAACAGGAGCTTTTTTGAAACGGGCTTGACAAGGTGGTCGTCAAATCCGGAATCCATGCTTTTCTTTATCTGTTCGGGCATTGCAAAGGCAGATACTGCGATGAACGGAATGTCAATGTTTGCCGAACGGATCTCCCTTACAAGTTCTTACCCGTTTTTTTTTGGCATCTTGATATCAAGCAGGATAATATCCGCCCCCTGGCTGTGAAACATTTCAAGCACACTTTCACCGTCCCCGGCCGACGTTATTTCCGCACCGGTATCTTTAAGCATGTACTTTAGTGTTTCAAGGCTGTAAGGGTCATCTTCACCAATGAGTATTCTTTTACCGGCAAGATCCGGGGGATCTGAATTTTCTGTAGAACGACCGGCTTTCTCTGTATATTCAGGATGCTTCATGGGAATGGCAAAATAAAATACCGACCCTTTGCCCTTTTCAGATTCCACCCACATTCTGCCCCCAAGCCGCCCGACAATTCCGCGTGCAATGGTCAGCCCGAGCCCCGTACCCGCCATCACCTTTCCCTGTACCGCATCTTCAACCTGCTGGAAACGCTCAAAGATCCTTTCCTGATGCTCTCTGCTGATTCCCACCCCGCTGTCGCTTACATAAAACAGAAGCTCATCATCATCAGATTCACGGTATCCGAATTCAACATACCCTTTTTCGGTATATTTGAAAGCGTTGCTTAACAGGTTGATGATTACCTGCTGCAACCTGTGCCTGTCGGTAATAGCATATAGAACGCCTTCATGCTCAGGTAATTTTAACCGGAAATCAATTTGCTGCTTTCTGTTCGTGGCTGCATATCCCTCAAACTGCTCCCTTGTTTCTCTCATTAACCGGTCTATATCTACGGCAGAAGGATGTAATGGCAGTTCCCCTGCTTCCAGCCTTGAGACATCAACAATATCATTGATGATATGCAGAAGCTGCCGGCCGGAGTCGACGATGGTCCCAATATATCTCCTGCCACGCGCATTACTCACCTCATCGTTGAGCATACTGGCAAAGCCAAGGATGGAATTAAGCGGTGTGCGCACCTCATGCGAGATATTTGAAAGGAATAAATTCTTGGTTTTTACCGCCTGTTCGGCAATTTCCTTTGATTTTACAAGCTCCTTTTCGCGCTCCTTTATAAGGGTTATATCCTTTGCTATGGTCGAAATGGCAACGATCTCTTTGTTTTCATTCCTGATCGGTGACCGGGTGACGGATACATGTATCACGGAGCCGTCTTTCCGTCTATGTTTTGTCTCAAGGTCCTTTATATTTCCGCCCCTTTTTACCTTCCCGATCATGTCCTGTTCAGTGTCGCCCTTAACATAAAGCATGGCTGACGCGGACCCTATAGCCTCTTTTTCTGTATAGCCATACAATTTTGCCGCTCCCCTGTTCCAGGTCAATATCTTCCCATCCCCAGATTCACTGAAGATGGCATCATCGTTCGATTCCACAATTGAAGCAAGAAGCAGCCGTGCCTTTAACTCTTTCCTGTCGGCGGTAACATCCTGTACAAAGGTGGCAACCATATCCCTGTCCAAAGAAAAGCAGAGGATTTTCAGGAACCTGCCGGTTTCGCTGATATGTATCTCTTCATTAAATGCCTTTCCGGTCTGCAGCCTTCTGAATATTGGCTGAATTGAAAGGGGGATACCTTTTTCATTGAAGAGGTCCGACATTTTCCTGTTTCTGTCTTTTTCCAGGTTTACATGGATAATCGCCTCATATGCGGCATTTGCCTCCACCAGCTTTAAATCCTTGATATTGCCGTCTGACTGGTGCGTTGCCTTGAAAAGTGCAAATCCATGCTCAATATGATCAAACAGATGTTTGTATTTTTCCCACTGCTCAGATTCCTGGACAAGTTTTTGCATCTTGTACCTTTCGGTAATGTTGGTAAAGGTGATCACCACCCCATCAACCCTCTCATCAATTATCCTGTAGGGCAGTATGCGCATCCAGTAGTAGTTTTCATTATCCCTTGTTACATCCTTTTCAACCGGCCTCAGGGATTGCAGCACATGCCTGACATCGCTGATAAGGTCGCCCTGCTTGAAGTTGATATCAAAATCCTCTATAGAGCGTCCGGTATCCGATTCAAGAAGGTTTACCATTTCCTTGATCTGAGGAGAAAACTTGCGGATATGCAGGTTTCTGTCAAGGTAGAGTATGCCCAGGGGGGTGCTCCGGTATAAGGTCTCCAGGTCGTTGTAGATGAGTGTTATTTCATCGATCTTGCTGCGCAGTTCATTGTTTGAGGTTTCCAGCTCCTCATTAAGGGATTGCATCTCCTCCTTTGAGGTTTCCAGCACTTCCACGGTGCCCTGGAGTTCCTCGTTGGTGGCTATGGTCTCGTTGTTTGCAGCTGCCAGCTCCTCGATCACGTTGCCCAGGTACTCCCGGCTTTCCTGAAGGTCCCTCTCAAGTTGCTGAATATAATCATTTGACTCCTCCAGCACATCGCTGGTTTCACCAATACCCTTCCCTCTCATGCCGGGGACGACATGGACCGGTTCAATATTCACAATTACCAGGTGATTCAGGTGGACGGGCCTGGTTACCGGAATAAGAGAGAGGTTAACGTACCCCGTATCTTCTTCTCCCAGCATAACCTTTATATTTCTTAACCTGACAGGCCCGGGTTTTGTCCTGATTTTCCGCAGCGCGCTGGAAACAGGCACCTTTAAACCCTCTTTTACCAGGTTGACTATGTTGCGGTCTGGTTCACCCGTGGGGTAAGCCAGGTATTTTTCAATTTGCCCGAGCGAATACTGTATTTCACCCTTTCGGTCAATTACCAGGAAAGGGTGCATATAATTCCTTAAAGCCGTTTTTTCGGCAAATTCTCCAACCGATATTGATTTTCCGGGCTGCCGGGCCGTTTGGCGCATGGACCCCTGAAAATCCTTAATGCGTGACTGGGATATGTAATCTCCCCGTACCCTCTTATTTTGAATTTTCTGGAACAGGGAAGATCCCTTTACTATGAACTTGAAAAGTTTGTCTTTGGCGAAGTGATTTTCCGATTTTCCCGTAAAGAGGCACCCGTCATCCTTCAATGCATAATGAAAAGTGTTAAGAACGTGCTGCTGGGTATCAGGCTCAAGGTAGATAAGAAAATTACGGCAGCTGATAAGGTCCAGCTGCGAATAGGGGGGATCCTTCAGTATGTTGTGTTCTGCAAAGGCGACCATGTTGCGCAGCTCCCTGTTGACCTGGTAAATATCATCTTTTCTGGAAAAGTATTTTTTCAGCAGATCTTCCGGAATATCCGCCACTATGTTTTGCTTGTATCTGCCCTGCCTTGCCAAATCAAGCGCCTTTTGGTCAATATCGGAGGCAAAAATCCTGATATTGGCCCTGATCCTTTGCTTTTCCTGGATTTCCCTGGCAAGCATGGCTATCGAGTAAACCTCCTCGCCGGAAGAGCATGCTGCTATCCATACCCTGATGGTTTCATTGTCGCGGCCATTGATAAGCGTTGAAAGTACCTTTTGCTGCAGGGCCTCAAATGATCCCATATCCCTGAAAAAAGATGTGACCCCAATAAGCAGGTCCCTGAACAGGTTCTCCACTTCGGAAGGGGACTTTTCCAGCAATGCAATGTACCCCGGGAAGCTGTCTTCCCGGTGAAGTGTCATCCTCCGTCGTATCCGCCTGTGGATCATGGACTTTTTGTAGCCTGAAAAATCATGGCCGGTCCGGATGAGTATAAGCTGAAACATCCTTTCCATCAGTTTATCCGAATCGGCATCATCGATGGGCTGATCCTCCATGGTGCAGTTTTTCTGGAATTCCAGCAACAGTGCAGGCAGTTCTTCGGGACTGTCAATTTTTTCAACAAGGCCCGTGTCAATTGCATTCTGGGGCATGGCCCTGAATTTTGCAGTTTTCGGGTCCTGCGCCATCACGAGTCCCCCTGCATCTTTTATATCCTTGATCCCAAGACACCCATCCGAGCCAGTCCCGCTGAGCACAATGGCAGCCGACCTGCTCCCGTACTCGGCAGCAAGGGACCGGAAAAACTTATCAATTGGAAGATGAAGCCCCTTTTGGGTCCTGGAGTATTTAACCAGCCGGAATTTCCCCCCGGATATGGAAGCATCATATCCCGCGGGCAAAACATAAATGTTGCCCGGTGCCGGTATCATGTTGTTTTTAATTTTAAACACTTTCACCCGGGATTTCCTTTGCAGAATCTCAGGAAGGATGCTTTTATGGTCGGGTGAAAGATGCTGGACGACAACCATTATTATCTTCGAACCGGGTGACGGGAAATTTTTGAAAAATGCCTCCATTGCAGTTATGCCATCGGCAGATGCCCCGATGCAGGCCATGATGATCTCTTCTCCCTGTGTGATCCCTTCTCCCTGTGTGATTTTTTCAGACATGGGGTGTTTAATTTATCACTTACTTTTGTAAAAATAATTACAAATCCCGGATTAAAAATAACAAGAATCCTGAAATTTTTTAAATCCATGAGAAGCCAAAGCTCCGGGAGCGCCTCCGTAGAAGTTGTGGCACGGTCAAACCACCATATCCTCAAACAATTACTCCCCGGATATGTTTATAATATATAGCAGGCCTGAATGGCCGTGATGTATAAACAAATCTTAAGGTTATGTGGAAAAGTAAAATCAGGCACTATATATTAATAGCCGTTGCGATGATGCTGGTGCTTATCCAGTCATGCGCACCGGTTTACCGTCCCAATACCGTTTTCACCCCCATGTTCGACCGGCAGGGCCAGTTCAGGAGCATGGGAAGCTTCGGTAACAACGGACTGAATCTGCATGCAGGATATACAATAACCGATAACCTGGCCATTACCGGGGGCATGACATATGCCTCCGATGTAGGCGATCCGGGTGAGACATTCTTCAGTGAAATCGGGGCAGGATGGTATTCGGCCCCGTCGGTCTTTCGCGTGGAAGTCCTTTCCGGCATCGGTTTCGGCGTGGCCAGGGCAACCGGCACCTATGAATTTATATCCCCGCAGACCATAGAGGCAAGGGGAGTATACGGAAGATATTATCTGCAACCCTCCGTCGGGGTAAGCGTAGCGATGGTGGACCTTTCGCTCAGTTCAAGGGCGGCCTGGGTCAATTTCTTCCGGTTTGAGGAAACTGCCGGCAACGGCAGAGAAGCCCGGAGCATCAGCGGACTGTTTATGGAACCGGCAATGACCCTGGGAGTGGGACCCGAGAGCTTCAAGATATTCGGCCAGCTGGGCCTCTCCCTCCCTTCGCGGTCGCTGGAGTTCGACCATCTGCCCGTACTCCTGTCATTCGGAGTACAGCTCAACCTCGATCGGAGGGATTAACATATCATTCCGGCAGGCTGCCCCTGCTGCATATTTTTTCTGCCTTAACACGCATTTAGCATACCAGAGCGTCAGAAACCTTAACGTTCACCCTTTCGGGGAACAAACCGGATCTGCGAACATAAATTTGGAAAAACAACAAATCCTTTCTCCGGAAATGAACCTGAGTTCCCGTCATTTTATCCAGATTAAATAATTATTGAAATTATTTTGACAAAAAGCTATTATTCTTTGACAAAATATATAAATTTCGTGCCGAATGGAAACTTATACTGTTAATCATCGTATATGAAAATCCATTAATCAGGTTTTCTTAAGTGTTAATTTAATTTAATCACTAAAATGAGTCCGGCAACCCTCCGCAATCTTATTGGCCTGGCCCTTTTGATCGCATTAGTCATACTTTCGCTGTTACCCTGAGGCCCGTAATGGTCCCGGGCACAGATATATGACTAAAGGAATCAGCTTTACAATATAAAGTGGCTCGTCGATTGTATCGGCAATACATCTGTTTTGCCCATTTTCAAAAACTCAGAACGTAAATAGATACGTTTTTTGTTTAACCTCCGGTCAGGATCACAGATCAGCATTAAAACAAACCGGCAGGATCAGCTTTCAAAAACTCCGCCTTTTTTTCCGGCACAAACTTCCAATTCACACTGCTGAATATTCAAACCAACCCCCTTGTTTGTCAAAATCATTCCGGGCATCTCTTTTTTTATGGAATTTCATTGCACCGGGTTAAATTAGTTTAACTTTATATTAATTATCCTTATTCATAAAAACTTTCAAAATACATGAGACCAATGATTTAATAAAATTGCTGATGAAAACACAAGCCCTCTTCCCCCTTATCATAATTATGATTTTGGGATTTTCACCGGCACTTACGGCCCAACAGGATCGTGGTGATACCATCCCGGCAAACCCGCAGGTAATTCACGTGATCATTAAAAATGACAACACCCGGTTTATCGGTGAAATTACTTATCAGGATGCAAGGGAGGTTATAATAAGAACTGAAAATCTTGGGGATGTTGCAGTTCCGAAACATGAGATCAGGGAGATCAGGGAGCTGGAAGGAACTGACCTCAGAACACTGGGCGGAGACGATTTGTTTACAACAAGGTATTTTCTGACAACCAATGGATTGCCCATCCGGAAAGGAGAAAGCTATATACAGTGGAATTTGTTCGGCCCCGATTTCCAGTTTGGAGTTGCCGATAACATTGGTATTGGAATAATGACTTCATGGGTGGCAATACCGATAATCGGGACGGCAAAATACAGCCGGCAGTTTAATGATAAATTAAGTTTCGCTGCAGGGACATTACTGGGTACCGGTTCATGGGCGCTACCCGATTTTGGAATAGCCCTTCCCTTCGTTGCACTAACATCCGGAAACAGGCTTCATAATGTAACCCTTTCCACGGGGTACGGGCTCGTTTTCTCCTCTGAAGAAACATACAATCCTTTTACAGATAAATACGAAAAAGAAAGATTCAGGGAGGGAAGGTTTTTGGTGTCAGTTGGAGGGATGACCAGGGTCAGTCCCGCTATAAGCCTGGTTTTTGATTCATTTATTGCCCCCCCCGGGCCTTACAGGACCAGTACCGAGTGGGATTATTTCTGGGATTATGACCCTGTCGCCGAAAACTATACGGAGAACTATACAGAGATCACAACCACGGAACGCTCATCTGCCTTAATGATCTTTGTCCCCGGCATCCGCTGGCATACCAGGCCCGGTGCAGCATTCCAGTTTGGCTTCACAGGAGCCTATTTTGACGGGGAGTTTAATCCTGTTACAGTTCCCATGGTTCAATGGTTCAGAAAGCTCTGAGGCGAACAATCACCACCCGGAATTTTCAAATGCCCCTTACCCCATCGGCAAAGACAATTTTGACACCCCGGGGTGCGTCGACATTCGAGCTCACTTTTCCGTTGCTGTCTTTTTCGTGTCTTACGGATATTAAGCCATACGGAGTGGGGAATGTTCCCTCTGCCCATTCAAGGTCGCCAAGGTTTGGGTCTATCAATACCGTTTTGCATCCTGGTTCAACAACCTGTATCCCGAGCACATACCTGGTCATCCATGCGGTCGGGCCGGATGCCCAGCCGTGGCAGAGGCTGTGCCGGAGCCCGACATAGCAATATTCGCCATAAGTGGCATGTACGTCAATTTTCCCTTCAGGTGTAAGTTCATCGATGCGTCCGGCATTCTCCATCCATGCCAGGTCGAAATCCTCCCAGAA
>SLGC01000029.1 GCA_007123885.1 Bacteroidales bacterium | reverse complement strand
CTTACGGGGAATATAAATCTGATTTCTGAATGGGACAAGGACCTTCAGCTTAAAAGGGAAAAAATAGTTGCCGAAAGCAAGGTAGAGATAAAACACGGTGAGCTCGTCAATTTCGAACCTGTACTTGGCCTTTCACGGTTTATTGACATAGACGAATTAAGACATATTCGATTTTCCACTCTAAATAATGAAATTTTTATACGTGATCAGGTTGTAACTATTCCACTGATGGATATCAACTCTTCAGCCTTTAACATCGGGGGCTCGGGCATTCATCGTTTTGACGGGCATTTTGATTATCGTTTGCAGGTGCTTCTTTCCGATGTTCTTTTCGGCAGGGTGGGAAAATCAAAACCTGAAGTTACAAAGTTCGGGATTGTTGAAGAAGATGGCCCGGGAGCCAGCCTGCACCTTCTGGTTTCAGGAACATCTGATAATTATGATGTATCATGGGACCGAAAGGCGGCTGTTGAAGCGATAAAAGATAATATTTCCAATGAGAGGAATGTTTTGAGACAATTACTGCACCATGAATTTGGCTGGTTTGCCTCCGATAGTACCGTTGTTAATTCTCCTGATGCAGGTAATACCTCCCCTTCACGGTTCCGCATTGTATGGGATGAGGAAGATGAAAAGGCAGTTCCTGCGGGCAGAAATCCGGATCCTGAATAATATTTGGAAGTATTGTAATAACGGAATGAATAAAATAAAAGGCAAACATACTATATACCAAAGGAAACAAATATGGAAGATGGGTCTTCTGATCCTTGCGTTGATTATTGGATTATCCTCCATAATGATTACCGGCCGCGTTGTTAGAAGCCTTTCCTTGGAGGAGAGAAAGAAAATGGAAATATGGGCGGCAGCAATCCGTGAAATAGCTGATATGGATTCAGAAATTGCCGATTTTTCCTTTTTTCTGAGAGTGATCCAGGATAATGAAACAGTTCCGGTAATTATTGTCGATGACAGTGATAAAATACTCGATCACTGGAACCTTAATCCATCCCGGTTGGATAACTCCGACTATCTTGACAGGAGGCTGGCTGCCATGAAAAAGCAAAATGCACCCATTGAGATTGTTTTTTTTGATGATGTTGTTCAGCTTTTGTATTACGGTGATTCAAAACTTCTTGTTTGGCTTGCCTGGTATCCCTATATTCAACTTACGGTCATCATACTTTTTTTGCTGGCTGCATATTATGTTTTCAGCATATCAAGGAAAGCCGAACAAAACCAGGTTTGGCTGGGTATGTCGAAGGAAACGGCGCACCAGCTCGCCACACCCATATCATCCCTGATAGCCTGGCTGGAGATCATGAAAGAAAAGGAACATAACAGTGAAATGCTCCACGAGCTTGAAAAAGATATTGGACGCCTGGAAAAAATAACGGCCAGGTTTTCCAAAATTGGATCCACACCCCAGCTGCATAATGAAAACATCATCACTGTAATTGACAATTCTATTGATTATCTGAGGGGCCGTTCTTCCAAAAACATTCTGTTTGACAGGGTATACCAGGGTAATGATAATGTATTGGTCCCTGTCAATGTACCGCTTTTTGAATGGGTGATTGAAAATGTCTGTAAAAATGCCCTGGACGCAATGGACGGAAACGGAACGATCAGGATTGGTGTTGAGGACAGACCATTGCAGGTATGGATTGATATCAGCGATTCCGGCAAAGGAATATCCCGGAGGCATTTTGCTGCCATCTTCAAACCTGGATATACTACCCGAAGAAATGGCTGGGGACTGGGTTTGTCACTATCAAAACGCATTATTGAGCAGTACCATAATGGAAGAATATTCGTTTTAAGATCGGCGGTTAATGCCGGAACAACCATAAGGATAATATTGAACAAGCATTAAACAGATAATTTTGTATGCAAAATGCAGTGAGGTCTTATACCAGGAAGGATATCTGTATCATGTCACCTGCCGGTTCCTTTGAATCGCTTGCCGCGGCTGTGCAGGGGGGTGCTGATGCGGTATATTTCGGAGTGGGAAGATTAAATATGCGCTCACGCTCTGCAGGTAATTTCGCACCCGGTGATCTTGGTTCAATCGCCGGCATTTGCCGTGAAAACGGCATTAGATCATGTTTAACGATAAATACGCTTTTGTATGATGACGATCTTGCGCAAATGTCTGAAGTTGTCTTAGAGGCCAAAAAACAGGGTGTTTCAGCCCTTATTGTAAGCGACATTGCTGCCATGGAATGTGCGAGGAGGGAAGGAATGGATGTTCATTTGTCCACCCAGATGAATATCAGTAACAAGGAGGAAGTCAGGTTTTTTTCCCGTTATTCTGATGTAATGGTTCTTGCCCGGGAGCTTAGCCTGAAGCAATTAAGTAACATATCACGGTTTATAGATGAAGAGAATATAACCGGGCCATCAGGGAACAAAGTCCAGCTTGAGGTTTTTATCCATGGTGCGCTTTGCATGGCAATTTCAGGAAAATGCTATCTGAGCCTGCATGAAACCGGATACTCCGCCAACCGGGGCGAATGCCTTCAGATCTGCCGCAGGGCTTATACTGTGCGGGAAAAAGAAAGCGGCCGTGAACTCGACATAGATAATGAATTCATCATGTCTCCGAAAGATCTGTGTACTATCCATTTTCTGAACAAAATACTTGATGCAGGGGCAACAATTCTGAAAATTGAAGGTCGTGCCAGATCTCCCGAATATGTAAAAACAGTTACAGAATGCTATTCCCGGGCTGTTGATTCAATTATTGAAGATAAATATACCAGTAGCTCGATCAGGCAATTGAAGGACAAGCTCTCCACTGTTTTCAACCGGGGCTTCTGGGATGGTTACTACCTTGGCCATAGGCTGGGAGAGTGGAATAATGTTTACGGTTCCAGGGCAACCAAAAGAAAGAGATATATCGGCAAGGCCACCAATTATTATTCAAGAATAGGTGTTGCTGAATTTGTAATTGAAAACGGACCCCTTAAGGAAGGGGATGAGGTACTGATTATCGGACCCACGACCGGAGTAATTGAAATGACCCTGCAGGAGATCAGGGATGACCTGGGGAGAACCAGGGAAGTTGGCCGTGGTGAAAATTGCGCTTTTAAAGTAAATACTGAAGTCAGACGTTCGGATAAGCTTTACCTTCTTGAAACCTCGCAACGCTGATTACAATAGTTGCGGGTCTTTTCCCTGCCTGCCGTATGGTTACCATAAAAACAGGCAGCTTAAGCACATCCCAAATGATCAGGATGTTCAAATTCATAAAGATATTTATCACGGATTAGTTCAATCTGGTCAACTGTAAGGCCCGGACTGTAAATCCTTATAATATCATGCAATTCTTTCAGGTAAATGGCTCCGATTGCAGCATCAAATGAATATTTATCAATATTGCCCCTGATGTAATAGGTAATTTTCTTGAAAGTATCCCATTTTGGCTTGCAGGGTATCTCAAAATAATACACCGACGGATTATCAAGATTTCTGAAAATATGACCGGCAACCTTCTTCAATGAGAACAACCTCTGGATATTGATAAGAGCCTCGCCTTTTATACGTTTTTTTCTGCAGAAAACTATATCTTCCTTTTTAAAAGCCTTTTGAATACGGTCAATGCACTCAAAACAATCCAGGTTTTTTAACCGGATAAAATGAAGTGTCTGGGAATGGATCTCTGCATGGCCGAAACTCACATCAAACCTGTCTTTCAGAGTTTTTTTGATTTTTTTTGATTTTCTGAGAATATCCTCTCCGTCATATCTGGTTTTAGTAATAAGGTATATATCGCTGGGAGCAATATTTTCGGGAACATTATGGCCATGATAGCCCGGATATGGCCTGGAGCTTTCGAGAACAAGGGTATCAGGCAGGACAGAATGCTCAATGCTAATGAGTTCTTCCTCTTTGGTAATTGTTCCGGTCGCGTTTAAAATTTGATCAGCCATCATAACTTTATGGTTTAGCAGAAATTAATTAAACGAACAGCCTGTAGTCCTAGACTAATATATGGAAATACCCAAAGGTTTTTTATCCCAGATGGTCGGGATGTGTGAGCTCATACATGTACTTTTTGCGAATAAAATTAAGCTGTTCAACAGTCATATCCTTCTCAAAAATCCTTATGATATCGTGGATCTCTTCAAGGTAAAAAGATCCAAGTGCAGCATCATAGGTTAAATTATCAATGTTTCCCCTGATGTAATAGGTTATTTTTTTAAAAAAGTTCCATTCAGGTTTATAGGGTATTTCAAAATAGTACATAAGGGGATTATCCAGATCCCGGTAGATATACTGGTCAAGTTTCTGGAATGAAAAAAATTTCTGAAGCTTTATTAGTGCTTCACCTTTTATGGGCCTTTTCCTGAGGAAATTTATTCCCTCAGCAGCGTATGCTTCCTGGATAGAACTTATGCAATCAGAACATTCCAGATCAAGCAACCTTATAAAATGGAAAAGATACTGTTGTATCCTTGCATTTCCAAAACTGGCACTAAAGCTATAGGGAATGATTTTTTTGATCTTTTTGGAAGCGCGCATAATTTCTTCCCCATCATACACTGAGTCGGTAATTAGATAAATACTGTTCGTGGTGAGGCTTTCAGGAATATTATCCCCGTGGTACCCGGGGAAAGGATGAGCACTTTCCAGCACCATGGTATTGGGCATGATATGATGCGGGATGTCGATAAGTTCCTCTTCTTTTGTGATACTTCCGGTTGCTTTTATTATTTCATCTTTGGTCATGGCAGTTGGTGTTTAAAACAAAATTAAAGATTTAACTCCTGAATTTCAAGATCGTGCTTAAAAGAATTGTCATTGTTCTTAAATCAAAATTATGAAAATATTAGGTTATATATGCATGTACATGTATCCTCTTTATGTTCTCTCCAGTCAATAACCGGAAGTACGGTATTTACCTCTGTCTTCAAAGTAGAGGCTCAGGTAACTCTCATACCGGCTTTCACTGAGCCTGTTTTCCTGCAAGGCTTCTTTAACGGCACAATTCGGCTCATTAATGTGCATGCAGTTATAGTATTGACAATCTTTTGACAGGGCAAAAATATCGGGGAAAAAATGTGAAATCTCTTTCCTGTCCATATCAATGATCCCAAATCCTTTAATTCCCGGGGTATCAATTATAAATCCGCCGGAAGAAAGTTCAAACATCTCGGAAAAGGTTGTTGTATGCTTACCGGTGGAATGAAGTTCTGAAACGGGCCGGGTTTTCAGATCAAGTGAAGGATCCATCGTATTAATTATAGTTGATTTCCCTACCCCGGAATTTCCTGCAACAAGGTTGATCTTATCCTTCATCTTTTCTTTCAGCTCATCTATTCCGATTTTTTCTACTGCCGATGTTGCGATTGACTCATAACCTATTTCCCCGTACATTTTCCTCAGGTCGTACATTTCTCCCTTAAGCTCTTCATCATATATATCGGTCTTGTTGAAAATAATTATTGCCGGTATTTGATATGCTTCACTGGTTGCCAGAAAACGGTCTATAAATCTTATTGTCGTACGTGGAGTAACAAGAGAAATCATTAAGAAAGCCTGGTCGAGATTGGCGGCCAGAACGTGAACTTCTTTTGAAAGCTTGGATGCTTTTCTGACTATGTAATTCTTCCTGTCAAGAATTTCACTTATCATACCAGTATTTTCCCTTTCAAGTCTGTAAAACTTCACCCGGTCACCGACGGCAACAGGATTTGTACTGCGGAGGCCACTTGTACGGAGCCTCCCCTTGATCCTGCACGGTACAGGTTCCTTATTGCCCTCGCGTACAATATGCCAGCTTCCTGTTGTCTTAATTACAATTCCTGTTTCCAAGCCAAGCTTTTTTGTAAAATTAAGGATATTTGATGAAAGACGGTCGGGACAATACTGAAGATCATATAGCAGAAGAGAAGCCCGTTGACTATTGATTTGCAGCTCCCTTTTCAGGATTTCTTTTTTTCAAGGAAGTCATCAAGCAGCATTTTAAGGTCGGGTTTACCGATTTCCTGCAATTCGTAGTCAACTTTTGCAAAGGGTTTGTTTATTCTTATGATTCTTCCCAGATCAATGGGTGTGGCAATTATTACAGCATCACAATCAGTACTGTTGATTGTCCATTCAAGGTCCCTTATCTGCTCTTCTCCATATCCCATTGCAGGAATAAGCTTTCCGATATCCGGGTACATCATATACGTTTCTTCCAGTTTGCCAACAATAAACGGACGTGGGTCCACAATCTGGCTTGCCCCGTATTTTTTAGCCGCAACTGTTCCCGCCCCGAATTTCATGTTTCCATGGGTTAAAGTCGGACCATCTTCGACTACCAGAACACGCTTGCCCCTGATTATTTCCGGTTTTTCGACTGTAATGGGCGATGCAGCATCAACAACAATTGCGGCGGGCACTACATTTTCAATATTGGTACGCAGCTGATCGATATTTTCCGCTGAAGAGCTGTCAATTTTATTTATAATAATAATGTCTGCCATCCTGAGATTTACTTCTCCCGGATAATAGGATGTCTCATGTCCGGCTCTGTGGGGATCGGTGACGGTAATCAAAAGATCGGGCTTAATAAACGGGAAGTCGTTATTTCCACCATCCCAGACAATGATATCCGCTTCCTTTTCAGCTTCATTGAGTATGGCTTCATAATCCACACCGGCATAAACCACATTTCCCCTGATAATATGAGGCTCGTATTCTTCCATTTCTTCTATGGTGCAATTATAACGGCCGAGATCATCGATAATGGCAAAACGCTGGACTTTTTGTGCAATAAGGTCTCCATAAGGCATGGGATGGCGAATAGCTACAACCTTCATCCCCTTTTCTGAAAGGATCTCGATTACCCTTCTGGATGTCTGGCTTTTACCGCATCCTGTTCTTACCGCGCATACTGCTATTACCGGTTTAGAACTTTTTAATTGTGTATTTTGCGGTCCGAGTAAATAAAAATCGGCACCCGAAGCATTTACAATCGCACTTATATTCATCACCTGCTGGTAGGAGATATCTGAATATGAAAAAGAGCATATATCGACATTCAAATCCTTGATAAGTCCAGCCAGATTTTCCTGGGAGAAAATAGGGATACCTTCCGGATAATTTTTCCCGGAAAGTTCGGGAGGGTATTTTCTATCCTGGATATCGGGAATCTGGGCAGCTGTAAAAGCTACCACATTGAAGTGATCGTTATCCCTGTAGAAGGTATTAAAATTATGAAAATCCCTGCCGGCGGCACCGATTATTATTACATTTTTTTTCATATTTATTCAAAGGTTTTTTGCATGTGAAATAGCGTGCTTGCACTGTGAAGTCCGCAAGGTGATGCGCATGGCATAATCTGGTTTCAATGGACAAATAATTAATAAATCTATAAATAAATTTTAAGCTAATTTCGAATATTTTCCGTGAATGTTCAAAAAAATCATCTTCATTTCATTTCCTGACCTAAATATCGTTATCTTTATTGGATGAGAATAAGTTTTTAACCTAATCACTGGAAATTGAATTTTCTTGCACATATCTATCTTTCAGGCGATTCTGATGAAATAAAGGTTGGAAATTTTATTGGCGATTATGTTAAAGGAAGGAACTTTGAAAAATACCCAGGACTTGTACGTAAGGGAATCGTTATGCACCGGGAAATCGATACCTTCACCGATTTACATCCCATTGTCGGTCAAAGTAAATCACATCTGAAAAGACGCTTTAGGAGATACTCGGGGGTAATTGTTGATATTTTTTATGATCATTTTCTTGCCAGCGAATGGCAGATGTTTTCCAGGCATTCTTTGCCGCAGTATGTAATCGACATGTATGAGATCCTGGTCAGTAATTATTTTATACTGCCCAATGAAATAAAAACTTTCCTGCCTTTTTTTATAATCAACAACTGGCTGGAATCCTATACCTCTATCGAGGGAATTGAAGGTGTTCTCAGAAGAATGACCAGGCGGACATCCCTTCCCAATGAAACAACTTTTGCGATTTCTGAATTAAGAAATAACTATTCTACATTCAGGGATGAATTCCTTAG
>SLGC01000209.1 GCA_007123885.1 Bacteroidales bacterium | reverse complement strand
GTCGGGCAGACTGCCACACACTGTCCGCAATATGTACATTCGCTGTGATCAAGGTCTCTCTCGAAGGCCGGAGCCACGACCGACTCGAACCCGCGGTTTATTCCGGAAAGAACACCCACTGTCTGCACATCATTACACATGGTCTCGCACCTGCGGCACATGATGCACTTTTCCATTTCCCTCAATATGGCCGGAGAGAAATCGGGCTTATAGGTTGATTTTTCTCCCTGGTATTGAATTTCCCTTATCCCTAGTTTGATTGCCGTACTCTGCAGGTCACAGTTGCCGGATTTGGCGCATACAAGGCAATCGAACGGGTGGTCCGAAAGCATAAGATCCATTACCGTCCTCCGGGCATTCAACACCCTTATACTGTGAGTCTTTACCTCCATGCCATCATGACAATCGGTTGCACATGAAGGGGCCAGGTTTCTTCTGCCTTCTACCTCTACGACGCAGATGCGGCAGCCGCCGGGCTTGTGTTCTATATTCATGTCGCCGAGATTCATGTAGCAAAGGGTAGGTATCTCTACCCCGGTCTTTCTGGCAGCTTCCAGAATGGTGGTTCCCTCTTCTACCTCAACCAGCTTGTTATCTATTTTGACTTTAAGTTTTCCCATTATATTGAATGTATATTTTATGACACACTTATTGCATTAAACTTGCACTTGTCAAAGCAGGCACCACATTTGATGCAAATGCTCTGATCGATGAAATGGACCTCCTTGCGTTCGCCGGCGATACAGTTAACAGGGCAGTTTCGTGCACAGGCAGTACAGCCCACGCAGTTTTCTGCAACAACCTCGTATTTAATGAGGTCCTTGCACTGTCCGGCCGGGCACCTGTGCTCGTCGATATGGGCCAGGTATTCATCCCAGAAGTTGTCCATGGTGGACAGCACCGGGTTAGGGGAAGTCTGGCCAAGTCCGCACAAAGAGGTATCCTTGATGACTTCGCCCAGGTTCCTCAGCTTGTCAAGATCATTATGGGTCCCTTTCCCCTTTGAAATTGTCTCAAGCAGCTCAAAAAGTCTCTTGTTGCCCACACGGCAGGGAGTACACTTCCCGCACGACTCTTCAACGGTGAAATCAAGGTAGAACCTTGCCACCGACACCATGCAGTCATCCTCGTCCATCACGATCATTCCGCCTGAACCCATCATGGATCCGTTTGCCACGAGATTGTCAAAATCTATCGGAGTGTCAAGATGTTTTTCGGTTAGACAACCTCCCGACGGTCCGCCGGTCTGCACAGCCTTGAACTTCTTTCCGTCTTTTATTCCCCCGCCGATCTCAAAGATCACCTCCCTGAGCGTCGTACCCATTGGAACCTCAATCAAACCCACGTTATTGATCTTCCCGGCCAGGGCAAAAACCTTGGTTCCTTTCGACTTTTCCGTTCCGATCGAGGCAAACCATTCCGCCCCTTTATTGAAAATAACCGGGATGTTCGCGAATGTTTCAACATTATTTACATTTGTCGGCTTGCCAAGATAACCCGATTGGGCCGGGAAGGGAGGCTTAAAAGTAGGTTCTCCCCTGTGTCCTTCCATGGAATGGATCAGGGCTGTCTCTTCGCCACAAACAAAGGCACCGGCACCATAACGTATCTCTATTTCAAAATTGAATCCTGTTCCCAGAATATCATCGCCAAGCAGCCCGTATTCACGTGCCTGGTTAAGAGCAATTTTAAGCCTTTCAATGGCAAGGGGATATTCTGCACGAATATAAACCAGTCCGTAATTAGCACCGATGCAGTAACCGTTAATTATCATTGCCTCAATGACCGAATGGGGATCTCCTTCAAGTATCGACCTGTCCATAAAGGCACCGGGATCACCCTCATCGGCATTACATACTACGAATTTAAGGTCACCCTGCACCCTGCGGGCAATTTCCCATTTAACGCCTGCTGGGAACCCGCCCCCACCGCGTCCTCGAAGACCGGAATCTATAAGCACTTTTGTCGCCTCCTCCGGCTTCATTTCGGTAAGCACCTTTCCAAGGGCGGCATAACCGTCGGCGGCCAGGTATTCATCAATATTTTCGGGATCAATCAGTCCGCAATTCCGCAAAGCAATGCGCAACTGCTTTTTGTAGAATCCCATATCTTTTGATTCGCTTATTATTTCCTTTCTGACAGGATCCCTGTAAAGCAACTTCTGTACCTTTCGACCCTTGATCACATGCTCTTCAACGATTTCTGCTGCATCTTCAGGAGTCACCTGTGTGTAGAAGGTATTGTCGGGGATCATTTTCACGATGGGTCCTTTTTCACAGAAACCAAAGCATCCGGTTGCGATTACCTGGACCTCGCCGGCAAGATCCTTTTCAGCCACCTGCTCCTTCAGGTTCTCCAGCAACTGGTTGCTGGCTGAAGCATGACAGCCGGTTCCACCGCATACAAGGATGTGCATTTTATATTTAGACATTGCTTATTGCTTTTGTAAATTAAAATTAATCAATAGTTTTATAATTAACCGGAATGATGCCGTCAACAAGTTCACCCTGCTTTATATATTTTTCAATTATCTCATCGGCTTTTTTAAGATCAACAAAACCATATACCACGGGATCCTGCCCGGGAAGCCTCACTTCTATGGTAGGTTCGGCATAGCAGTAACCCATGCAGCCGGTCTGGCTTACGATTGCATCAATATTCCGTTTTTCAAGGTTGGTAATAAAAAAATCCATTACATCTTTTGCGCCCGAGGCTATCCCGCAGGTGGCCATGGCAACTTTTACCTGGATAATGCCATCGGGATGTTCGCTTTTTTCCCTCAGGGCAATTCTTGACTGAAGTTGTTCCTTCATTTTCTTAAGGTCAGCCAGTGATTTTACTTTTTTCATCTGTTTAATTTTGTTTTTTTATAGTACCTGACTCGCCATGCTATTCACTCCCCTGTTGAGATTTTGCTCGTGGCTCGTTTCATTTTTACTTATTTACCGGTCCACATAATATCCGGGCGACCTGAAAGAACCGTTCTAACAAGCCCGGTCCATTTATGCAGTGTTTATATATTATTTTCTTTCTGTCATACCGGTATCAGGTTGTGCTGTGATCCGTTTTTTTATTATTTCCAAATAAGGGTGCAAAATTAAGCTCTTTAAAGTTTCTATTTCATGACTTTTATTATAGTTCGGGTATTAACATATCCCGGATAGTTTCGTCGATCATTTCCTTCATGTATCGGATCACTACCGGTTCACTCAGCGGAACATCCCCGAGTACATCCTTTACCTGCCGGGTATCGAAAACATACTCCCCGCTGCCCGCCAGATGCCGGTAAACAAAATCCCTGTCCGGGTTGGCGCCTGCAAGCAGGCTTATTACCCCGGGTATATCTCCTGCCGGCGGCCGGTCAACGCTTGAGCGTATAAAGGTTGCAATGACGCTGGTACCAATACCGGGTTCGGAAATTATTTCAAGGCTTCCGCCAGTCTGCTCCGCGCTGTGCCTGAAAAGAGGTATTCCCAGTCCTACCCTGCGTGTAACCCGGGATGTATAAAAGGGGTCTGCCGCCTTTTCCAGAATATTCTTATCCATTCCCCTTCCATTATCAGTGATGGTAACTATCATCCGGTCTGCAACTTCATTTACCTCTGTTTTTATCTCCACAAGAGCGGCTCCGGCTGAAATGGAATTCTGTGCAATGTCCATAATATGCAATGAAATATCCTTCATGGCAAAACCACCCCCCTTCCCTGCTCTTTTAAAAGCGCCATCCTGATCTCGCTGAAGCTGGTTTCACCAAGACGTAACAGTGAACAGGCCCGACCTATATCTGCAGGGAAATGAGCATCTGAGCTTTGTATAAAAGTAAATCCCGCCAGGGAGGGATATAACTCCAGAAACTCACTTTTGGTGATGTGCCTTGATATTTCAAGTGCATCGGCACCAATATCCTGCGGAATAAACCCAAGCTGGCTTATCATGCTGTTTCGCTGCCTGTTGACATGAGCCGGTATGAACAATCCGCCAAGATCATGAACGGTTTTGGCTATCTGATCCACCCCCTGATCTATCGAATAGATCAGAAGGTTTTTTTCTTCATCGATAATATTGCCATTTTCATCAACGACTACCTGGTGTCCAAACCTTTCGGGATCATTCGGAAAAGCCATAATATACCTGTCAAGGTACTCCTGGAATAAAGCCAGTTGCATGTCATCTTCAAAGAACGTCAGGCAATGGACCTCTTCACGGCTTGTCACTTCGGCACCTGTAAGGACGAATATCCCGTTTTCCTTCCCGAGCCTGCGCATGAGCGGGCCATGCCTGGTTGAATTATGATCGCTGATCCCAAGGATATCGATCTGCATCTGCCGGGCCCTGCCGATGATCTGGCGGGGACTCATGTCCAGATCGCCGCAGGGTGACAGTACTGAATGTATATGCAGATCGGCCCTGAATTCCTTCATTGATCACTCTGTTAACTGCCCTGAGGCAAATTGTTGTTTTTTAAGATCTCATAAAGCTTTCCGGCAATATCAAAGGTCCGGAGTGAGGTTCCCAGTACCGGAATGCCTTCCGCTTCGCTGCTTGCTGCAGTATCATCATCGGGAAGCAGGTCCCTGACAAGGATAACGGCGGCAAGTTCCTTGAGCGAAGCAATCGCCATGATATTTTTGTGGGTCTGCAAAGTGATCCATACCATTCCTTCACCGGCATTTCCCATCACATCGCTGAGCAGGTCGGATACATATCCTCCCCATACTTCCTTATCCAGGTTGCTTTCACCTGAATGGACCTTCAGTCCAAGTTTTTCAACCAGTTCGGATACCTTCATTTTATAATTGTTTTGATCCATTATCTCTTTATCAATGTCAGTTTTAATCATCTGCCGGATCTATCCCTTCCTGCCGTTTCCCGCTGCCCGGAAAAACAACTTATCTTTTCAGCAATTCTTGTCAAGCTTGTCGTCACCCCAGACCTCTTTCATTATGGCAAGGGACTCTTCGGCTGATAGTATTCCCTTTTTTTCAAATATCCGCTGAACGAATACGCACTGGTTCAGGTTTGAATATCCCTGAACAATATCTTCGGCAAACGACTGGCAGCCTGGCGATCCGCATGCACCACAATCCACGTCCGGAAGGCATTTGCCGATTTCCTGCACCCTTTTCATTTTTCGCATGGCCTCAGACATGTCCTCATCGAGTTTCAGCATAGACCGGGGCTGAACAGGCTCGATGGATATCTCCTGCTTCAGCCGGTTTTTATAATGAATAATGCCCTTTTCTACAGGTTTTGTATTATCATCCTCACCGGCCGACTTTGACGCGCGCTTCTTTAATCTTTCAACTGTAAAGAACCGGTTTGAAGTAGTAAGAACGCCGCCGGCACAGCTTTCATCACAGGCCCTTAGCTCAAGGAAATCTATATCCCTTATCTCCTCATTTTCCAGCTGCTCAAGAAAGCTTATCACATTATGGATCTCGTCTACAGCCAGGCTCCTGCCTTTTGCATGTGTCGATTCCCCGTTTGTCAGGCTCCAGAGAACCGATCGCGCAGTCAATGACCTGACCTCGGGCAGTTTGCAGGAATCACCGTTGCCCTGCTTGATCCTCCTGTATACCTTGTTGAAAAGAAAATCCATATTTATCACTCCCGTGATGGGCGATTGCCTTTCTCCTACCGGGCTCTTAACGGCAGCTATTTTTGCGGCACAGGGTGTTACATAAAATATTCCCAGGTCGTCGCCGTCATATCCTTCATCGATCAACTGCCGGGTAACATACAATGCCGAAATATCCAGCGGAGGCTTAAGAGGCAATATATTGTCAACCAGTGCCGGGAATTTAACCTGTATTAACCTGACGATAGCCGGACAGAAGGAGGATATCAAAGGTTTTATTTCACTCTTCCTGGCGGCATATTCTGAGATTGCCTCATGCAGTACCTCAACGCCCTGTTCGACCTCGTAAATATGGGTGAAACCCAGTTCCATCAGCTCGCTGTGTATCTGCCTCGAGGAAATATTATCGGGAAACTGGCCTGCGAAAACAGCAGGAACAAGTGCAACCCTTATTTTATATTCAAAAATCCTGTTAAAATCATCCTGTTCTACAATTATGGCATTTACAGGGCAAACCCTGAAACAGAATCCGCAATCTACGCACCGGTTGCCGATCAGTTCGGCCTTGCCATTGCGGACACGTATGGCTTCCGTCGGACAAATGTTCATACAGTGGGTACATCCCGTACAAACATCCCTGAGTATTTTAAGCGCATGGTGAAAATCAGGATTTTTCATTTTTACCTCCCTTCATGTAGGTTATCATTTCGACCCTGGTCCCTTTTCCCGGTTCGCTGGTAATTTTAAGAGTGTCAACATTTTTCTTGATATTCGGCAGTCCCATGCCGGCACCGAAACCCATCTCCCTGACCTCGGGCGATGCTGTAGAAAAACCTTCCTTCATGGCCAGGTCTATATCCTCTATGCCCGGACCCTCATCATCCAGTATCAATAGTATTTTTTCCTCGTCTATATCAACCGTCATCTTTCCATACCAGGCATGGGCAACAACATTGACCTCAGCCTCGTAAAGCGCTACAACAATCCGTCTGACTATCTGTATATCAACATTCAGCTGACGCAACTTTTTCTTCACTTCACTTGAAGCAAATCCGGCCCTTGAGAAATTCCCTCCTTCAATATCATATTCAAATTTCATTTTTGCCGGTATTTGTAATATTTCCATCCTTGCTGCAGATATTCCTTTTTTATAGTTATTCCGGTATCAATAATCCATGTTCAATAAACAGGATTCAATCCTGCCTGGTAGAGCAGCCCGCTTGCGCGAAACATTGTATACCTGCATTCAACAATATTGATCCCCGATTCTCTGGCCAGACTGATCATTTCGGGACTGGCCTTCTTATTCCTTACAAATATAATACAATTGATGTCTGCCATCTCAGCCGTCCTGATAGTCTGCAAAGTAGCAAGCCCGGTTATCAGCACAACATTTTCCTGATCCAGGGTAAGCACATCGCTCATAAGATCGGATGCAAAAGCAGTGTTGTAACCCGTCCTGCTTTCATTACCGTTAGCGACAACCCGGCCGTCTATAATATTTGCCATTTGTTGCAGATCCATTATCAGGCATCTTCTTTCCATTGCTTTATTGTTATTTAATTAACAATGCAAATGTAACCAGTTTGACATTATAACGCAAATTATTTGTGATTTATTTAACACTGTTATTCATTTCACAGTTAATTTATATAAATTCTATATAATGCAACTTGGATAAGAAGGATTAAAGTCGTGCGGGCATGAAATATTAACCGGAATTCTATACGGGAATAATCATGACGAGACACTCCTGGGAATTCTAATGCCCTGACAAGGGTATAACTGTTTAGTCTAACAGGGCTAAGGATTGTTTACGGTCTTAAAATGCTCTTTCTGCTATTTCAACAATATTATCGGGCCGGTGATAACAGGTAGGCGCCCGGATATATTATGCGAACCCCCGCAGGGGCACTGTTCTGCTTTATGCCCGGATTGTTTACGGTCTTAAAATGCTCTTTCTGCTATTTCAACAATATTATCGGGCCGGCTCATGGTATAATAATGGATTGCAGGAACACCGGCTTTTTTAAGCTCGAGGGACTGCTCAACGGCCCAGTCGATACCGGTCTGGTATACATCCTTATCGGTTTTGCAGGCATCGACTCTTTCAGACAGCTCATCAGGTATTTGGACCCTGAATGTCCTGGGAAGAATTTCAAGATGTTTCCTGAGGGCAAGAGGTTTCAATCCCGGAACTATAGGAACATTTATACCGATTTCCCGGCAACGGTCCACAAACCGGTGAAACACCCTGTTATCAAAAAACATCTGGGTAACGATATATTCGGCCCCCGCATCTACCTTTTTCTTAAGGTACAGCAAGTCGGTCTCAAAATCCGGTGCCTCAGAATGTTTTTCCGGATAACCTGCCACACCGACAGAGAATTTGGTGCAAGAGGGCGGGCTGTAGTAGGATTCACGGTAAATGCCTCCGTTCATATCCATGATCTGCCTGACAAGATCAACGGCGAATGAATGGCCGTCCTTACTGGGGGTGAATTTACCGGTTCCCCGATTGCCATCACCCCTGAGAACAAGCAGATTGTGGATGCCAAGAAAATCAAGGTCAATAAGAGTCTCCTCGGTATCACTCTGGGAAAATCCGCCACAAATAATATGGGGAACCACCTCTACGCCGTATTTATAACGGATGGC
>SLGC01000039.1 GCA_007123885.1 Bacteroidales bacterium | reverse complement strand
CATATTCTACCATGGAGTGCAGCCTTTTTTCCGATTCGGTTATTGAATCGGCCTCTTCAACCAGGTCATAATCATGGAAACAATAGAAGGGAATGCCCATTTTTGTTATAAACTCAAATGCTGCATCCATTTTTTCCCTTGCCCTGACCATAGGATCCGGACTCTGGTCCCAGGGGAAATTTTTTGTTCCCGGTCCGAAGGGATCGCCACCGGTGCCGCAGAAACTGTGCCAGTAAGCCACGGCAAACCGGAAATGATCCTTCAGCTTTTTCCCGCCTATCTCCCTGTTCTCATCATAGAACCTGAAGGCAAGAGGGTTTCTTGACTCCGGACCTTCATAGGCAATCTTTCCGATACCCTTAAAATATTCCTTGTTTCCTTTCAGATATTCCATAGTATTGTGTTTTTGGTTTTATAACTGCTATTCTTTTGTAATCGTAATATATTTTTTAGTTAAACCATGCAGGCTAAGCTTCGCGGAAAGCAGGGTGATATTCCCTTCGGCAGGTCCCGGAAATTTTGTCGGGCACCGCCGATTATTCCCTTGTAAAAACCCTCAGCAGGGACAGCCATTTTTCATAGGCTTCACCGAGTGCCGGTAGCAAGCGATTATCCGGCTCAACCATTTCTGAAATATCCAGTCCCCTGAAAGCTTCCTCAAATGTATTGAAAATACCCGCTCCAATTCCCGCCGCACGGGCAGCTCCCTGAGAGCCATCGGTATTGTAAAGCTCAATGGTGGCACCTGTAATTGTAGCAAGGCTGCTTCTGAACAATTCGCTGAGAAACATATTGGAATGACCGGCCCTTATGATCTTGGCCTCAATGCCTGTCCGGCTCATAATATCCATCCCGTACCTGAAGGCAAAGACAATCCCTTCCTGGGCGGCTCTCATGATATGGGCGTTATCATGGATGTTAAAATTTATTCCCGAGATCTGACAACCAATGTTCCTGTTACGCAGCATCCTTTCACTGCCGTTTCCGAACGGCAATATCGAGATCCCCCCGCTGCCGGCAGGAACAGCACCGGCAAGCCGGTTTATCCGGTCATAATCCGTCCCGGCCGCAATATTCTTTTTAATCCATGAGTTCAGTATGCCGGTGCCGTTTATGCAAAGCAGAACTCCCAGCCTGGTCTCTTCGGGTGAATGATTGACATGGGCAAAAGTGTTGACCCTGGATTCCGGGTCATACATCACCTGATCGCTTATGCCGTATACTACGCCGGAGGTGCCGGCAGTAGCGGCAATCTCACCGGGATTTACAACATTCAGCGAAAAAGCATTGTTGGGTTGATCCCCGGCCCGGTATGATACCGGAATACCCTTATTAAGTCCAAGCTCACCTGCAGCAGTCCCGTTTACCTTTCCCTGAAGGGAAAAAACGGGAACGATACCAGGGATAACCGACCGGTCAAATCCAAAATGATCCATTACCATTGAAGATACATCATTTTCCCTGAAATCCCAGAAAATGCCCTCCGACAGACCGGAAGGTGTGGTCAGTACCTCGCCTGTAAGCTTCATGGCAAGGTAATCTCCGGGAAGCATGATCTTGTATATCCTTTCGAATATTTCAGGTTCATTTTCCTTCACCCATGCCAGTTTTGCGGCGGTGAAATTGCCTGGTGAGTTAAGAAGGCAGGAAAGGCATTTTTCCGTTCCCAGCGTGGCCAGGGCATTGTCGCCCAGGGCTACGGCACGGCTATCACACCAGATCACCGAGTCCCTCAGGGGCTTCATATCCCTGTCCACAACCACAAGTCCATGCATCTGGTAAGAGATACCAATTGCAGAAATTGCATCACGTTCCACTCCCGGTTTTGCAAGAAGATCCCGCGTGGCGGCAATAGTATATTTCCACCACATATCCGGATCCTGTTCGGCCCATCCGGGATGAAGGGCTTTAATGGGCATTTCCTGTTTCGGATAAAATGCCGACGCCACACATTTGCCGGTTTCTGCGTTTATTATGCTGGCTTTGACAGAGGAACTGCCAAGATCATAACCCAGTATCTGCATATTAGGATCAATTAGAATGTTTTTACGGCGCCCCTCCTCTATTCCTGTAATATTAAATATTCCGCGTATACAAACATAAAAAAAAATAACCAAAGAGCTAAGGAATAGTTTCGGGTATTATGAACCGGATGACCCGGTGCAGGTGAAATGATCCTGGAGGATGGAATAAGCAGTTGGATGGAGTGAAAGGATGAAGTTGGGAAAAGCAGCCCTGCAGATTGGGGGTGAAGCTGACCGGCAGCGGGATGATGCGGATGGCTTGCGGATGGCCGGAGCGCTTTGAAAATTAAAATATTCGCATTATATTGTGCTCTTTGTTTACACGGTCCATGCCTTCCATTAACGGAGTCGAAAAAATTGTTTCCTTTAAAATAACAGGAGGATCCCTTATGAAAAGTACCCTCTGTCTCAGTTTTATTTTGGCAGTTTTAATTTTGCCAATGAACATTGAAGGCTCTGAAAAAAACCGGGACAGTCAGGCCGGAAGGATTATAAGCTCCCTGCTAAAGGAAAGCGGATCAAGCGGTGGACTGGTGGTTCATGCCGGTTGTGGAACGGGAGAGGGGACTATGATACTCGCAGGGCAGGGGAATTTTATAGTCCAGGGCCTGGATGCAGACAGCAGGAATATTGACAATGCGCGACGACTTGCCAGCGGCTCAGGGCTGGAGGGCAGAGTAACTTTCCGGAAGTGGTCAGGCGGCTATCTGCCATATACCGATAACCTGGTCAACGTCCTTTTCTGGGATATGCCCGGGACACCCGCCGACACTGCTGAAATATTCCGTGTGCTCTCTCCCGGCGGTACATCATTTGTCAACCATGGTTCCGGATGGGAAAAAATCACCAGGGAATGGCCCGGTGATATCGACGAATGGCCCCATTTCCGGTATGATGCCGGCAGCACGGGATCGTCGGGCGATCAGAGGGCCGGTCCGCCGAATCATATCCAGTGGGAGGCAGGGCCAAGGTATATGAGGAGTCATGAGATCGAAACAGGGCTTTCCAGTATAGTATCTGCCAGGGGCCGCCTGTACTATATACTTGACGAAGGCCCTACCGGAATTACCGATGCACGCTTCCCGCCAAAATGGTCACTTGTGTGCCGTGACGCATTCAACGGCATCCTTCTCTGGAAAAAGCCTCTTCCCGAATGGGGCTGGCAGGCATGGAACAGGGAAAGGGTCAATGACCCGAATACCTGGCTGGGCTTAAGGACCAGGCCTGCAGATGTTGACCGGGTAATGGTGGCTGACGGCGATATTCTTTATACAACATTAAGCTTCGGTGCCCCTGTCAGTGCCATCGACGGGGCCACCGGGAAGATACTGATGTCTTACGATGAAACTTCGGGTGTTACCGAATTCATCATACTGGATGGCATATTGCTGGCTAAAAAAGAGAACCCTGAACCGTCAGTTACCGCCATCAGGGTGCATGATGGTGAACTACTGTGGCAAAGGAAGGCTGACATCATAATAGACAGAAGCCTTAGCGCTGCCGGCAGCAGGGTATTTTTTCATACAAGGGGGGAAATGGTCTCACTCGATCTTCGATCCGGAAATGAATTATGGAGCCGGCGGACAGAAATGAGGCCGACTGCGGTCATCGCTCACCCCGAAGCGGTACTTGTAATGCAGTCGGGTGTGACGCTTGCATTGTCAACCCTTACCGGCGAAGATATCTGGCAGGGGCCCGGCACCGGCATCAGGGGAAGGAACCCCGATATGTTCATAGTTGATGATGTTGTCTGGAGCGGCCGCCCGGATTTCGATGCCCGCCATATCCTTACCGGTGATGTACTAAAGAAGATGGATCTGCAGAAGGTCCTTGAATCCGGTCATCACAGGAGGTGTTACGCAGACCGCGCCACCGCAAAATACATGATAACGGGAGAACGGGGAAGTGAGTTCCTCGATCTTACCGGCGATGACCACCTGCGCCATAACTGGTTCCGCGGCCCCTGCATAACCGGAATGATCCCGGCCAACGGGCTGTTTTATATACCGCCCCACCAGTGCTTCTGTTATCCGGCCATCAGGATGGACGGATTTTTTGCCACGGCCTCAAGCCTGGCCCTTACCGGACATGATCATGTTGCTGCTGTGCTTGAAAAAGGCCCTGCATTTGTGAAAGCCCAGGGTCTTGAGACCGGAAAAGATGACTGGCCGGCCTACAGGCATAATGCGGAAAGAAGCGGTTCTGTGTCAACGGACTTACCGGAGAATTTGTCAACCCTGTGGAATGTGAACGTTGGCGGGAATCTCACCCAGCCTGTCATTTCCGGAAACAATGTATACGTGGTACAAAAGGATGCAGGCACCCTCCATTGCCTGGATGCGGGAACCGGAAAATCAAAATGGAGTTTCACCTCAGGAGGGCGCATCGACTCTCCCCCCGTCGTTCATAACGGGTATGTCTATTTTGGTTCACGCGATGGTTTCGTTTATTCTCTCTGCAGCACTGAGGGCAAGCTGGCCTGGCGGTTTCATGCTGCCCCCGCAGAGAGGCAGATAATTTCATACGACCGCCTTGAATCAGCATGGCCGGTACATGGAAGCGTAATGATGCTTGACGGTATTCTTTACCTTTCAGCAGGACGTTCGGGGTTTGTTGACGGTGGTATTTATCTGTACGGACTCGATCCCTTAACGGGGAAAATAATCCACAGCAACAGGCTCGAGGGGCCTTTTCCCGATATAAGCCGGCCCAGCGAGGCTTTCCATAAAGATGGTTATCGCGCCGACCTTCTTACAACTGATGGTCAATATATTTACATGGGACGGACTGTACTTGACAAAACATTGCAGGAGTTTCAGCCGGAATATGTCCGTATGGTTGGAACACAGAGGGGTGATAACCTGGAATACCGGATAATGCCGGGAATGAGACTGGTTGCAACGGGAACATTTCTTAACGAAACCTTCTGGAACCGCACATGGTGGATGTATTCAAAAGTGTGGCCCGGATTTCACTATGCACAGCAAGCACCCAAGAGCGGACAAATGATCGTTTTTAACGACAACAGCACCTTTACCATTAAGCATTACACTATCAGGAACCGCCACAGCCCGATGTTGTTCCCGGGGAACGGATACCTGCTTTTTGCCGACGATAATAATAATGAGCCGCTTTTTTACCGCGGGGAGGGAGAACCAAAACCAATCGAATGGGAGCCTGTACTTCCCGAAGAGACAAGATGGACCATTTTCCAGGATGCTGCCGTAGATAAAGGACCCGGGTTTACCCGCTCCCGGCCTGCACTCTGGACCTCATGGATCGATGTGCGCGTTGAAGCAATGGTGCTCGCCGGCGACAGGCTTTTTGTTGCAGGCACACCCGACGTGGTTCCAGACGAAGATCCCCTGGCTGCGCTTGAAGGGAGAATGGGCGGTGTCCTGAGGGTTGTCTCCGCCACCGATGGAAGCAGCCTGGCCGAATACCACCTGGAACACGGTCCGGTATATGACGGGATGGCCGCGGCGGGAGGCAGGTTATTCTTAAGTACGGGTAACGGCAATGTGATCTGCATGGATGGGCCGGCTAAAACGGCAGATAAGCCTTACCGGTGAAGGACAACATAAAAAGAGAGTTTTTTTCTGTTAAAATAAAACCATTCGACCATGAACATCAACACAAACCGATTACTGCCCTTCTCACTTGCCGGACTGATGGCTCTCCCGGCCGGCTGTGGTGGCGGAAGTCCTGTACCCTCCGGCAATCCGGACAAACCGAATATTCTTATAATCCTTCCTGACGATATCGGATGGGCCGATGTCGGCTATCACGGCTCGGATGTAAGGACGCCCAATATTGACAGGCTTGCCAGGGAGGGGATAATGTTTCAGCAGCATTATGTTATGCCGACATGCACGCCGAGCAGGGTCAGCCTTATGACAGGGCTTTACCCGAGCAGGTACGGGGTGCTGGGCCCTGCCTACGGTGAAGTGATTGACCTGGGAGACCCCACCCTGCCATCCATTCTCAGCGAACACGGCTACTACACTGCTATTGCCGGCAAATGGCACATGGGCTCGCCTCCTTATACCCCCCTGAAATACGGCTTCAAGTCGTCGTACGGCTATTTTGACGGCCAGATCGATCCCTATACACACGAGTATAAAACCGAAACCGAACTGACTGAACGGAGATCATGGCACCGCAACGACGAATACCTTGATGAGAGCGGAACACATGTAACCGACCTGATCACTGCCGAGGCCGTAAGGATCATTGAAGAGCAACGGGATGAGCCTTTTTTCCTGTATGTTGCCCACCATGTGCCTCACTTCCCCCTGGATGAGCCGGACGAATGGATGTCGCTGTATGATGATGTCCCCCTGATGCATCCCTCGCGCAGGTTGTTTGCCGCCAGCGTGACCCACATGGACGACGGTATCGGTCAGATCATCGATGCGCTGGAGAGAACCGGGAAAAGGGAAAATACCCTGATAATATTTATAAGTGATAACGGCGGACAGTTCAGCTGGCACAGCATGACCGAATATCACGGCAATTATGCCGACAAACCGCATGTTGTGCTTGGCAACAACTATCCACTGCGGGGATGGAAGGGCCAGCTGTATGAAGGGGGGATACGCGTACCCGCCCTGGTAAACTGGCCGGGACAGCTGGAGCCGGGCATAATTGATTTCCCTGTCCATGTATCGGACTGGCTGCCCACCCTGTGCCACCTGACAGGGTATGATAAGGCGCTGAGGCCGGATCTTGACGGCAAAAATATCTGGCCATTGTTAACCGGAAAACAGACTAATCAGGAAGACAGGCAGTTATACTGGAAAACCAACCAGGTCTTTGCAGTGAGGGACGGGGACTGGAAGCTTCTGATGCACCGGAATTCCGGGAATGTCGAGCTGTTCGACCTGGAAAATGATTTCCGCGAAGACCGAAACCTTGGACAGACAAACACGGAAACAGCAGAAAGGCTTCTTTTATTGCTGGAAGATTTTAAAAGCGGCGACAGGGAGAGATGAGAGATATACTTTTTTGACTGGACCCGGAGATAATAAAAAAAAACCGAATGAAAACACCGCATATTTTCACGCAAAGGAATAAAAGTCTGGCGTTGATCGGCTTTGTGATACTGACCGCCGGACTGCTCCTGTTTCCCCTGGATACCTCCAGGGCTAATGAAACGGGGGAAAAATATGATATTATTATAGAAAACGGAAGAATAATAGACGGCACCGGTAATCCATGGTATTACGGAGATGTAGGGATTATTGGTGACCGCATAACCAGGATTGGGTGCCTGAAGGATACTCCTGCAAAGCGGCGGATAGATGCTTCAAATAAGTTTATATCCCCGGGTTTTATAGATATCCATACACATTCCGACAATGTAATATTAAGGATCCCTTCGGCCGATAATTCCGTAAAGCAGGGACTGACCACCATCGTGGGGGGCAACTGTGGCGGATCACCTTTTCCGGTAGAAGATTTCCTGGATAATGTTGAGAAAGCCCGGCCGGCGGTAAACTACATCCTGCTGGCAGGTCACAGTACAATTCGCCGCCGGGTAATGGGCGGTGAAAACCGTCCTCCCGAAAACAGGGAACTTGATATGATGAAGGATCTTGTTGATGAGTCAATGAGGGCCGGCGCCTTTGGGTTGTCCACCGGACTTTACTATACCCCGGGCTTTTTTGCAGATATACAGGAAATAACAGAGCTGGCAAAAGTTGTTGCTCATCATGGAGGAGTATATGTCAGCCACATAAGGGACGAGAGCGACTATAATATAGGCCTTCTTGCCGCCATACGCGAGGCGGTCGATATCGGCAGACTGGCTGATGTCAGGGTGCAGATATCCCATATCAAATGCCTTGGCAGGCCGGTATGGCATAAATCAGCTGAAGTGCTGGATATCATTGAACAGGCCAGAAGCAGCGGGGTTAATGTCATGTTTGACCAGTATCCCTATACGGCCTCAAGCACGGGATTGTGGGGAGCGGTTTTCCCCGCCTGGGCACAGGAAGGAGGAACAGAGGGATTTTTTAAAAGGTATGAAGATACCGGTGAAAGGCAGAAGATCCGGAACGACATGCTTGCAAATATTGAACGCCGGGGGGGGCCGGAAACTCTTTACATAATCAGGGAAAACGCACTCTTATCCGAACTGGCCGAAAAATGGGAACTGGATCCTGTCGATGCTGCAATTGAGATCCAGCGAAACGGGGGATCTTCCGTAATATCATTCAACATGACAGATCATGACCTGGAAAATTTCATGAAGAGTCCTTATGGAATGATTGGTTCCGACGGCTCGGTCAGCAGTCCCGGCAGCATGGGCCATCCCCGCTCGTTCGGGACATTTCCGCGGGTTCTGGGTGTTTATGTAAGGGAAAGGAATATCCTGTCATGGGAGGAGGCTGTAAGAAAAATGACTTCGGCACCGGCTACGCAGCTCGGGCTTTTTGACCGGGGAATCATTAGAACGGGGATGTTTGCGGATATAGTTATCTTTGATCCTGAAAGGGTAACTGACAGGGCAACATATGAAAACCCTTCACTTTATCCTGAAGGTATTCACTGGGTGCTGGTAAACGGAAAGATAGCAATCGATGAAAACGGGCATTCGGGAGTTCCCGCAGGCAGGGTTTTGAGGCATAATGAAATCTCTGCCGGCAGGCTCAACCGGTAATGGTCCTGAACCAGGGATATACTGTCTGCCCAACAGCTAAAGAAGAGATCATCTGCCCGTCCGTCCGTCTTAATACGACCTGGTGATGACAGGTTGCGGCAATGATGAAACAACGAATTCCAAAATTTAACTGATGACCATTCCACTCTATAACAGTAACTTATACCAGGCAATACGGCAACTCCTGCTGCTCCTTTCAATTCTTTGTTTATTTGCTGCGGCCGGGTGCAGGGACCGGCACAGCTTTGAAGATACAATGCTCACTGACACGAGCAGCTTCTTTTATTTCAATCCTGCCCTTTACCCGGATAACCTGTCCGAACTGCCGATAGGTGTTTTTGATTCGGGAACCGGGGGACTTGCAGTTTTGGATGATATTGTAAACTATCAATGCATTGAGACGAATGAGCCGGTCTTCGGCAATGAATATTTTATCTATCTGGCAGATATGGCAAATATGCCCTATGGCAGTTACGCGATGGAAAACAATGTGGGATTGCTGCAGGAACATATAATGAAGAACGTACAGTTTTTAACAGGTAACAAGTATTATGATGCGGCAGGATCATCCCGGTACCTTGAAGATAAAAGGCAGGTCAAGGCTGTAGTCATCGCATGCAATACAGCTACTGCATACGGGAAAGATAAAATAGAGGATTTCCTGGCAAAAACGGTTCCGGACATAATACTGGTAGGCGTGATCGATGCAGCAACCACAGCAGCGATCAACTCTTTCTACGAAGATGAAAGCGGCACGATTGCTGTTCTCGCAACCGATGGAACTGTCAGATCGGAAGCTTATGTACATTCCCTTATGGATAAGAATACCGAACTGGGCCGGACAGGAGATATAAGCATATTTCAGCAGGCCGGAGTGGGTATTGCCGAAGCAATAGACGACAGCAGGGATTTTATTGACAGGACTGCTCTTGTGGTAAGGGAAAACTACAGGGGTCCCTCCGAACAGGAGGAAGGTGATATGTTCATTAACCCTGCAGTATTTAACCGTTATATGTTCGACCTGGATAATGGCGCACTTCTTTTCGAAGGTAATATTGAGCATCCTTTCAATATTCAGATCAATTCCATTGAGAATTATGTGGCCTTCCACCTGGTTTCACTAATGGAAAAAATAAAGGATGCGGGGAATGTCCCGCCTCTTAAAACAATTATTCTGGGCTGTACCCATTATCCGTATGTTGACGATGTAATTTCAGATGTTCTCGGACTACTCAGGAACTATTCAGAAGATGGTGAATATATTTACCGGCAGTATATGGCAGATGAGATCTCTCTTATAAATCCCGGAGTGAAAGTTGCCCGCCAGCTTTATGAGCTGATGCAGAAAAAGAACATTACAGGGAACAATAACCCTGCAGAAAGCGAATTCTATATAGCCGTGCCAAATATTTTGAACAGGAACGTTCAACTCCGGGAAGACGGGGCTTTCACATATGAATACAAATATGGCCGGCAGCCGGGCGAGATCCAGGAATATGTCAAAAGAATCCCATTTAACAGGGAAGCGATACCCGACGACATACTCCTGCGCCTTAACCAGCAGATTCCCCGGATATATGAACTTATGACAATCTTTAATCACGATAATCCGAAAACGGTCTATCTGCCGGAAGGATCAAGAATTTCAGCACAATGATCCCCACCGAAACAGATGGTCTTTCGGCCGGAAACAGGGACAGGGTAAAGGCAGTGGAACGAAGTTATCATGATGCGGTGACCCGTTTAAAAATTGAATCGGAATAATTTCCCTTTCGGATTTTCCTTAACAAAGTAATTTTTATATTTTTAGTACTTGAAGTTTTTGAAAAACACTCTCTGAACAGCAACTAATTCTAAGCTAAAACCTAATATAACAGATTATGGAAGAGAAAAACAGTAAAACCACCCGTCGTGAGTTTATAATGACAACCGGCATTGCTGCGGCAGGAGTTTCCATGGGGGCATCTCCCCTTGGCGCAATGAACCGCAGCAGAGTGCTGGGAGCAAACGACAAGGTGCGCGTTGGTTTCATTGGAGTTGGAAACCGGGGAACCCAGGTCATGCATGAGTTCATGGCGGAAAATGATTGTGAAGTGGCTGCGATATGCGATATTTATGAGCCCTACATAACCCGCGACCGGTCAAAAGTCCATCCCCGCTATATTAAGGAGATAGACAGGTGGATCCCCCGGATGGGAGAAAATTTCCCAAATAAGGTGGGAAGGTACTCCGACTACCGTAAACTGCTTGAAGACAAAACCATTGATGCCGTTTATATCGGCACACAGGATCACTGGCATGCCCTGCAGACAAATGATGCATTCAGTGCAGGAAAGGATGTTTTTGTGGAGAAGCCCCTTGCCATGACCATACATGAAGGCCGTGAAATGATAAAGGCTCTGGAAAAGAGCAACCAGATTGCGGGGGTCTGCCTGAACCGCAGGGGAGCCACAACATACCAGAAGCTGGTAAGGGAGGTGCAGAACGGAAAGATAGGAAAAATAACATTTGCCCTCGGCTGCCATGTATCCAACATGTACCCGGCCGGTATAGGAAAGATGAAGCCAGAGGATCCTCCCAAAGATTTTGACTGGAACGCCTGGCTTGGTCCCAAACCCTACAGACCGTACCAGTATAACATTGCCCCCTACAGGTTCCGGTGGTGGCATGAATATGACAACCAGGTACTCAATAACGGGGTCCATTCACTTGATCTTATCCGTTGGCTGCTGAACGAGAAAGCCCCGATATCGGTAACTTCACTGGGAGGAAAATATCTCCTCGAAGATGACCGTACCATTCCCGATACCCTGCAGACCATCTTTGAGTTCCCCTCAGGCGCCATTGTTACCTTCACCATGCTTGAAGCCAGCTCAGGGAAATTTGCCCGTCACGGCATGCTGGAATTCCGCGGCAACAAGGGAACCCTGTACACCGGAGGCGCCAATGATTACAGGATCATTCCGGCAACACGGGGACAGTTCCAGACCTGGGACAGTCTTATGGAGGGCGAGGAGTTTGAAGCCGAAAGGGCAGTTGACGGCAGGCTGGCGGATGGAAGTTATGTTAACCCGGGTGCCAATCTGGTCAGAAATTTCCTTGATTGTGTGAAATCCAGGGAGACACCTGTTGTTTCGCTGGAGGACGGACATCTTTCAACAAACCTTGCCCACCTGTCGACAATATCCCTGCAGGTGAACCAGAAACTTGACTGGGATGGTGAAAGGGAAATCTTTACCAATTCTAAAGAAGCTAACGAGCTTCTCCATTATGAATATCGTAGCCCCTGGAAACTCTGATCTTCCCGGAATATCCCCTTAAAACCTCGTAATTAAAAGTTCCTGCAGAACCGGAAATGTTCAGCAGGAACTTTTTCTGCCAAAATAAAATCCGGGGTATCGCGTTAAGATTTTTATATAAACAGCACTATGGACTATTTCTTTCCAATGAAGCGGTCAGCCTTCCAGGTTATGCTTAAACCTGTGGGACCGGCATGTAACCTTGATTGCACATACTGCTATTACCTGGAAAAGAAAAACCTTTACCCCTTTGCCAAAGGATACCGCCTTAAGGATGACCTCCTTGAAATATTCATAAAGGAATATATCCGTGCCCAGGACGTTCCGGTGGTGAGCTTCGTATGGCAGGGGGGCGAACCTTCGATGCTGGGAGTTGAATATTTCCGGAAGGCCCTTGAGCTACAAAAAAAATATGCAGACGGCAAAAGAACAGAAAATGCCTTTCAGACAAATGGTACGCTGCTCACCGATGAGTTCTGCGAGTTCCTGCAGGAAAATTCCTTTCTCGTGGGACTTTCTATCGACGGACCAAAGGATGTGCATGACCATTACAGGTTCACCGCGCAGGGAGGCCCTTCATGGGAAAAGGTAATGGAGGGGGTCCGGCTGCTCAAGAAACATAATGTGGAATTTAATACATTATCTGTAGTAAACAACGTAACCTCAGAAAAGCCTGTTGAAATTTACCGTTTCCTCAAGAGCATCGGCAGCCAGTTCATGCAGTTCATACCGATCGTGGAAAGGCATACTGCCGATCCGGGCGACGGCGATGTGCATCTTGTCCATCACAGGTACGATGGTCCTGCAGAGGTAACCCCCTGGTCTGTAAAGCCTGAGAGATACGGAGATTTCCTGGTAAAGATATTTGACGAATGGGTACGAAGGGATGTCGGACGTTACTATGTCCAGCTTTTCGATGTCACCCTGGCCAACTGGGCAGGAGAAAGCAACCCGGGCCTGTGTGCTTTTTCCGAATACTGCGGTGATGCTGCAGTAATGGAACACAATGGTGACCTTTATTCATGCGACCATTTTGTTTACCACGATTACTTCCTTGGCAATATAAAAGAAAAGCCATTGCTGGACATGATGCAACAGGAAAACCAGGCCAGGTTCGGACTTGAAAAAAAGACCTCCCTGCCTGAACAATGCCGCAACTGCGAGTTCCTTTTTGCCTGTCACGGTGAATGCCCCAAGCACCGGTTCTGCGCTACAGCCGAGGATGAAAAGGACCTCAATTACCTCTGCGGGGCTTACAAAATGTTCTTTGCACATGTAAAGCCATATATGGACTATATGGACAGACAGCTTAAGGCAAAAAAACCCCCTGCAAATGTCATGCAATGGATAAAACAAAAGGAGCAGCCGGTAAAAGCCTCACACCCCGCTGCCGGCCGTAATGGTCCCTGTCCCTGCGGCAGCGGGAAAAAATACAAGCAGTGCTGCCTGAAATTTTTCAGGTGAATCCCGCACCAAAACCACTTCCTGTTAATCCAGGGTTTCCAGTTCAAAACCCGCCCACAGGTTACTGAATGATAACTCTACTGCAAGGGAAAGGTCCTCTTCTGCCTGCTTTATCCGTCCAAGGCCCCTGTTTCCAAGTCCCCGCAACGTATAAGCCTGCGATTTTCTCAGGTTTTCCGCCTCGCGCTCACCAAAAATAAGTCCCGCTTCAATTACAGGTTCGCTTTCCAGCTGCCGGGTGGCATTCCCGATCATCGATTCAAATACCTGTTCGGCCTCTCGCCTGTTGCCTGATTTTTCGTGACTGAGTCCCAAATAGTAGGCCATAATGCCGGTTGCCCCTGCTCCCTCCTTAATTGCCTGGCTGTAGTGCCGGGTTGCCTGCCCGCTGTTCCCAAGGGCTTCATAAGCGGTACCTATGTAATAGTTTACCTGAATATTCCTGTTCCCGAAACGTACACCAGCGGCTTCTTCCTCGGGAACGCGAGCGCTGAGAAAATATTCCAGGGCTTTTTCAAAATTTCCACCATTGTAATACTTTATGCCAAGCATCAGCAAGGCATCTATCACTATATCCCTTACCCTCGATGAACCCTCGCGATAGGCAAATTCCATTCCTTCGAGATATTCAATTGCCTTGTCAGCCTGCCCGGCCAGGGTGAGAACGGCTATTTGCCGTATAAAGGCATCATCACGTTTTTTTACAACTTCGTTATTCCCGGCAAAAAGGTCAAGCCTGGTCTGCACCGGGGTATTGCTCATCTCGTAAAGCGCGTCCAGTTCGGAATAATATATTGCTTCCCGGTTATTGATCGAAATAGCTTTTTCATAAAAGGGGATGGCTTTCAACCCATCTCCGTAATGGTGGTACCAGCCCCACCCAAGATTCCTGTAGGCCACGGCAAGTCCGGGATCCAGTCGGACTGCATTTTCCCAGTTCTCCATTGCAGATGAAGGCTGTTTTTCATACAGTATGTTTCCTGTATAATAATAAGCCTTACCGTCTGAAGGATCATATTCCAGGGCGGTTTTCAAAACCTCAACTGTCATCAGCCGGTGGGGAAATACGTTTTCAACCGGTTGGGCTGAGGCCCGGGTAAAATATCTGATTGCATTATCACTGTTCCCCAATTTGTGATTTATGTAACCCAGGTAATAGTCCACCAGGGGGTTGTCGCCTTCAAACCGTTCAAGGACTTCTGCGGCTTCACCGTAGAGGCCATCATTTATATATCCCGCAGCAAGTTCAAGATAATTCTCATAAAAATCCCGCATCTCCTTTTTCAGTGAACTGAAAAGGGCTGCTGCCTTTGCCAGGTCACCCGATCCTTTCACCGAAAGGTAATGCTCGTTGCGTATCCTGAAGTCAAGGGGATCATCCTTTAAAATTGCTTCCAGTTCAGGTATGGCACTTTTGTGATCAGCGGTTCTTCTTAGCAGGGCAGCCTTCAGGGCCATGGCCAGGTTGTTCCTGGAATTGGTGGACAATGATTCATTTACCTGGTAAAGGGCCCTCCGGAAATCTTCCCTCATGGCGGAGATCCTGGCCAGCTGCAGGTATGCGGCTGAATGCCAGGCATAATCCCATGTTGCCCTGTATAGTGTATCAACGGCTTCATCATATAATCCCAGAGCTTTCAGGGTCAATCCCTGAAGGTACAATGCTTCACAGTCGGATGGTCTGGTATAATCCATGGTAAGCCGGCCTATGGCCCGTGAAAGATATTTGCGGGCAGTATGGTAATCGCCGCTTTTAAGATAATTGTTACCTACAGCAGTATTAGTCCTGATATCGCCGGGATCGCGACGCAGGGCTTCCCTGTACCATTCCATCCGGTCATGTCCGGGAGCATAGAATTGTTCAATTCTTTTTCCTGTAAGATAAAGCTCTTCAACAGTCTCAAGTTCCTGAGGGGATGGATAGCCTCTCCATGGTTCGGGGAGTTCTTCTACAGGATCAAGCCTTACCGGGCGGTAATCTATCAGTATCTCCGAGGTAGAAGCATCGATAAGTGCGGTATAAAGATCATAAAGATCGTAGGGGCCCTGCAGGCTCAGAGTTTCGGCAAAGGGTCTGTCGGGGGATATGTCAATATTCTGCTGAAATACAACCTCATCCCTGTTCATAAGAATAATCTTTGCCTCTTTTACATGACCTGTGGAGTAATAGCCAAGGAAAAGGTCGCTGCCTTCTCTTTTTTCAAGATTTACGGCTCCGGCAAGGTTTGCATTTTTAAATCCGCCTATGTCCCTTACCGGATACCAGTAATGTTCCCACCTTTTTACCTCGTATGGCCTTATCCAGGTGTAATCAGGCTGGTTGTCATTGTATGCACCCACCATCAATTCAACATAAGGACCGGCATTTTCGGTAAGCCTGGCTTCAGTGGCCTGACCGCGGGGACCTGATCCCCATTCCCAGAGTTTTGCACCCTTTACTATGTTATGGTCACCTATATGCACTGTTCCGGCATTGAAGCCATGATCATATCCCCCCATAAAATCTTCCTGTAATTCATGGACAAAAAAGGAATTTGATGCAGTCACGTTCTTCCACCAGCTGATATCCACCCCCTCACTAAAATCGGCTCCCCTGAAAACCTCGGTGGAAACGGGCCATCTGCTGAAATCGGTTTTTGAATGGAAGGTGACAATCTGTGCGCTTGGAGGAAAAATCGTCTGGTAATTTTCATTTGCATGGGCGGCCACATTTGCCCAATATAAAAAGGTATGTGTCAGGGGTGTTGAATTGATGATCCTTCCTTCCGCCCTGAAATAGGATCTGCCAGGGAATACGGTTACTCCTATTGTCCACCTCATCCCGTGTCTTGGTTCATATTCACCAACCCATATTGTTCTGCTCCCATCTTCATTTTCCGTGGCAGTGAAGTCAACCGGCAAATAGGTAGAAGCCCTGTGGTGATGCAGTACACACCATTCAATGCCTCCGGAAACCCAGGCTCCTGTCATACCGATATTGGAAGGTCGTACCACATCATTTTTGTAGATGAAATTATAACCGTTTGTCTTATCTGTTGCATGGTAAAGCTTTCCGCCTATTTCAGGAGTTACTGCCAGTTCTATATATTCATTTTCAAGAACAAGTGTATGCCAGGGATGGTAAATTCTCTCGCCTGTATACTGATCGTTAAGTGCCAGGGGATAATAGTGCCTTGAGGCTCCCTGGTAGGCTTCGCCTCTGAAAAAGACGGGACTGCTTTCAGGTTCTGCAACAGGATAAGTAGGGAGGATCCAGTCTTTTTCAATCAGTCTAACCTGTGCATTCAGACAGGCCAGTGAAAAGATCTTGAGAAAAAACAACAGAAGGATGATCCTTCTCATTTCAGGTCTGACGGATTGTGGTTGCATAGTGGTCAAATATTAAAAAACAGGTACGTCGAGGGTTTATCATGGAATAATAATAATGGTTTTTTATTTGTCATGCAATTTTTGTTCATAAAAACATAATGAACCGGCCACGGGAGGGAAACACCCGATCAAATCTCAACATGGGGTAAATCACTGAAATACTCATTTCGGAAATTGTCACCAGGAAGTTACGTTCAGTAAAAAATTTTCGCTCAACATTCCGGAGGTATGATATTGCCAGCTCAGAGTGATTATCTGTGAAACAGCATTTTTTAGCAAAAAAGGATCATCGGTTTTTTTAAGGTAAATGTTTGCTCCTTTTATAAAAGATTCCTCAATAATTTCCTCCGATCCGGTTGATGAATAAATGGCAACGGCAAGATCACTGAACCTCTTGTCCGTTCTTATTTCCACCAAATAATCTATTGCACCTTTAACAGGAATTTCCATATCAAGGAATATGATTTGAGGAAGCCGGTTGCCAGGTGAATAAAGGTATTTCATAACCTGCACACCGTCATCCAGAATGTCAAGAGTGGTTCTCACTTTTGTATCCTTCAGTGCTTCCATGAAAAAGCGACGGTCTTTCTGCCGGTTAAGAGCCAGCATTATATTCAATGCATCATTATCGTTCATGAAAAACAGGTTTACAGGTGAGGCCTATCCCTTTTAAATTTTTACAGGTACCAGGATAAAAAGCTCATCTGCTGCATGCAGGGGATGTCATCGCAAACCGCGCGGATATCATGAATGCCTTGCAGATGAATATCTGATGTTTCTTCTTTCCATAATTCTCTGGAAGCCGGTAGGTGTAAGGCCGGTGGTCTTTTTAAACTGGTTTGACAGGTGGGCTACACTGCTAAAATTCAATTTCCAGGCCACTTCAGTAAAAGTAAGCTTTTCTTCTAATATAAGCTGTTTTACCCGTTCGATCCTTTGAAGGATCATATAGTTTTCTATAGAAGTATGAGTGGCGTCCGAAAAAATCCTGGAAAGATAACTATAGCTCAAATTTAGCTTTTTGGCCAGATAAACAGATATTCTGGAACCTGCCGGTCTTTCATTGAGATAAACCATATCCCTGATAATGTCCTTGATTTGATGGACCAGCGCATCCCTGGGATTTTCGATTATTTCCATCCCGTATTTCCTTAGCGATGATTCCAGTTCCCCGTATAATTCAGGGGATAAAACACCATCGACCAGAACTTCACCCAAGCCGGTAATCCTGAAAGGTATACCGAGCTTCTCGAGCTGCTCCTGCAGTACGATTTTACAGGTAAGATTAACATTATATTTAACATGAAGTTTCATCCGGACCAGACAGTTATTTAAGTTTCAACTATTTTTCGATGAAGTCTGTTTCATATTTAATTTTAATACACGTGAAATGAACAGGTGTCGAAAATTAAATCAGATAAATCTGCCTTACGAGCTGCATCATACTTGTGAGATGATCTGGATCCATTATCAGATCTTTCACCGATGTGCTTTTGCCATGGAAATTTATCATATTAAACGTTGAAGCATAAACAATTAGAACACCTATTTGTTCAATTACATGAATATGGCCGCAGGCGTGGCCTGTGTACCTGTGTGGAAAGATGTAAGAAATTAAAAAAATTATGTAACGCTTTATTTTCCTATCATTCTCAACTTTGTATTTATAGTGAAAGAAAATAAAATTTTAACCCTAAAAAAACTGATATGGAAACAAAAGCAAATTTTCTGAGTGGTGCTTTCAGCGATCTTGAAAGTGCTGACAAGGCCTACCACAGCCTTCTAAACAGGGGTTATAAGCATGATGAGATCAACGTGGTGATGGCAGAAGACACCATGAAAAAGTATTTTGACGAAGAAAAAAGGGAATCTAAGGTAGGGACAAAAGCCGGTGAAGGTGCAGGTACCGGTGCTGCCATCGGCGGTGGTATTGGCGCTGCCGCAGGAATTATTGCAGCCATAGGAACAATGGTTGTTATCCCCGGGCTTGGTTTTGCAATTGCAGGCCCTATTGCTGCAGGCCTTGCCGGTGCCGGAGCAGGAGGAATTGCCGGGGGACTGATTGGAGCATTGGTGGGAGCAGGAATTCCTAAAGAAAGGGCAGAGAAATATGAAGAGGGCCTTAAGGAGGGTAATATCGTCATTGGTGTACAGTGCCATAATGAGGAAGATTGCCGCTCTCTCGAAGATGAATGGAGCAGCTACGGACATGATGTGTACCGTTAAAGATCATATCCGGGAAACCTCAGGTTAAAACACGTATGAGTCTGGATCAGGTCAACTCATATGTGGCCTGTGGGTCGAAGAGATATCTTATCGGATCACAGACAATGATCAAAGGGATTTATCATGCCTGAAAAAAAAGTCGTTGTCATTACCGGTGCCTCTAGTGGCATAGGACGTGCAACCGCACATGAATTTGCACGCCGCGGGTATATGGTAGTTGCAGCATCAAGAAATGGAGATGCACTTGACAGGGTAGTTGAAGAATGCCGTCGCTGCGGAAGCAACGCACTGGCTGTAACTGCAGATGTGACAAAAGAGGAAGATGTCAATGCACTGGCGCGGACTGCCATGGCACAATCGGGCCGGATCGATGTATGGATAAACAATGCGGCAGTAACCCTGTTCGGCTGTTTTGAAGAGGTTCCCACTGCCGATATCCGCCGGGTAGTCGAGACTAACCTGTTCGGGTATATTTACGGTGCACGGGCTGCAATACCGCATTTCAGGGAACAGGGGGAAGGGGTTCTTGTCAACATTTCTTCCATGGTAGCATTACAGGGCCAGCCATTTACCGCTACATACAATGCAACAAAAGCAGCTGAAAGAGCTTTGGGTGAAAGTTTAAGCCAGGAACTTTCCGATGAAGCAAATATTTTCGTCTGCACAGTATTACCCGCAGTAATTGACACTCCATTGTTGCGTCACGGGGCAAACTATACGGGCAGGGGAATCATTCCGTCAAAACCGGTCCATCCACCCTCCAGGGTAGCCAAAGTTATAGCTGATATTGCCGAAAATCCAAGGAAGGAAATATTTATTGGGTCTCCGGGTCGGTGGATGCTGTTTGCCAGGGCGGTAGCGCCATCACGGTTTTATGACAAAATGGTTAAAAGGAAGGTGGAAAGGGAACATTTCCGGGATACAGTTACTGACGGATCTCCGGGCAATTTGTATGAATTTGCCACTGACGACAGTGTTACAGGAGGATGGTATGAAGAACTTTACAGCGAAAGATCCGGCAGGAGGTTGAACATCGCAATGCTGATAGCCGGAGCAAGTCTGGCCCTGCTTTCTCTATTGATATTAAGAAAGTCACCACAGAGATCCTGAGCAGAATTATTGCCGATCTTTCATTTTTTTCAAGAAAGATGTTCATCAGGCCAAGTTGTTTGCCTTGTTTCGGGAATTAATACAGGATAGTATATTTTCAACCGATATGACAACATCATTATATAAACAAGCCGGAGGGATTCCGCCCAGGTTTCTGGCCACTTTTGATTCTACTTCAGCAATGCTGATGGCTTTAAGCAATTTTATAAATGGTGATGATGTTCCAGGAGCAGGTTTTTTACCTTCATCCAAGTTACTTGCAAGTGAGATCAAGAAATTTTCAAGACAGGCAAGAGATACGATGTTTGCCCTGAGCGGCATTTGCGAGGGAATATGTCCTGAACACATGAACAGGATCAATTCGGAAGAAATTTCCCGGTTGGTTACAGGCATGTATCATAAACGACCCTTTCAGGCAATTATGATAGGGTCATCAAACGGGTCAATGGTTTATCTTCAGGCTGCACTGCAGGCGCCATGGCTGCCCCAAACGTTCCTGATACCCGTCAGGCATCCGCCGGAAATGCATCCTGACCGGCCGGAACTTTTCATGGACTGGGCCAGGAAACCTGCTGAAATACTTTTAAAAAATAATCCAGAGCTGCAATTACACCATATTTTTGATCCGGTTCAGGATCATCCGGCACCTGAATACACTACCCGTTTCAGAATTAAAAAACTCTTGCTCGGGAAGGAGTATGAACGATTCATAAAAGAATCACTACCGCGCGGGGGTACTATTTTTGTCATTGACTGTCAGCGTAAATGGGCAACAACCCGGGTAGATGAAAGGCATTTGTTCCAGTTGGGTTCTTTGGGCGGCATAAAAGAAAGAGAATCCTTTCCCGGCAAAGGGGATGTGCCGGCTGCCAATGAACCCGCTCCTGAAGCAGAATGGGGTTTTGATGCTGTTTTATATAAAGACATTGAACGTTTAGCCCGGGAAGGGGATTACAGGATAAAAAGAATAATTTTTGAAGAGCCCGAACAACCAAGTCCTTTCGTCGCTGAACTATACAGATGGTGGTACAGGCGCAGAAGGATTATTTCCAACAGGCTGCTGGCAGGATCTTTTCTTCTGCTGGATCCATTCTGGACATTTAGAACAGGTTCAGTGCCTTTCTGGATGAAGTTCAATACTGAAGCTTCTGCCAACTGGCTGGAAAAATATTTAAACACAAGCGATCCGTATGATGAAATATTTCTGATGCTTTATGCGCAGGGAGTTGATTCAGCGGGATTGCCGCCTGCCGGTCGCTGGAAGAGGATCCTCGCCAGGGCGGCAAAAAGAGGTGAATTATTGGGAACGGATAGAAAAAGGGCCACACCGGATTTCGGGACTTTCATCCGCCACTATCTGGATCTGAAAAACAGGATACCTGCACGTTATCCTATTCCCGGAGTGCTGAGTATCAAAATGCTTGAAAGTTTCATTGAAGAAAAGGGTGAAAAATTCACGATCAGATTCAAGGATTTTGACATGCAGGAAATCGAATCGGAAATTGCAACAAGCAAAAAGATAAAATCAACATCATGAAATAACCAATACCATATCCCTGCAGCATTATACTGCAATAAATTAGAAACAGGATCTGAATTAATTATTAAATATTAACCAAGCACTGGAAATATGGCTAAAACATGGTCAAACTGGTCGGGTAGCTTGAAATTTACTCCCGGGAAGCTTATGGAACCGCAAAATGAAGATGACTTGTTATCGAATGTCCGCCTTGCTTTGGAAAATAAAAAAAAGATAAGGGTCCTCGGCGCAGGGCATTCATCCTCTCCACTTGTTGTTACAAAAGACGTTCTTCTTTCGCTTAAGCATTTTACAGATGTGGGGAATGTTAACAAGGAAGATTCAACGGCATGGATAGGCACAGGGCTTACTGTAAAGGAAGGGGGGAGCAAATTGCTGGAACACGACCTTTCATTTCATAATACCGGCGATGTGGATATCCAGTGTGTTTCAGGGGCCATAAGCACCGGAACGCATGGTACAGGAATAAAACTCAAAAACCTTTCCTCCATGTTGACCGGGTGCAGGATGATCTGCGCAGACGGGAATGTCAGGGAATTTACCGAAGAAAAAGATGGCAAAGACTTTTTCGATGCGCTGAGGGTGTCAATGGGCTCTTTCGGAATTATGACCAGCATGAAGCTCAGGCTCCTGCCGGCTTTCAAGCTTGAAAGGAAAGAGTGGTGCACCCATGCCGATAACTGTATGGAACACCTTGATGAGCTGATAGAACAAAACCGGAACTTCGACTTCTACTGGTATCCGCGAAATGATCTTGTCAAGCTTCGCATACTGAATGAACCGGGGCGTGGATCACAGGAACTTGATTATGCCAGGCTGGACGAGGAAAAAACAGGATGGGCAATAGATGTACTTCCCAAGGAGAGGGATCTCAAATTCGACGAAATGGAATATGCCCTGCCCCTACATGCCGGACCCGAATGTTTTATGATGATAAGAAATAAGATGAAGGCAAAATTCCGGCAAAATGTAGCCTGGAGGGTTCTGTACAGGACTATCCAGGCAGATGATTTTTACCTGAGCCCCTGCCACGGCAGGGATACTGTCACTATATCCCTTCATCAGAATGTCGGACTTCCTTTTATGGAATTTTTCAGGGAAATAGAACCGGTTTTCAGGGATTTTGATGGAAGGCCCCATTGGGGAAAAAAACATACCCTCCAGTCGGGCGAAATAAGTTCTCTTTACCCCCGGTGGAATGATTTTCTTGAATTGCGAAAGGAGATGGATCCCGAAGAAGTGTTCCTGAACGACCATTTGAAACAACAAATATTCAATATATGATGGCAACTGCCGGAAAAAAGAGGTGGGTGATACCCTGCGGACACATCCCGCTTGCAACAACAGGAAAGGAACCTGATTTTCTGAGTCAGGACAGGATAGCGGTGCTGAACCTGAACAAGGATCCTGTAAAAATAAGATTGACTTTTTTCTATCCGGATCAGGAACCCTCCGTAGGTTATGAAGTTGAGATAAAGGGTGAACGTGTTAGAAAAATACGGATCAATGACCTTATAGACCCATTTCCTGTTGAGCTTGAAAAAGATTATTCACTTTTAATAGAAGCTGATGCATTAGTTGTAGTTCAATTCCTTAAAATGAATACTTCTGAGCGGGATCTGGCAATTACCGGTACAATTGCATTTGGAACTGATAAATAGTCATGGAGGGAGAATCTCTTATTTTATCCATACTTACCGCGATGATTACCCCGGCAGTGCTGATCCTGGCCTGCGGTTCGCTTTCCCTGACGACATCCCAGAGGCTCAGCAGGAGTATAGACCGGACAAGAAAAATAGCCTCCGAACTGAATGAGATAGAAACAGGATCAAAAAACGTCGACAGGGAACAACAGAAAATGCTTTACAGGCAGATGGAAAATTCGGCAAACCGGGCCATTTTGCTGCAAAGGGCGATGACATTACTCTACGCCTCTTTAAGTTTTTTCATTGCTACCAGTCTTCTCATCGGAATATTCGAATTGTTGGAATGGGATGAACCATGGTCCGTGGCCATCTCATCATTTATCGGTGTAGTTGTATTGTTTAGTGCAAGTATTACTCTTATTATGGAAGCCCGTCTTTCACATGTTTCAATCAACCAGGAAATGCACCATGTCATTAAGGTTAGCCGGAGATCAAAATTGGAAAGGCAAGGTCAGTAATTTTTAAAGCGGGCAGCCCGACCTGTACCATCATTCACCCGGTGTTCATGTACTTACCTGGGGTAAAAAAAGGCACAGGCAAAACCTGGTTTAACACCTGAGTCGGATTCACTTAAAAAACCCTCAGCTCTGCATCGATTTGCCGCCATCGGGATGCAGTATCTGTCCGGTATAATATGATGAATCTTCTGATGCCAGGAACACGTATGTAGGCGCAACTTCACAGGGCTGCCCCGCCCTTTTCATGGGTACGTTCTTCCCGAACTTTTCAACCTCCTCCTCGTCGAAACTCGCCGGGATCAGGGGTGTCCATATAGGTCCGGGAGCAACACCATTAACACGTATCCTGCGTGATGAAAGATTAAGAGCAAGTGAACGGGTAAAAAGTGCTATTGCACCATTGGTCGCCGAATAATCAATAAACCTGGCACTCCCTTCATATCCGGTAACACTCGTGGTGGTTATAATGGCATCATCCTCATTCATGTGCTTAAGGCAGGGTTTTGTAATATAGTACATTGCGAATATATTTGTCCTGAATGTCTTCTCCATAACATCCAGATCCAGTTCTTCAAGACTTCCTGTGGGATGTTGCTCTCCTGCATGGTTTACCAGGATATTTATTTTTTTGAAATGTGCAACTGTTTTTTCCACCGCCTCTTCACAGAATTCCCTGTTGCCGATATCACCCCTGAGAAGGAGGCACTCCCGTCCCTCTTTTTCCACAAGAGATTTTGTCTCTTCCGCATCCCTGTCCTCTTCCAGGTAAATTATTGCCACAGAAGCGCCCTCCCGGGCAAAATGAACGGCCACGGCCCTCCCTATTCCGGAATCACCGCCGGTGATAAGTG
>SLGC01000028.1 GCA_007123885.1 Bacteroidales bacterium | reverse complement strand
GAATATGTCAGTCTATATGGATAATGGTGAGCCTGGTTGAAATGATGCCGGTAATCCTCTGAATGTGTGCCATTAAAGGACTGCGATATTTTTGTTGCGTTTCAACAAAAGCAGTGTTGATTTTGTCTATTATTGAAAGCAAGATCATAATATGGAACAATCCCGGCAAAAGGATGGAAAATTCAGGGTAGCTCATCTGCTTTCAATTTTTAAAATATGCTATAATATCATGGAGTAAGGATAATCCCTGGAGGCTGAGTGCTATAGTGGCTTATTACGGACATGGCATCCGGCCAAAAAAATATGCAAAGTCTGTTCCCAAAAAAGATGCAGAACTTAAGGAGAAAACAGAAAAGGGTAGTGAAGATCTTAAGGGCAGCAATAACGGATAGGCTGCAAAGGCATGGGATCTGTAATGGCTGCGTTCATAGGCTGCCGGGGAAAACAAACAGAATTTATTAAAAAGTACGGGATGGAAAGAAAGATGAGCAAGCGAAAAAAGAGGATATTGATAATCCTGGGAATTGTTGTTATTGTTTTCATTGCCCTGCGTATATACCTGCCCTTTTTTGTCAGAGGCCAGATCAATCAAAACATCCGGGAAATGGAAGGGTATACAGGGGGGGTGGAAAATGTTTCTCTAGGGATCATGGCAGGAAGGATAAGGTTGTCGGACCTTACCATTTATGACCAGGAATACCCTGAACCGGACATCCCTTTTATCGATCTGGCATGGAATGAGGTAACGGTCGATTGGGGCCAGTTGCTGCGCGGGCGCCTTCATGCGCATGTACATATTGATTCGCTGGTGGTAAATTATGTTGTACATGAAGTGGTGGAACCTGAGCCGGTCGATATTGTTGAAATGCTTCAGGAAATCATGGATTTCAGAATTGATATTGATATTACCAACAGCGCGATCAACTTTGTGGACCTTACCTCTGATCCGGTTATTGACATTTCTGTAAGCAACCTTGATGTCAGGGTACGCAACCTGATAAACCAGGTGATGATAAATGATACACTGCCCTCAACAATCCAGGTAACCGCAACGGTCATGGAAACGGGACTCTTCCAGGCTGATCTTGATATCAACTATATGCAGGAAATTCCCGATTTTGATATGGAAATGGAACTTGAAGAGCTGGATCTTACCGGCTTTAATGATTTTGCAGAAGCATACGGGGGTTTTGAATTCCATCAGGGGTTTGTGAATATCTATGCGGAAACAGCCGCTTATGATGGAGCAATTACCGGTTATGTGCAGCCTTTGCTTGAAGATGTTGAAATAACCCCAACCGAAGATGAAGCCGGAATATTCAGGCAATTTTATGAACAGGTTCTCGATATTATTGCATCCATACTGGAAAGTCCCGGCGAAGACTATATTGCAACACGGGTGGAGTTTGAGGGAAGGATCGATGATCCTGATGTAAGAGTGCTGAGATCAGTATGGCTGTTGTTGCGCAATGCCTTTATCGAAGGATTTTCAAAGGGGATCGAAGATCTCGTAGATTTTGAAGAGCTTGTGGAGGAACTTGAGTAAAAAGGGATCAGATATATTCTTCAGATATATTCTATAGTAACCTCCTTCAGGAATTTTTCCTCGAGTTTCCTTGCAATGCGTTTTAGAACGGTGCGCCTTATTTCAAGTTCAACCGGCAGGTTGGGATCCTGGTGCGCAATATTGATCCTGGTCCCTATGATTATTTTTATTTCATCACTTTCCAGCAGAAGTTTTACTATCTGATCTGCCGGTCCCTTTCCAGGCACATAGTTTTGCTTGTATTCATTGAGGATTTTTGAAACTTTGCTCAGTGTCAGAATGCCTTCTGTTACAAGGTCAATTCCTTCCATATAAGACAATGGAGGCAGATCCGGATCCAAAAACTCAAAAGTATCCTTTATTTCAAGCTTAAGCTCCCTTGCAACAACATCGGCTGTTGTTCCCCCCGAAAGGATTTTCTTTCCATTGAACCGGTTTACTAATTCGGCCAGTTCCCGGTCATTTTCATTATCATAGGGTGGTCCGCTACATAAAAGGAGTTTGCGGGGCTCGCGGAAGTATAATACTGCGCAGGATGAATCATCCTGTGCCTGGTAATTATCATTCCTGAAGGCTCTGTTCAATATTTTTACCGCAAGGTTCTGTGCAGATATATCGGGTTGGTTTACCAGGGTATGTATAATAAATTCCTGCACATTTTCCCAGCCCCAGCCGAACGGGTATTTTTTCGAACCCATTCCTGATTGGGTAATACCGTCAGAGCAAAAGATTATCCTGTCTTCCTTTTTTGGCGTGATGCAACAACTTTTAATTTCTTTGCCCCTGTTTTTTTCTGAATTAAGGATCAGGCAGTTCCATTCTGCTTCAAGCGGTCTGCTTCCTCTCATAAGGAATGCCTGGGGATTATCATATTCAAGGATACTGGTTTTATCATACAGATCAATATCCACTGCAGTAAAGGTTGAATAGCTTATCTTTCGTTCACTGCAGACCGGAAGTGTGTTCATTATGATATCAGCTATTCTGGACACATCCTTATGCTCCCTTGTAAAGTTCAAAGCCATGGACGCAGTAAGGGTAGCAAGAATATTGGCTTTCACACCATGCCCCATACCATCGGAAAGAGAGGCAATTATCCGGCTTTCTTCCTTTATCCTCTGAGAGCGGAATACATCGCCGCATATTCTCTCTTTGCCGTGGTTTTTTTGATGATAACCTACCTCAACGTAGAAGTTATTTTCCATCTTTTCCAGGTTTATCCGGCATTTTGTATGACTCCACTATGCTGTTGAGCATTGCTTCGGTTTTGGATGCCCCTTCACCAAGAAGGAATCCGATTTGCTGGACAAGTTCCAGGTTTGTATCTATTACATCGGTTACCCGTTTTATAACCTCTTCCTTTCTGACTTCAGGAACGTAAAGGTCTCTGATAACAGCCCCCACGATCTTGTTTTTCCTGATGGTGAAAATTGAAACATTATACAATATATCATTGAAATGCACATCCCGGTTTATAATATTATCATCGTGGTTGAGTACATATGAAAACAGGTTGTGAAAGCTATATGGCAGCAATGTTTTCAGATCGGCACCCTCCAGGCCGGGAATTATGTCTTCGATCATTTTCACCTCTTCGTCCAGGATATTGATGAAGCTTTTATTTGCCTGGATAACCCTTAGATCATTATTAACAAGAACGATACTTGAAGGCAGCTTTTCCAGCATTGTCCGGGTGGTTTCAAATGATTCCCTGGCAAGCTGCTGATCCCGCCTGGCATTTTTTTCCGATTTTTTGAGCGCAGCCTGGGTTTCTGCCAGTCTCTGATTTGTCTCCCCCATTGCCTTTATGTAATCATGTCTTGTTTTAAGGGTGAATGTAAGGCACATGTCGGTTTTGGCAAGGCCCCTGGCAACTGCAACGGCGAAATCCCTGCATGAAGGATATCCGCATGAGGCGCAGCCTATTTCATCTGCATTATTTTCCTTGCCAATAAACTGAAGTATTTCCTGTATCCTTTCTTCATCCGGCCAGGGCAGCCTCTGGTCATCTTTTTTGAATTCCCTTGAAAGATCGATCTTACTGAATTCCTCCATATCTTTCTCCCACCTGTCCATATCAAAACCGGAGAGCCTTTTTTTGACATAGTCCACCACCAGTGCGTGCCTGTTGTATTTTTCCCCGCCTTTCGAGGTGCCGGGCCCCATAATGCAACCCTCGTTATAATAAAGGTTGAAGTGCTTTTTGATTGAATCTATATTTTTTTCAAATTGTCTGACGGCTTCCAGGATATTGTTCCTTCCCTCGGCGGTTATTACATTTCCGCTGAGAAGGTTCTGGTCAATATCCGCAGCTTCAAGCAGACCGGTGCTTATTGGATAAAGGGATCCCTTATACCCGATAGGGGGATCGAAATCTGAAAATTCGACTTTTTTTTCGGTAATATTGGATTCCCTGAACAATTCACGAAGTTCCTTGAAGGTAAGAATCGAATCGATACGGCCATCATCTTTGTATCTTTTCCCTTCTTTTTTTGTTTCAATGCAGGGTCCAATATATACCACTTTTGTATCATTCCCGTATTTTTTCCTGACCACACGGGCGGATGCTATCATGGGTGATACAATAGGGGCCAGGTTATCCACAAGCTCGGGATGGAATTTTTCAATTAATGATACAATGGCCGGACAATTTGAAGTGATGTAATATTTTCCCTTGAATGCTGAAAACAGTTCCCGGTATTTCCTTGCTACCAGATCAACTCCAAAAGATGCTTCAACCACATAATCAAATCCCAGCGCCCTGATCATTTCAACAAACTTCCTGTAATCGGTTATGTCATCAAACTCACCGGAAATAGAAGGTCCGCAGATGGCAGCCGTTTTATTCCCTGAACCAAGCAAAGAGATTACCTCTTTTTTTGAATCCCTGTAGGTAATGGCCCCCGGGGAGCATACCTTCAGACAGTGTCCGCAACCTATACAGGCATTATGCATAATTTCAGGATATTCCTTGTGCGCTTCCACCTTGATGGCATTGACAGGACATACCCTTACGCAGGCATATGTTAAATTGCATTTCCCGGTATCTATATTAACTAGGGCCATTTTATATTTACTTTTTTTCCGGATGTCAGAATTTCACTGTTAAGGGTCACCCAAGGTCCATTATTCATTTTACCCGAAGCGATTTTTCCAGCAGGATAGCTACATCTTCAACCCTGACATTTTCAAAAATTTCATCACCTATTTTAAGGACCGGTCCTTTTGCACAATTATCAAAGCACCGGCTTCCATGGAAAAAATACTTGTCTTCCAGGTTGTGATCTTTCAGGAATTTTTCAATAACATTAAGGCATTTTCTGTTTCCTCTGGAAAAACATGAACTGCCAAGGCATATTACAATTTCTTTTTTGTTCATAAATTAGATCATTCTGACCGGGATAACTGCTTTCTCTGAAACGGAGCATTATTATAACAATCTACTGACATACAAGCAAAAGTAATGTTTTTTTCAGGAAACAAACATGAACCGGTTAAAATTACAAATGAATAACTCAATGTAAGGTAGATTCCTGACCATCTGCAACCATATTGTTTGTGGCTTCAGGGCTAGTTATATGTTCCCTGTTATATAACATAAAACAGCTTATTGTTATTGTTGTAACAATGTTTGTGTAATAACAATATTTTTTCATATTATTGTGTTTTATAAAAAGGTTTTCTTCAATAACTTAAGTTAAAACTTTTCCCATGGATGAGCGGACTTCTGCAATACTTGCAAAATATCCCCGGGGGCACAGGGATTGTTTGATTCCCATTCTGCAGGATATCCAGGAATTCTTTGGCTATCTTTCAGAAGCCTCTCTGGTTGAAGTGGGACGTTATCTTGACCTTCCTGCAGGAAAAATATTCGGGCTTGCCACTTTTTACAACCAGTTTCGTTTTGAACCGGCTGGCCGTTACCATATTCGTTTATGCCATGGCACATCCTGTCATGTATCAGAATCAGCCCGTATCATCAGGGAACTTGAAAAAATACTCGGTATCAGGCCGGGACAGACTTCCAGAGACGGCATGTTCAGTATGGAACTTGTTGCCTGTATGGGTGCATGTCACCTGGCACCGCTTATCCAGGTGAATGAAGTACACCATACAAGTATCAAACCAGAGGATCTTAAGGATATTATCGATTCATATATTCATGGAGAGGAGGAATAATTATGGCTTCAAAAACTCACATATCTGTTGATAAAGAGTTTCTGGTCAACGAAGTATTGCGCAATGAATCTGTCGAATTGCCCCCGGATACTGAAAGGAAATTGAAATATGTAAGGCGTGATAAAGTAAAGGTACCAGTTGTTTTTATCGGTACCGGAAGTTGCGGCCTCATTTCAGGTGCCGGAGGTACCCTTGAGGAAGCTAAAAAATATTTATCCGAAAGGAATATCGGGGCTGAAATAGTTGAGACTGGCTGTACCGGGTTTTGCTCAATGGAGCCAATGGTAGAAGTGCAACTGCCCGGTAAGACAAGGATATCTTTCAGGCATGTTACGCCTGAAAAACTGCCATTTATCCTGGATGGAATTTTCAATAATATCGTACCTGAAGAACATGCAATCGGGCAGTATAAAAACAAGTCACTTGAACCATGGAAAAATGTGGCTTTTATTGAAGAACTTCCCTATTACACTTTGCAGTACAGGAACCTGATGAAAAACTGGGGCCGGATCAATCCATACTCCATAGAAGAATATATAGCATCAGGAGGCTACAGGCCCTATGTGAAAATTATCAGGAATTACACACATGCAGAGGTATGCGATATTGTTGAAAAAAGCGGACTGCAGGGAAGGGGAGGAGGCGGCTTTCTGACAGGGAAAAAATGGAAAGTAGCTCATGCTGTTATTGCTGATCAGCGATATCTTCTTTGCAATGCCGACGAAAGCGATCCCGGTGGTTTTGCCAACCGTGCAATGATTGAAAGTGATCCTCACCGTCTTATTGAAGGGATCCTTATTGCGGCCTATGCAGTTGGTACGTCAAAAGCCTGGATCAGTATCCGCAATGATTACAGGATAGCCATTGACAGGCTTGAAAGGGCAATTGAACGGGCGCGCGATTACGGACTTGTGGGACATAATGTTTTTAACAGCGGGTTCAATATTGACATTATTATAAGAAAAGGGCCGGGAGCCTTTGTATGCGGTGAGGAAACAGCGATGATCAACAGCCTGGAAGGCAAGCGCGGAATGCCCAGGCCAAAACCGCCCTATCCCGCTGTATCCGGATTATTTGGCAAACCGACTGTAGTAAATAACGTGGAAACCCTTTCAAATATTCCTGCTATTTTTGAAAATGGTCCGGATTGGTTCAATGAGATCGGTAATGAATCGGCGAAAGGAACCAAGATACTTGTTTTATCGGGGAAAATCATAAATCATGGAGTGATCGAGGTGCCCCTGGGAACAAAAGTGAAGGATCTTGTATTTGTTGCAGGACAAGGAATACCCGATAATAAAGAATTCAAGGCTGTACAGGTGGGAGGGCCTTCCGGCGGATTTCTCGCCGGCGAGGACATAGATGTTCCCTATGACTTTCAATCCCTCGCATCGAAGGGCGTATATATGGGATCCGGAGGTATGGTTGTGCTTGACCAGGAGTGCTGTATAATTGATACTGTGAAATACTTCATGAATTTTATACAGCAGGAGAGCTGTGGCAAATGTATTCCTTGCAGGGAAGGTACAGGCAGAATGCTCGAAGTTTTTGAAAATATTACAAAACGTCCGGTAGATGAGGACAGGCATTCGACTCTCGAAAGATTCAAGGGAGTAATGCAGCTGGAAAATCTTGCAGGTGTCATAAAAGATACATCCCTGTGTGGACTGGGACAGAAGGCTCCCAATACGGTTATCAGCTCGCTCAATTATTTCAGGGAAGAATATGAGGAACATATATTTGACCGTAAATGTACTGCAGGAGTCTGCAGGGAGCTGAGGCTTTACTATATAAGCGTGGATAAATGCACGGGATGTACGATTTGTGCCCAAAAGTGTCCTGAATCTGCCATCATCGGAACCAAAAGACACCCGTTTTTTATTGTGGAGGAGAAATGTACCGGTTGTGGCATCTGTTACGATGTGTGCAAATTTAACGCCATTTCTGTCAAATAGTAACGAATACTTAAATTCTTTCAGATGTTCGTCAAGATAGAGGTTAATAATAAGTTGATCAAGGCACGAAAGGGTGAAACCATAATGTCCGCCCTTGAATCGAACGGAATAATGATCCCGTCGATCTGTGCAATGAAGGATTTTACTCCTACCGGGGCCTGCAGGATGTGTGTTGTTGAAATAGAGGGAAAACAGGGACTGGTTCCTTCATGTTCGGAGCCGGTTAATGAATGGATGAAGATAAAAACTCATTCGCCCAGGGTGATCAGGTCAAGAAAGACTATAGTGGAATTGCTTCTTTCAAATCATCCTGATGATTGCCTCTACTGCGACAGGAACGGCAGTTGTGAACTTCAGGGTCTGGCCGAGGATCTTAATGTAAGGGAACGCCGTATCGTGGGAAAGAAGAACAAGTACAAGCTTGATCACTCGAGTCCGGCGATTGTCCGGGATCCTGCCAAATGTATACTTTGCGGACGGTGTGTTCGCATGTGTGATGAGAGACTGGCTGTTTTTACACTGGATTTCATCAACCGGGGTAACAGTACTATTATTGGTACTGCATGCAATAAGGACCTGAATTTTTCGAATTGTATAAGTTGCGGCCAATGTATAATGGTATGTCCCACCGGTGCACTTTTTGAAAAGGATTGTTTGCCTGAAGTGGAAGATGCCCTTCATAACAGCGACAAGAATGTAATAATACAGTATGATCCCTCAGTTGGTGTTGCCCTTGCCGAGGAATTTGGCCTGAAACCGGGTAAGGATATCAGCGGACTAATACATGCAGCGCTCAGAAAGATCGGATTTGACAAAGTTTTCGATACCTCATTTGCAGCTGACCTGGTTACGACTGAATTATCACATCAGCTGGTGGCAAGAAAGAAACAAAAAGTTAAAAAACCACTTCTTTCAAGCTGTTGTCCTGCCTGGATCAAATTTGCCGAGCAATCCTGCACGGATATTTTATCTGACATATCTTCCTGCAAATCTCCACAACAGATGCTTGGTGCAGTTATAAAGACCGTTTATCCCGGAATATCAGGTTTTGATCCGGGTTCAATATTTTCGGTTGCTGTAACTCCCTGCACCGCCAAAAAATTTGAAGCTCAAAGAGAGGAGATGACAAAAAAAGGATTGTCTGATATAGATGCGGTACTGACAACCCGTCAACTTGCACGGCTCATTAAGCTTTACGGAATTGACATGAGCCAGGTTGAACCCGAGATAGCCGATGAGCCATACGGGGTAAGAAGTTCGTCAGGCAAACTTTTCGGGTGTGCCGGAGGGATGACAGAATCGGTTATGAGAACACTGCCCTGGGCTGCAGGTGGAAAAGACCCTGAACCTTCCAGAATTGCCGAACTGCGCGGCATCAAAGGGAAAAAGGAAGCAGTCCTTAAAATTGGGAAAACAAGTTACAAATTCGCGGTTATCAGCGGATTGGCAAACGCCCTGCCTGTACTTGAAACAATCAGGGCAGGTACATGTGATTATGATTTTATAGAAATAATGGCATGTGCCGGCGGTTGTATCAACGGCGGCGGACAACCGATCGGGGCAGATGAGAATGTTGTAAAGGCACGAATGAAGGCTCTTTACGGACTTGATGAGAAAGAGATAATCCGTCTGGCTCAGAAAAACCCGAAAATCTGCGAATTATATGATGATTTTTTAGGAGGCCCCCTGAGTGAAAAATCCAGGGATGTTCTGCATACCACCTATTCTGTCAGAAAAGTGTTGTTGTAAAAAATCATTCTAATGTTAAACCAGGCAAACCATAAAAAACTTCTGATAACGCTTAAGGACCGCTGTCGGGTCTGTTATACATGCGTAAGGGAATGTCCGGCTAAAGCAATTAAGATAATAAACGGCCAGGCTGAAGTAATAATTGAACGATGTATTGGTTGCGGCAACTGCACAAAAGTTTGCAGTCAGGGAGCCAAGGTTTATTATCGGTCAGGTTTGCAGGTTGCCGATTTGCTTGCATCACCCGGCCGGGTTGTTGCCATAGTTGCACCCAGTTTTCCTGCCGAATTTTCTGAAATCAATGATTACCGGCAGTTTACAGGCATGATGAAAAAACTTGGTTTTGATCATGTTTTTGAAGTGGGGTTTGGTGCCGACCTGGTTGCACTGGAGTATAAGAAGATACTGGGGAACTATGATGGCAAAAGATACATTTCTTCCGATTGTCCGGCTATTGTAAATTATATCAGGCAGTATTATCCTGATCTGGTTTCATCACTTGCAGGTATTGTTTCACCCGTTATGGCAATGAGCAGGGTAGTCAGAAAAAAGCTTGGAAATGATGTGAAGATAGTTTTTGCAGGACCATGTATAGCAAAAAAGGAGGAATCAGATGAAGTTGATGAGGTAATAACCTTTGCCGAATTAAGGGAAATGTTCAGGAAAAACGATATATCCGCCCAGGGAGTAACTCCTGCAGAGTTCGATGAACCCAGGGCAGGTAAAGGTTCTGTTTTTCCGATTAGCAGGGGATTGTTGCAGACAGTTGATATTAAAGACAATGCTTTTGAGGGAAGAATAATTGTTGCTGAAGGAAGATCTGATTTTCAGGAGGCTATCAAAGAATTTGAAGCAGGACTGATAAATGACCATCATCTTGAACTGCTTTGTTGTGAAGGATGTATAATGGGGCCCGGGATGTCTGAAGGAGGGAAACATTATGTAAGAAGAAGCCTGGTAATTAATTATGTAAAGGAGAAAATCCGCCGCCATAACAGGGGAGAATGGGAAAGATACATTGAGATGTACAGGAGAATAGATCTTAAACGCGAATTTCAACCTGATGATCAGCGCCTGCCCATACCCTCGGTCGACCAGATAAAAAGGGAACTGGAAAAGATGGGTAAGTATGATGCCAGGGATTACCTTAATTGTGGCGCCTGCGGCTATGAGACATGTGAGGAACATGCGATTGCAATAATTGAAGGACTTGCAGAGGTTGAAATGTGCCTGCCTATGACAATCGATAAACTGCATAATTCCATTAATGACCTTGCAGTAACCAATGAAAAACTGGTTACTGTACAGCAGGCTCTGAAGCAATCGGAAAAGATGGCAAGCATGGGACAGTTGTCGGCCGGAATTGCGCATGAGCTGAATAATCCTCTGGGAGTGGTTATAATGTATTCCAACCTGCTGCTGGAAGAACTGCCAAAGAATGCACAGGCTTATTCAGACCTGAAACTGATAGTGGAACAGGCTAACCGGTGCAAGAAGATTGTTGGGGGATTATTGAATTTTGCAAGGAAAAACCAGGTTAACCCGGTGGAAATCAGCCTGGAAAGTCTCGTGAGGAATGCCCTTGAAGCGATAATTGTGCCCGGGAACATAGAAATTGAAATTGACAAGTCACAGCTGACACAGAAAAATGCCGAACTTGATGCTGAACAGATAATCCAGGCTCTGACCAACCTGTTTAAAAATGCAATCGAGGCAATGCCGGATGGCGGAAAGCTAGATATCAAAATAAAATCAGACGGCAGCATTGCCGAATTCCAGGTGATAGACAGCGGTACGGGAATCAGGGAAGAGGACCGTGAGAAAATATTCGAACCTTTCTATACAACCAAGGGTATAGGTAAGGGCACAGGACTCGGACTGGCTACAACATACGGTATTGTCAAGATGCATAACGGGCAGATAGAACTCGAGTCAAACACCGACCCTGCCAGGGGAGAAACAGGAACCAGGTTTATTATTTCACTTCCTGCAAATATTGTTTAATTCTTCTAATAAGTACAAGATGCAAAAATTCACAAGAACAATTCTGCTGGTTGATGATGATGAGGATTATCTTTTCCAGACAAAACTCAATATCGAGCAGTTCGGCTTCAGGGTCATAACTGCTGAAAGCCAGATGGAAGCTGAAGACCTGCTGAATACACTAAAACCTGATCTGGCTATTTTTGATCTGATGATGGAGAATGAAGACAGCGGGTTTATTCTTTCGTACAAGTTAAAAAAGAAATTCCCGGATGTGCCGGTTATAATTGCAACTGCAGTTACTGCCGAAACAGGAATATCATTCGGTGTGGGCACTGAAGAGGACAGGAAATGGATCAAGGCCGACCTGTATATTGAAAAAGGCATCAGGGCAGACCAGTTGAACCGGGAAATAATAAAATTACTAAAACTTTAAGGGAGCTGTTTTGATATGGAAAAACTGAAAATCCTCGTAGTGGATGATGAACCGGGAATCTGTTCGGGAATCAACAGGATACTCTCCCGGCATATGGTTGGCTTTCCCTTTATGGATGAGGACATCGGTTTTGACGTTCAGGAGACGTATACCGGGGAAGATGCCATTACTTTACTGGAAAACTATACACCTGATATAATCCTTCTTGATAATAAGCTGCCTGGCATGTTGGGGATAGATGTACTGGATCATATAAAACGTAAAAACCCGGAAACAACCGTTCTCATGATCACCTCCTATGCATCCCTGGATCTGGCGGTTCAGGCAACCAACCGGGGAGCACATGATTTTATTCCCAAGCCTTTTTCTCCCCAGGAATTAAAATCAGCCATAGAAACTGTGACAAAGCATATATTTCTAAAGCGGATGACCAGAAAGCTGAACAAGGAGGGTAAGCAGATAAGGTTTCAGTTTCTCTCCGTTCTTTCTCATGAACTCAAAACTCCGCTCAACGCCATTGAAGGTTATTTGCGCATTATGGAGGACAGGCAGGCAGGAAATGATCTTGATGCATACGACAAGATAATTGACCGCTCGCTTTTGCGTGTCAAGGGAATGCGCAACCTTATCATGGATTTGCTTGACCTTACCAAGATAGAGTCCGGAAAAAAGAAAAGAAAAGTAATGCCGTTGAACGTTGCAGATATTGCCAGGATGTCTGTTGATACTATGGGGCCGATTTCGATCCAGAAGGATGTGAAAATCTACCTTGACAGTCCGCCGGAAATAACCTACAATTTCGATCATGAAGAGATCGAGATTATTTTGAATAACCTGTTTTCCAATGCTATCAAGTATAACATAGAGGGAGGAAGGGTGGATGTTAATCTGGAAGACCTGCAGGACAGGATCATAATTTCGGTCAGGGACACCGGTATTGGGATCAGTGAGTCTGAGATCCCTCGATTATTTGGTGAATTTGTAAGGATCAGAAACGAGCAGACAAAACATATATCGGGCACCGGACTGGGATTATCTATTATTAAAAAACTGACACAACTCTACAAGGGGAAAGTAAGCGTAGAAAGTAAACCTGGTGAAGGCACTACCTTCAGACTGGAATTCCCCCGATAGGGGGAGAGCGGATCATAAATCCCCAACCGGTATGCCCGGATAAATTATGGGATAGTCAACAAAATGAAATACAATGAAATTACCCGGTAAAACCATTGAAAGATTAAGCCAGTACAGGCGAATGCTGCTGAATTGCCTGAATACCGGCAAGACACATATCTATTCACATGAACTGGCTAATATGCTTAATCTGACTGCGGTGCAGGTAAGGCGTGATATTATGCTTATGGGCTATTCCACAAGCCAGAAAAAAGGATACGATATCCATGAGTTGATCAAAGTGATCGGCACTATTCTTGACACAAGAAAAGGTCAGAATGTTGCAGTTATAGGTGTAGGTAATTTTGGAAGAGCAATAACAGGTTACTTTATGGGGAAACGGTCAAAACTCAACATAGTGGCAACTTTTGATACCGATCCCCAGAAAATAAATACAGTCATTTCCGGTGTCCATTGCCATCCCGTTCAGAGATTGCCCGAGCTGATCAAGGAATTGAATATAAACATAGCTATCCTCACCGTTCCTCCCGACAATGCCGTCGGCGTTGCTGAATCGCTCGTCATTGCCGGCATAAAGGGAATATTGAACCTCACTTCGGTTCCGCTGAATATTTCAGGGAATGTTTATCTGGAAGATTATGATATGATAACTTCTATTGAAAAAGTAGCCTATTTTGTTAAAAAGAACAATTCGGTTTCTTAACTTCGCGGTTTAAAAAAATCTACAGATGCAGGTATATTACGGATTGGATCATGAATTTGATATAAGGAACCCGGTTATCACGACCGGGTCTTTTGACGGGGTTCATGTTGGCCACAAGACAATCCTGAACAGGCTGCGTAAAATTGCCCGCAAGGTTGATGGTGAATCAGTGCTGATAACTTTTCATCCCCATCCCCGGAAAGTTCTATATCCCGATACTGCGGGCAGGAACCTGAAGCTTATAAACTCGCAGAAAGAAAAAATAAGGCTGCTGGAAACCACCAGGCTGGATCACCTTATCATTGTTGAATTCACACCCGAATTTTCAAAGATCAGTTCTGCCGATTTTATCAGAAAGATACTTGTTGGCAAACTGAAGGCGAAAAAGGTAGTCGTTGGATTCAATCATCATTTCGGTTACAATCGCGAAGGCGATTATGAATATTTATACGAGCTTGGAAAATATTTTAATTTTGAAGTGGAAGAAATTCCCCAGCAGGATATCGACAATGAAACTGTCAGTTCAACAAAAATAAGGAAGGCTCTCAGGGAAGGTAATATTCAGAGGGCAAATGCTTATCTCGATCACCGCTATAAAATCGGGGGAGTTTTACAAAAGGGTGACAGGAAGTTGCAGGAAATGGGTTTTCCAACCCTGAAGCTTCCGGTTGAGGAGGATACCAAACTGATCCCGCCTGACGGAATTTATGCCGTTCATATTATTTCCGGAAACCTTTACTACCGTGGAATGATAAAAGTTTCACGGCCGGATGGTGACGAAAATTCATCATGTGACGTCTGCCTGGAAATACATTTATTTGAATACAATGATGATCTCGTTGGCAAAGGTGCCACAGTTTATTTTCACAAGCAGGTACGGAATGGTTCGATCTATACGAATGGTTACGATCTGATGATGGAACTTCAGGAAGCACGCGAAGAAACCCAGGAATTGATCTATTGATATGGCCTGTATTAACCCCGATATTGAGGAAAAATGGAAAGAACTTTTAATTAAGGAATTTCAGTCCTTATATTTCCTGGATCTTAAAAAGTTTATCCAGGAAGAAAAAGTGAAATTCAAAATCTATCCTCCCGGAAGACTGATTTTCAGTGCTTTTAATCTAACTCCCCCCGATATGGTGAAGGTTGTATTACTCGGTCAGGATCCATATCATGGAGCCGGACAGGCACATGGTCTCTGCTTTTCGGTCCCCGATGGTGTTAACCTTCCTCCTTCGCTTAAGAATATATACAAGGAGCTCAGCGATGATCTGGGAATTGTGCCAGCCGGGCACGGTAACCTTGAAAAATGGGCACGACAGGGCGTTCTTCTACTCAATGCTACTCTTACGGTCCGGGCCAACCATGCAGGTTCGCACCAGAACCGGGGCTGGGAAAAGTTTACCGATGCTGCCATTTCTGCACTTTCGGAGAATTACGAAGGCATTGTATTCCTTCTCTGGGGACGTTACGCCCGGGCAAAGGAATCACTTATAGACAGTAACCGGCATCATGTACTAAAGGCAGCCCACCCTTCACCATTTTCTGCATTCAACGGGTTTTTCGGCTGCCGCCATTTTTCTGCTGCAAATTCCCTTCTTGTCAAGCAGGGAAAGCAGCCGGTCGACTGGGCCCTGTAGATGCCCGAACCCGCTAATTTCCTGCCGGGCCTGCAATTATCTTATTTTGCCCGCCGCAGTTCCTGCCTGATATTTTTGTTTCTGAATTCATCAATGTTTCAAATGGATGATTTGAAACATTACAGTTATAATAAACGGCTTACCTGAAAGTTTAATAATTAACTATAAATTAAAGAGAAATCTATTGATAATTTTTTCACAATAAAGGTTTTTTAGGTTATTTTCGCAGATAGAAAAACAGGCAATGAAATACTTAATAATTGTGACCTGTTGAACCGGAGACCAGTCGAACATTCTGAAAATGAAATTTTACCCTGAAAAATGCAGTATAAAGGATCAGAGAATGAAACCCTTCATCGATCCGGATGAGTTGTGGAATTATATCAACAATACCCAATCTTCTCCCGGAAGGGTAAGGGAGGTTATTTCCAGGTCACTCGACAAGAAAAGGCTTACGCTCGGGGAAACCGCCGTGCTTATAAATGCCACTGAACCGGATCTTATAGAAGAGATAAAGCAGGGAGCAAGGGAATTGAAAAAACGGGTATACGGCAACAGGATAGTTTTGTTTGCTCCTCTTTATGTTGGTAACAGGTGCACCAATAACTGCACTTATTGCGGGTTCAGGGTATCCAACAGGATGGCCGTACGGCAAACCCTTACCGATCCACAGCTTGTCAGGGAGGTAGAAGCACTCGAAGACAACGGGCAGAAACGGCTTATCCTGGTTTATGGTGAACATCCTGTATATGATGCTGCTTATATCGCCCATACCGTTAATACCGTATATGCAGTAAAAAAGGGCAACGGCGAGATCAGAAGGGTGAATATAAATGCAGCGCCACTGGATATTGACGGATTCCGCATCGTAAAGGATGCAGGAATAGGCACTTACCAGATATTCCAGGAAACATACCATAAGGATACCTATAAGAGATATCATCCATCAGGCCGAAAAGCGGATTATGATTACCGGCTCACAGCACTTGACCGGGCCCAGGAGGCAGGTATCGATGATGTCGGCATAGGTGCACTGTTCGGATTGTATGACTGGAGGTTTGAGGTACTTGGACTGGTTCGGCATACAAACCATTTCGAGGCCTGCTACAGGGTGGGTCCCCATACCATTTCATTTCCCCGTATACAGGATGCCGCTGCCGCCTCCGCCGATCTGCGCCATATGGTCAGCGATGACGAGTTCATCAGGCTGGTTGCCATATTGAGGCTTGCGGTACCTTACACCGGTATGATACTCACTGCAAGGGAAAATGCAAGGGTAAGAAGGGAAGTTATGAAATTCGGCGTATCCCAGATAGATGGAGGAACCAAACTGGAGCTGGGCAGTTATTCCGAGACCATCAATGAGGAACAGGACCTGAACAAGGAACAGTTCAAGATCAATGATCCCAGATCGCTTAATGAGATAATAGATGAATTACTGGAAGACGGTTATCTACCCTCATTTTGCACGGCTTGTTACCGGAAGGGCCGTACCGGTGAACATTTCATGGAGTTTTCGGTACCGGGGTTCATCAAGCGTTTCTGTTCACCAAATGCAATACTTACACTTGCCGAATACCTGGTTGATTATGCACCCCCCGCCACTGCAGAAAAAGGCTGGGCTGTAATCGAAGACAATATAAAGGAGATGGACGGTCAGAAAATGATCGGCGAAGTGCGTGAAAGGATAAAGCTTATAAAAGAGGGTAAACGTGACCTTTATTTTTAATATAGTTTGGCAATCCACGTCTCCCGGCTGGTCATTTCACCCTGGCCGGCATTATCCCGTCAGGTTTTATCAGAAAGGGATCTGTGGTTTATATTGGCTTTTTAGCCAGATGAGAAGGTCACTGCATGTGAGATCGACCGAAGGTCAATAAAACATAGATGATCTGTGGATTGAAAAACTCAATTATAAATATACTTTATACGAATGAACGAATTGCGGATTCTCGGGATCAATGTTACTGACAGGATAAAAGAGGCCCAGCGCACACAGGCTGTTCTTACAAAGTATGCAAATTGCATCAAAACAAGGCTTGGTTTCCATGAACTTTCCAGCGAGGTTTGCAGCCGTAATGCTTTTATTTTGCTGGAACTTAAAGGAAGCAGTTCTGAATGGGACAAGTTGTATGAGGAACTGTCTGCAATCGGCGGACTCAATGTCCAGGTTATGTCTTTTGAACTGGATTAAGGCGTATTGATATATATAACAGGTAAAACAAATTAAAAATGGAAAAAGAGATACGTATACTTGGCGTTCTTATAACCAACCGGGTAAAGGAAGCCGGGAAAGTCCAGGGAATTCTCACAAAATTCGGAGGTTGCATAAAAACCCGCCTGGGACTGCATGAGACCCCTGATGATTTTGGAAGCAGCCAGCTCGGACTGATCCTTCTTGAACTTATTGGCGATACTTCCGAAATGGACAAGCTTGAAAGAGAGCTTGACGGACTCGACGGGGTGCAGTTGAAAAAAATGGTATTCGAATTATAGACCGAGCCGTTTAACCTTGTGCATCAATCAAAAAAAGCCCGCCTTGTGATGGGCGGGCCCTAATTGCTTTCCAGAGGGTTAATCCTATAAAATTTGGCCAAAAAAGAGTGAATTGGCGAACAGCTTGTTTGTCCCGAACCAGAAAGCCCTGAAGTTCGGGTTGTGCGTGAATGAGATTATGTTACCCCTGCCTCTTGAGTTTACCAGTATCGCTGCCGAATTATCCAGATGATTGAGATAGTGTTCCCAGACATAACCACTCATAAGTGCGTTTTCGGCAAACATCAGGGGGTTTGCGAACGGACTGGAAGCCGGTTTGGCCGCAAGTGTTCCTGTAACATAATAGGGGAGATGCTCATTCCTGTATCCATATCCTACAGGATGGCTGATATCGATCCTGGTCTCAAAGATCGATCCCGAAATTCGCCGGGCGCCCTGATACTGGCTGCGGGTTCCGTATGGAAGAAAGTCAGGTTCTTCCTGTTCCGGTGGTGAAATGAACTCAATGTTTGCAAGATCATTCCCGGCAAGCCAGCGGTTTGCCGTTCCAAAAGCAACTATACTACCTCCCGATCTTATCCACCGGTCAAGCGAAGCCCTGCCTGTGTCATTTATGGTATTATAGCTTCCGGAAGACATAACTATAACATTATAGCGATTCAGATCCATGCTGTTTATCCTGTCAGAATAAACCTTTGTTACCGGCATATGATATCTCTGGTCAAGCAGATGCCATATCTCGCCGGCTTCACGGCTGTTTGTGCCGGGGCCTATCAGCATCAGTATTTCCGGTTTTGTCAGATTGGCGAAACTCGGGCTTCCAAGATGGATGCCTTCATGGGAAAAACTTGTACTGACAGGATAAATGGTAATACCTGAATATTCTGCAGCACTTTTAACAAGTTCATATGTTTCAGAGGGAGAATGATCCTGCGATTTTACATTGATCAATATTGTGCCGTAATTAAATTCAATCCTTTGTCCATTATTGTTAATGGCAAAAGGTTCGGTTGCGACCTTGGTCCTTAATCCTTTGTTCTGAAGGAAATACAGTGCTTTAGGTGCATAATAGTCATCCCACTGGAACAGGTAGGAATTATCACTCATGTTTCCCTCTATCCTTCCGGAAGGTGGTTTGGGGTTTTCTACCCTGGACCCTGTTACTGAATTAAACTGCCGGGAGGAGGTTAGCTGATCATATTGAACATTAAAAGCCAGTGGCTTTGTCCATGTTGAAACATCATAAAAGAGGCTGTCCTCAAATTCCAGGACCTTTTCAAAAATTGTTGCAACCAGCCTGTATTGAGGCTGGTTTACAGGCACAACCCAGGCGGATCCGGGATTATAGGTTGCCCCGTTAAGACTTACCGGACCGGTTAATTCATGGACCTGTATGTTATGTGTACAAAGTATATCAAGCAGATGGTAATTTTTTCCATGATCGTGGGGATCGCCAAAGATCCATGCCTGGAAGTTTTCTGCTGCAGCATCTTCCATAGCTGTATTATAGAACCAGCGTAGATGGTTCAATAGTGTTTCCCGCATGCCCAGGGCTGCCTCAATAGTTGATAATGATACAATAACCTGGTTCCTGATCGTCTCTGCAAAATCTATAGTTCCGTGTATAGTTTCCCTGCGGTGCCCTCTCGTTGATGCCTGTTCAAAAAGTATCCCTATAGAACCGTGAATATCAGGGTATGTTGAACCTTTGCCATAGTAAAAATCATCAAATCCCTGCTGAAGATAATAAAGCTGCCCGATCCTGTCAAAAGCTGCGGCATGATATTTTGCTACTTCAAGGGTCAGGTCATCCGTACGTTGCGGGGTAAGCGGATTCACCCTTTCAGGCACACCCGGCTGAAAGAAGAAGGTAGCATCCGATCCGAATTCGTGATGATCGGTATTAATATTTGGCATCCATGTATGGTAGGCTTTTATCCTTCCATAGCTTCCAGGATGTTGTACAGGCAGCCAATCCCTGTTAAGGTCGAACCAGTAATGGTTGGTGCGGGATCCGGGCCACACATCATGAAATTCGATATTATTGGGATCGGGGTTTAAAGTCCTGCTTTTATAACGGTTAACCCAGCTTGCGAATCTCTCCTGCCCGTCAGGATTAAGGGAAGGATCAATTATGATAACAAGATTATCCAGGATCTCATCTATTTTTTCTCCCTGGCCGGCTGCGAGATAATAAGCAACCAAAGGAACTGCGCTATGTGAGCTTTGCTCATTACCGTGAACACCATATCCCATCATCACTACTGCCGGCATACCGCCAACATCAATATCGGCTGAAATGGAAGGGTCGGTAAGCGCCAGATGGTTTTTTCTTATTTCTTCGAGATTTTGATGGTTTTTTTCAGAAGTGATTACCAGGTGGTAGAAAGGGCGATGTTGGTATGATCGTGCATATTCATATATTATGGCCCTGCCTGATCTTTCAGCGATCAGGTTCATGTATTGTGCCAGAAGTGTGTGGCTCATATGCCATTCACCTATCTGGTATCCCAGGAATTCCTCGGGAGAGGGAATGTCAGCATGGTAATTTGTTTCAGGAAGAAAATAGTTAAGGTCGACCTGTGCATTGATCTTGAAAATGAACAGAAAAAATAACAATGTGAAATATTTTCTAAGCATGATGAAAAATGTTTTTAAATGATTTATTAACCCGGCAATGTACCAAAAATTAAATACCTGGAATACCGGCTTTTTTATTTGTCACGGCTGTGTCAGGATAATATTCAATAAACTAAATTATTAGAAAATGTTAAAGAATGTTAATTCAATCGGAGCCATATTATTACCGGATCATTCAGGATATCCGGTGTCAGGCAGTTTCCTTTTCTTGAAATGTTTGGAATCTCCCCATTCGCCATAGCCAATTTCATCGCCCGCCATATGGATCCTGGCTTCAAGACAGCTGGTGCAATCTTCAGCCTCTTCATCAGTGCAGGGTTTGTTATCATAGAGCCTGTAACTATCCCTGTATTTGCCGGGTGTGATATTCGGCATGATCACATTGGCCCCGGCAATCAATGCTTTTTCCCTTCCCACGGGATCGATTGCCTGCAATGCGGTGGCTGCAGCTATGTTAATATCTTTCATTATGATCCGCAGAAGGGCAATGACCTTCAGGGCGAGATGAAAACGTTCCTCCGGTAGCAATAGCAGGTTTTTATATTCAAACATCGGGGTATCGCGATGTTCAATATAAGGACCCAGCCCCACCATATCAATATCAAAATCCCTCATAAACAGGATATCATCTGCTATATCCTCCAGGGTCTGAAAGGGCAGTCCCACCATGATCCCGGTTCCGGTCTGGTAGCCGGTCTGCTTTATTGCTTTAAGACATTCGATCCTGCGGTTGAAGTCATGCTTTGTATCATCAGGATGTATCTTTTTATATAATTCAGGGTTGGATGTTTCGATCCTTAAAAGATAGCGGTGTGCACCCGCATCAAACCAGCGTTTATATACCTCCTGTTTCTGCTCTCCCAGTGATATGGTAATACCGAGCTGGTCGTTGCTGATCTTTTTTATTTCACGCAGCAGCTTTTCGATACGGTCGGTAAAACCTGCGCTTTCCAGTTCTCCGGATTGAAGTACCACTGAAGCATACCTGTTTTTAAAGGCAAATTCAACTGCCTTCAATATCTCGGCATCACCCAGGTTGTAACGCTTAAGATTGTGGTTGTCGCGACGTATACCGCAATAATGGCAATTCTTTCCGCATATATTTGAGAATTCGATCAATCCCCGGTAATAAACCTTCTTACCCACATGTTCTGCCTTTATTTCGGCAGCCTTCCGGTACAGGATCTTTCTTTCCCCGGCATCTGCATTTAAAAGCCTGACCAGGTCCTCTTTAGAGAATTCCTCCTGTTGAATTATATTATCAATTTTACTTTTCATTGCCCGGTTAAAATCAGCATTATATGAGAATTTTGTTGCTTCCCGGAAAATCCTGAACCGGGCCGGTATAAGGTGTGGCAACCCGGGGCAACGCCCGGGATACCGCACCCTCATTTACAGGGATCCATCGAGGCCTGTCGCTGTTCAACTCAGTCTCTTTCCAGTAAACCTTTCTGGATAAGGAAGGGTTCAATGGAAGGCTCAAACCCCCTGAATCTTACATATGCATCCATTCCTTCCCGGAGGTTGTTTTCTGCCAGGATATACTTCCTGAACCTTTCGGAGAGTTCCTGGTTGAAAAGGTCGCCGGAATCCTTGAAAGCCATAAACGCATCCGCATCAAGCACCCCGGCCCAGCGATAAACATAATAGCCTGCTGCATAACCTGTCCCGAAAATGTGTCCAAAATATGTGGTACGCCAGCGGGGTAAAATTTCTGATGGAAGGCCGATCCTCCTCATAGATTCCTCCTCAAAACCTGTTACATCGGCAACCATGTTCTCATGATCGGCTGTATGCCAGTCCATGTCAAGAAAAGCAGATGCAAGGTATTCGACATTCATGAAACCCTGGTTAAAATGTTCTGCCCTGCGTAACCGGCTGATCAATTCATCCGGTATTGGTTCTCCGGTTTCATAATGAATGGCATACTCCTTCAGCAATTCAGGTTCGCCGGCCCAGTTTTCAAGAATCTGGGAAGGCAGCTCAACAAAGTCGCGCGGAACACTTCTTGCTGTTCTTCTATATCTTCCTTCTGCAAAGAAATTATGCAGGGCATGTCCGAATTCATGAAAATAGGTGGTGGTTTCATCCCAGCTCAGCATAGCGGGTTTACCACCTGTGGGACGGCTGAAATTCATTACGATGGTCACGATGGGAGAAACCCTTTCCCCGTTATCCCATGAACCGCTGCGGTAGGTGCCGCACCAGGCGCCGCCTCTTTTGCCCGGACGGGGATGGGGATCAATATATAGTATCCCAAGATGGGATCCATCCCTGTCGAAAACTTCGAAGGCTTCCACCTCTTCATGATAAACAGGTATCTCCGGCTGCTCCTCGAACGTCAGCCCGAACAGCTTGTTTGCAAGCAGGAAATTACCATTCCGTACATTTTCTATTGTAAAATAGGGATTTACCTCATCATCATCAAGCTCATACATTTCCTGGCGAAGCTTTTCCGCATAATACCACCAGTCCCAGGCCTCCAGTTTAAAATCACCTCCTTCCCTGTCGATGATTGCCTGCTTCAGATCACGCTCCCTGGTTGCCCTGGCAACTGCGGGTTCCCATACCTGGTTCAGGAAATCATAAACATTGGCAGGGTTTTGAGCCATCTGTATATCAAGGAAATAGTCGGCGTAATTGTCGAACCCGAGCAGTTGGGCCATCTGCTGCCGGAGCTGCATCAATTCGGCAAAAAGTTCCTTGTTGTCATTATCATTGTTGTTGTTACCCTGCATGATAAAGGCTGTATATATCTTTTCACGAAGATCCCTTCTTTCAGAGTATTGAAGAAAGGGGATCCAGCTTGGCTTATGGAGGGTGATCACCCATTTGCCTTCCTGACCTTCACGTCCGGCTGCTTCAGAGGCAGCTGAAATTACAGAGGGGGGCAGTCCGGCAAGATCCTCTTCGCTTTCCATGATCATTTTAAAATCATTTGTTTCAGCAAGCACGTTTTCGCTAAGTTGAAGCGACAGCATGGACATCCTCTCGTTAAGCTTTTTCAGCTGCTCCTGCTTATCTTCAGAAAGCGTGGCGCCGTTTCTTTCAAAATCACGGTAATACATTTCAACCACTCTCAGCTGCTCGGCATCCAGTCCCAGATCAAATCTTTGGTTATAAACAGATTCTATCCGGCTGAACAGCTCTTCGTTCATGCTGATCGAATTGCTGTGGGCAGAAAGCATGGGGGTTGTTTCCCTCGCTATCTCCTGCAGCCGGGGATTGGTCTCCGCTCCGCGGAGCCCCCCGAAAACGGCATTGACCCTGCCCAGCAGTTCACCGGCATTGTCATATGCCACAATGGTGTTTTCGAAATCAGGTGGTTCGGAATTATTTGTTATTGCATCTATTTCAAGTTTATGAACCCTGATAGCCTCTTCAATTGCCGGCAGGAAGTGCTCGTCATCTATTTCATCGAAAGGGGGAGCACCAAAAGGCGTGTTGAAATCTGAAAGCAGCGGGTTATCCGAAAGACCGTCGCTGCATGCCGGAGATAAAACAAAAACAGTCAGGAAAAAAAGTAGAAACATATTTTTCATAAGTAAATGTATTTAATTATAAATCGTTGGTCTGTTATAATAAATTTCACCGGATCAGAGATTGCCGGGAATCTATCAACGACCTAATATAGACTCGATTTTATCCAATATTATTATATAATTACTGCAAAAGTATAATTTATTATGACTCATCCATGATTGCGCAGTGCTAAATCCGTGAGGTGAGGGAGCCGGCAACCGTAAGGGAGTCTTGCGTAGTCACCATTGGCAATTCATCAGTAGGTATTATAACTTATTATATCTTCTCTCTTTTTCCTTCTCTTTTCTCTCTTTTTGCCAGCCGGATATCCCAGGGTGATTATAAGAACAGGTCTTTTCCCTTTCGGGATATGAAGAAGTTTTCTTACCCCCGGTTCGTCAAACCAGCCTATCATGCATGTACCCAACCCTTCGGCGGCGGCCTGGAGACAAAAGTGGGAGGCGGCAATACCAACATCTATAAGGGTATATTTTTTGTTTTTGACAATTTCCCCGAATTTGGAGGTGAAATTCGGCTGTTCCATAACCAGGACTATATGCACAGGAGCCTGCCTGGTAAAATGATTTATGGGTACCAGTCTTCCGGTTGTCAGCTCCGCAAGTGAATTTTTCAGACCAGGATCATTGACGATTATGAATTTCCAGGGCTGGGAATTGCAGGCTGAAGGTGCGAGGCGGGCAGCTTCGATACACCGGCCGATCTTTTCATCTTCAACAGGCCTGTCATGGTATTT